>CAYTTY010000021.1:0-57321 GCA_964440935.1 uncultured Ignavibacteria bacterium | reverse complement strand
CCGAATTATGACACAGCCTCTTTCGCGGGAATGACAGCGAAGGTTACCTTGGCAAACGGAAATCTATTCTGACAACCGCTATAACGTCAACCGATTACCGTTGGTAAAAGGCCGCCCTCAGCAGGTAAGCTATTGCAGGGGAACTGATTATAATGAACAACCAGGGGTCAGGAGAGGACAGAGTCTATAGCGGTTGTCAGGATAACTGTCCGATTCCAAAGTGCCGTCAGACGGACTCGGGATGACATCGAGGAGATTGCGCCGAATCGTGGATTTGTCCGCGCCCTGCTAAAACGAGCGGGAGAGCTTCAGCGTGAACTTCAAATCGCGGTCGGCTTCATCGAGAGCCTTGGCGGCATTGAATCGGATCGCATCGCCGAAGTCTAAGCCGATGCCGATGTTGGACTTAAAATTGTCGAGGCTCCACGCCGAGTCATTAATCTCGACATTACCGACATCAAAGAGTAAAATCACAGCCGCGTCGCCAAAAGGGTTTTCCCAGTACTTAAAATGGTACTCCAAATTGGTCACGAACACCTCATCGCCGACGAATTCCTTTTGCCGATATCCCCGTAAGGACCCCATGCCGCCAATGTAGTAGAGCTTATGCGGGGGAAGATCGTGGCGTCCGGATCCCAGCATGGTGCGGACGGTGAATTTGTGGACGCGCCCGGAATCCCACCACCCCTTTCCACTGAGGGTAATGCGATCGTAGTCGTAGTTGCCGCCCAATGCGCCACCCGCCACTTCATAGTTCAATTCAAAGGAGCCATTGAAGCCAATCGGATGCTGCCCGCTAGCCACGGGGGCCAGGCGCAGCGTCAACACCAACGCCGACGCGTGGCCGTGGTAGGCAGGGTTCAACGAATCGATAATGCCCAAAGTTCGCAGCGTCGAGAAATTCCGCCGGAATTCTTCGTTGTTCCGGAACAGATGCCAGAGATTGACGCTGGCCGCCAAGGACCGGAAATCATGGTTCTGGTAGGTGGTTGTGATCGTCCCTAGTTCTTTGTATTTCCACGTGAGTGCGATTTCGCCCCCGTCAACGCCGACGTAGTCGCGGTAATCGGATCCGGCGACCAGCGCGTATACTGTATTCTCATCGCGGCCGATCACGGTGCTGTCCTCGGTCATTGTCAAGCGGTACAGTGAACCGCTCAGACGGAGTGCCCGAGTTGGCAGAAGAACCTTCGCGATTCCGAATCGGTATTGCCACGTCTCTGAGGCGAATGCATACCCGGACCACAGACCCAATTCGAGCGTACGATCATCCCCAAGAATGGTGCCTCCGATTCCGGGACGCAGCCCATCGACACGGTCATACGATAACGTCGGCCGCCACTCGTATCCGCGCTTATCCAATTCGCCGACACTGGGGATGAATAACCGTGGACGGCGATGGCCGCCGGGAGCGAAGACGCGGCCATAGATTTTCGCATCGGGGCGTTGCCGCAAGATACCGCCAATGACGATCACGTCACCACGAATCGATGCCCCTTCCCCGATCGAGACATCACCACCGATCGCAATCACACTTCCCAGAACTTCACCGTCGATGGTGGTCAGAGCATCGTAGGTGACAACGTCGCCGAACCACACCTCTTTCGCTTCCACCCGAGCCGTTTTCCGTGACGTCCACAGCATGTCAGCCGAGGCGATGGGTGTTTCGGCGAACAACAATCGAACATGCGAGCCTGTCACCTCATCAATGCGGATGGCAATCGACCCGCTGGGGACAACGCCGCGCGTGGTCTGCAACCCATCGGAGACGAACGCATCGTCCAATACCGCACGCAAATCGGGAGTAAGATGCGCGCGGTGAATCTCGCCTTCGACAACCGGACCATCAATGGGCGACCACACGAGCCTCTCCTTGTCGGCACTCAGTGTGCTGAGCTCCCGTCCCTGCGCTCTGGCAGGACCGGCTGTCGAGACAATCACGCTTAGTAACACAAGCCCGCAAAGAGCGTGGCGCAACGTGGGTCGTGGTGTGGGGTGAGCGACGGTCATGATGATTGCTTTGCGTATCGAATTACGTGTCGGAAGTCAACTGTTTCGCCAAATCATCCAGCGCCATCACGTGGGCACGAAAGGCGATTTTTCCGGGGAGTTGATCCAGTGTGTAAAAGCCGGCCTCATCGGCATCATCACCGGCGACCGGATCGCGCTCGGCAATCTCGCGCATGCGGTAGAGGACCAAGACAACGCGCTGTCGTGGATCATCAAAACCGGCATACACACCGTGAAGGCCGGTGACTTTGACCGTAAGCCCGGTCTCTTCCTCGAGTTCCCGCTCGGCACACTCCGTCGGAGTCTCATCGTATTCCATAAATCCCGCCGGAAGGGTCCAATCGCCGCGACGTGGCTCAATCGCGCGACGAACCAGGCACACATGGTTATCGCGCACGACGACGCCACCGGCGGCCGCAACCGGATTGCGGTAGTAAATCCAGCCACAATCGGGACAGGCGAGACGCTGCAGCAACCCATCTTCCCGAAGTACTAGCGCTGTCCGGCAATAGGGACAGTACCTGTAATCGCCGGGATCATTGGTCTTGGCCATGGTGTCCTGCATTCGTTCGACCTTGGGCAGGCGGGGGCACCTCCCCCGGAAGCCTCTAGATTATATGGATCGTATCGCAATTGGGCACCGTAAAAATCAGTGGGTCTGACACAGTCATGATCTCCCCCACGGCATTCGCTCCGGACGTCTTACGCATTGTCGTCCTTGATCTTCAGGATCACAAGAGTGAGATCGTCGAAACCGATCTCTCCCAACGCAAACTGGGACACTTCGCGTACCAGGCGGTTCTTGAGGTCTTCGACTGACAGGTGTCGGTTCTTAGTCAGGAACTCCGTCAGGCGTTTCTCACCGAACTCATTACCGTTTGGATCATTGATTTCAGACAGGCCATCGGTGTAGAAGAGAACCAGATCGCCCGGTCTGAGCATCTTCATATCCGTCTGGTATTGCGCATGTCCCGAGACCCCCAGCAGTAATCCACCGGTTTCCAGTGTCTCGATCTGGCCGTCGGCGCGCACGATCATCGGGTAATTGTGGCCGGCGTTGCAGTATTTCAGTTCCAGCCTTTTGGAGTGGAATTCGGCGTATACCAAGGTCGCGAAGCGGTCGGGTGCTGTCGATTCCGTGATCAGCGCATTCGTCTTGGTGATCATCGATTGCAGCGACCCGCGGGTACGCACCTCGGCTTTGAGAATCGCCTGCAACTGAGACACCAGAAGGGCAGCCCCCACTCCTTTCCCGGAAATGTCGGCGACGACCATCCCCAACGAACCGTCGCTGTGCGGGAAGAAGTCGTAGTAGTCACCGCCCACTTGCCGCGACGGTTGGCTGAAGGCGGCAATATCGAAATTGTCTCCCGAGGGAATCGTGCGCGGCAGGAGCTGAAGCTGAATCTGACGAGCCACATTCAGCTCTTCTTCCAGTTTCTGCTTTTCGAGTGCCTCTTGATAGAGGATCGCGTTGGTAAACGCGACCGCCAACTGATTCGCCAGGGTTGACAGAAGCTGAAAATCCTCCGATCCGTAACGATACCCGGACACTTTATCGCCCAACAACAACACGGCCGTCAGCTCTCCGCGATCCATGATCGGGACCACCATACGGCAACCCCACCGCGTTAACACTTCGGTCATCGGCGTGTTGGCGTGCTCGACGACGAAATGTTCAAACGTTGCGGGTCGCGCGGTGAGTCGTGCATCGATAAAGAAACGATCATCCGCCGGGAAGGGCTCGCGCGGCATGCCGGCCAACTCAAGGATGTACCCGCCGCTGGGACTCCGCATTGCAAAGAATGCCTTCTCGATGAACATCAAATTGACCATCGATCCGATCATTCGCTGTTTGAGTTGCTCCACGTCGAACACGGATGCAATTTCGCGCGAGAATGATTCGATGATAGCACGGGGGTCGGCTTTGTCGCGAATGAACAAACGGGCGATCAAATCGTCGACGCGGTTCTTCAACGGCTGGAACAGCAGCAGCACAAAGACAACGAAGATAATGTCGACCAGTGGCGTGTCGACTTCGAAGAAATCTCTGACGAATCGCGATGCCTCCGAGACCAGCAGAAGATATCCACCGAGGAGTAACGCCGAGGAGATCGTGAACACCAACGACTGCCGGACAATGAACCGGATATCGAGGAATTGGTAGCGGATGATCGCCCAGGCAATCGCACCCGAGCCGACGATCAATGCCAGGATCGTCAAACCGACACGCCAACCAACAGGGAGATCATAGATGCCCAGCCGTGGCGCAATGAATGCCAGCGAGTACAATCCCACGCCGGACAAAATCCCAATAATAATGACCCGGACCTGCTCACGCAGTCGTTGGTTGCTCAGCCGTTTGTAACCGAGCCGCAACGCCCACACCGCTGCCGCGATGTAGACCAGGTCGATCACCGAAAAGAACTTCAGGTGGAATTCGAACAGCAGGGCCAGACCGAGTGCGAAGAAGCCGAGCATCATGTTGATCGGTGCGACAATTGTCTGGAACGGTTCGGTGTCAACGTTGATTTCCATCCAGCCCAGGTCGGGACGCGCTAAAAACGCCACCCAGATGAAATGAAAAATATGCGGGACGAAGATCACGTACTTCAATCGTCGGAACCGATTGACGAGTGGATTTTCAACCGGAAAGACCAGCGAGAACATCAACAACAGTGGGAAAAACAATTCCCACAGATAGAACATGTTGTAGTAGCCCGGTCCCCGCTCGAACGTGATGGTCGTCACGGTCAAATCGAGACCGGTGCCGATGGCGGCGAACATCGGGCCGAGGCCGCCGAAGAACAGCATCAACCCGGTGACGCGGTTGACACGGCTACGTGGATTTTCGCGAAAGATGACGGTTCCGAGAAGCCACAGAACCGCCCCTAACAGCAGGTAGATAACAACGACAAGAATCCGCCAGTTCACCCGTCCTACCCCCCGGCACACGGGCCGCTGCGGGTGATCTCACTCACGATGACTCGAACGATTTCCGCATGATCACCGCCATCCCGCCCTCGTCGGTCTGCTCGTATTTCATTTGGTCCATCAGGGAGCGGACGATGAAGATGCCGCGACCGACTTCCCGCAGGAGATTTTCCTCAGCCAAGGGATCGGGCACGTTGTCCGGGTTGAATCCGCGGCCTTCGTCTTCGACGCGGATTTCCACCTCATTGGCGGTGAATGTCATGGATATTTTGACCTTCTTCGACGCGTCTTTTTTGTTCCCGTGGATGATGGCGTTGTTGATCATTTCGGTCGACGCAATCGCCACATCCGAGATCAGTGATTCGGGAACGCCGCGCTCCCGCAGGGCGGATTCGACAAACTCGTCGGCCTCGGCGATCCGCTTGGGTTCGCTGGGAATGACGAGTCGCAGTGAGTCGCGGGAGGTATGAGTCATTATCGCTGGGCCACGGCTGACAGCATCAGAGAGATTAGTTTGAACCCGAAGCGCTGAAGCTCTGCACCGCGTCCGGCACCGAATCATAGGCTTCGAATACCGTAATCAGTTTGGTGATGGTCAGCAGGCTTTGGATCTTCTCGGTGACATTGGCCAGTTTCAGGTCGCCGTTATTGTCGCGCAGGGTCGTCATACCGGAGATCAGAATTCCGAGCCCGTTCGAATTCATCCAGTCGACCTTGGCCAAATC
Organism: uncultured Ignavibacteria bacterium; assembly: GCA_964440935.1. Taxonomy (GTDB): domain Bacteria; phylum Zixibacteria; class MSB-5A5; order WJJR01; family WJJR01; genus WJJR01. The sequence continues at coordinate 51,652 of CAYTTY010000021.1, read as the reverse complement.
GATGACCACCTGCAATTTGCCGCCCTTCACGAGTTCATGAATCTTCTCGCGGAGGATGGTGGCATCCGGGCCGCCCATGATCTTGCCCGACGGCATCAGGATGGCCACGCCATTGTCTTCACGTTCGGATAACTGCATCGACTAATCCTTTACCTCGTCGTGATTTGCACTACGGCCCGCCGGTCAAATGGTTGCGGCCGCGATTAAGCTACGAATATAGTTCAGCCCGATCCGGCTTTCCACCCGATAATTGGGGTCGGGATCGTCATTTGGATGGAGTCAAGAGCGTAGGGCGGATGCGCTGACATCCCACATTCACCATCTCGCCCCGCGAAGAACAGACCGTCGGGACCACACAGCCCCGCCGACCGCGCCCGAACAACGAGACGCGCACGGCGGGTGCGCGGATGGTGATTATCCAGTGTTCGTGACGGATGGAATGCTCGGAAACTGGCGGGTGATATCAAACGCTTAGCGCACCCGTCCCACGGGGGAATATTACCGGAACAGGGCCTTGATCTTGCCCCAGGTGGATCTGCGGACGTCGGAGATGTATTGGACCGTGATGTTGATGTCGCTGCGAAGACCTTCGCCGGCAGAAATCGTCGGCTGGGCGGTTTCGCCGTTGACGACTAATGTGATGATATCCTGTTCGAGCCAGCCGTCGTGGTCGATGGTGACCGGATCGTCGGCGGGGATGGCAATGGCGTATCGTCCGCGAGTTTGCACCGTCGTATCGGCCATCAGATTGCCGTCGATATACGCTTCGATCAGCGTACCGACCGGCGCGGGTTGATTGCGCACTGTTACCTTGCCTTGGAGCTTGCAATCGCCGGCCAACTCACGTCCGATTGTCGGCGACAGCAACATCCCCACGAGGCAGATCACGCCCAAGGGAAGGAACACGTGCTTGTGGACTCGAAAACGGCTCATCATAATCAACGTCACACCCAAAAGATGGTGACAATAAACGCGTTGTCAATACGGTTCGTTGGGATCTGTCACGATCAGGTAGGGATCGGCCGCATGTGATTGGTCAGGGTGAATGAGAGATACTCGATCTCCATGGCCATGTTCTCTGTGCGCAGCGTCACGCCGTTGGGAACCTTCAGATTGATCGGAGCGAAGTTCAAGATCGCTTGGATGCCGGCCTCGACCGCGACGTCACAGGCTTGCTGCGCGGCCGCGGCAGGGACGGCAATCACTACAATTTGGATATTGCGCTTCTTAACTTCCGCCGCCAAATCCTTGATGTCGGAAATCACAATGCCCTTGTGATTCGAGCCGATCTTCCGCTGATCGTTATCAAAGATCGCGTTGATGACAAATCCCTGTTTTTGAAACTCCTTATACGAGACCAGCGCCGAGCCGATGTTACCGGCACCGATCAAGCCAACATTCCATGTCTGATCGATTCCCAGAATGGCCGCGATGCGCGTCTTCAGCTCTTTGGTGGGATATCCCAGTCCGCGAGTGCCGAATGAGCCGAAGAATGACAAGTCTTTACGGACCTGAGCCGGCGTCAGCTTCTCGCGTCGCGCCAGATCCTTGGAGCTGACCGTATGATACCCTTCGCCTTCCAACGCGGAGAGGGCGCGGTAGTAGATCGACAGCCGGCGAATCGTGGACTCAGAGATCCGGCGCCGGCTGATGATGGGGCGGTCCCCATCTTCCTCAGATTTAGGAGGTCGTGAATTCATTCACGAATAGTATCGTCTCTGGCTGACCGCTGTCAATCCCAATATGTGGATCTGTGCCATTTCAATGTCAGTGGACCACGGGCGTGGGCGCCCGTGGTCCGATGCCCTATTTCTGCGAGTCCGAGACCTCGCCGAGCACCGCTTGCGCAGCCGCCAGACGGGCGATCGGCACCCGGTACGGTGAACAGCTTACATAATCGAGACCCAATTCATGGCAGAATATAATCGTCTTGGGGTCGCCACCATGCTCACCGCAGATGCCGATCTTCAATTTCGGATCGGCCTCACGGGCCTCCTCGACCGCAATCCGTACGAGCCGGCCGACACCAACCTGATCGAGTGTCACAAACGGATCCGCGGGGAGAATTCCCTTGTCGACGTAATAACCCAGGAACCGTCCGGCATCATCGCGCGAGAAGCCCATCGTCATCTGTGTCAGGTCGTTCGTCCCAAAGCTGAAGAAGTCGGCGGCGTCAGCGATTTCCGCGGCGGTGAGCGCGGCCCGCGGGACCTCGATCATCGTGCCAACCTTATAATCAATCTTGATTTTCCGCTTCTTGAGGACTTCCTCGGCCGCACGCACAACGACTTCGCGCTGATTGCGCAACTCCTCAACGGTTCCCACCAGCGGGATCATGATCTCGGGCTTGACCTTAACACCATCCTTGGACACATCGCAGGCCGCCGAGATGATCGCTTTGGCCTGCATCTCGGTGATCTCGGGGTAGGTGATTCCCAAACGACAGCCGCGATGGCCAAGCATCGGGTTCAACTCATCGAGTTGATCGAGCCGATCGAGAACTTTCTCTTTGGCCGCGATTTCATCTTGCATCTGCAGTGATTCTTCGTACGAGACATCATCGATCTTCGCTTTGAGCGCAGCGATTTCCTCCTGCACGTCTTTGTGCTTCGGCAGGAATTCATGCAGCGGCGGATCGAGTGTCCGGATGGTGACCGGACGGCTGCCCATCGCACGGAAGATGCCTTTGAAGTCGGCGCGCTGGAACGGGAGCAACTTATTAAGCGCCAACTGCCGATCCTCGGCGGATTCGGAGAGGATCATGCGCTGCACATGCGGCAGACGATCCTTGCCGAAAAACATATGCTCGGTGCGGGTGAGACCAATCCCTTCAGCACCGAACTTCACCGCCAACTCGGAATCTTCCGGAGTGTCGGAATTGGTGCGGACGCCGAGTTTGCGCAACTTGTCGGCCCAGCCCATGAGTGTGGCGAATTCACCGGACATCTCGGGGTCGACGGTCGGGACCTCGCCGAGAATTACTTCACCCGTCGTCCCATTGAGGGTGATGACCTGCTTCTCGCGGACGATCGTTGGGCCCACCGCGAAGGTCTTACGTTCTTCGTTGACGCGCACGTCTTCGGCGCCGGCGACACAGCATTTGCCCATGCCGCGTGCAACCACAGCGGCGTGGGAGGTCATGCCGCCGCGTGCGGTGAGAATACCGGCACAGACGGCCATGCCGTGAATGTCATCGGGATTGGTTTCCGTACGGACCAGAATGGCCTTTTCGCCCTTTTCCGCCATGGCCACGGCATCGTCGGCATTAAATACAACTTTACCGCTCGCCGCACCGGGGGAGGCGGCCAAACCCTTGGCAATCGCTTCGAACTCCGCCTTCGGATCGATCTGCGGGTGCAAAAGCTGGTCGAGGTCCTCGGGACGAATCCGCAGGAGTGCTTCTTCTTTGGTGATCAGCTTCTCTTTGACCATGTCTACGGCAATCTTGACCGCAGCGTGGGCGGTGCGCTTACCAGTACGGGTCTGCAGCATGTACAGCGTACCGTCCTGGATCGTAAATTCAAAGTCCTGCACGTCGCGGTAATGCTTCTCCAGACGCCCCGTGATCTCTCTGAGGGAGTCGAACGCCTCGGGCATCAAGTCCTTCAGCTCCAAAATGGGCCGTGGGGTACGCACACCGGCGACCACGTCTTCGCCCTGGGCATTCGTGAGGAATTCGCCGTAGAACTTGTTATCGCCGGTCGACGGATCGCGCGTGAAGCCGACACCGGTCGCCGACTCTTCGCCCGTGTTGCCGAACACCATCGCCTGCACGTTTACCGCCGTGCCTAGATCACCGGGGATTTCGTTGAGCTTGCGGTAAGCAATCGCGCGCGGGTTGTTCCAGGATTTGAACACCGCTTCAATCGCCATTGTCAACTGAGTCCAAGGATCTTCGGGGAACGGCTCGCGAATCTGCTTTTTGACAACCTTTTTGAATTCCTTGACCAAGTCCTTGAGATCGTCGACTGAGAGCGACGCGTCCTTCTTGACCCGACGGCTCTCTTTTTTCTTCTCGATAATCTTCTCAAACGCCGCTTTGTCGATTCCCAAGACGACGTTGCTGAACATCTGGATGAACCGGCGGTAGCTGTCGTAGCCAAACCGCGGGTTGTCGGTTTCTTCAATCAAGCCCGCCAACGTCTCATCATTGAGTCCCAAGTTGAGTACCGTGTCCATCATACCGGGCATTGAGAACTTGGCACCCGAACGGACCGAGACAAGCAACGGCTTGGCGGGATCACCAAATGTGTGATCCATGACCTTCTCGATCTCAGCCATGTTCGACTTGATCTCGGACATGAGTTGTTTCGGGAGCTTCATCCGATTTTCGTAAAACACGTTGCAGACTTCGGTGGTGATGGTAAACCCGGGGGGGACGGGGATATTGGCCGACGCCATACCCGCCAAACCCGCTCCCTTGCCGCCCAAGAGATCTTTCATTGTGCCATCACCATCGGCACGCCCCTGCGCAAAGAAGTAGGTCATCTGTCCGGTGGTCTTGGCCTTCGTGGTCGACTTCTCCGGCCCCGGAATGGACGACGCAACTTTGCGCTTGGTCGATTTGGCCGTGCGCGACGTGGTTGATTTGCTGCTGGCAGAGGCGGAACGGGACCGCTTCGATGTCGTTTTCTTGTTGTTGGACATGGATTTCGTCTTCCCCGAAGTAGTGGATTTCGCTTTGCGGGTTCGGCTGGCCTTTGCCGAACGGGCGGTTTTGGTTTGTTTCTTGGGCATAATTCCCCCGGTCGGAACGTCATATTGTGCGATGATGCTCCATTAACCGATTGACTGACATTATCATAGGATAGCTCGACTCAAAACAGAGAGAGTCAATTTAAGACCTAACTTCACAAGGGGCAAGGACTTTTACGCAAAACAGAGGCCACCGCACGCGGCCCCCGCCAGGAGATCGTTTCACGAAAGACTATTTAGTACAACGACTTATGGTCCAGACTACATCGTGAAGAGACGCTCACCCTGAAGGATCTTGTCAAGCATCTTCAGGGTTTTCTCGACGGGCGAGTGCATGATGTCGTGTGTGTTAAACGTGCTCTTCAAATAGTACTTTTTGGGCAACCCCTCGGGCGGCTCCTTGGCTTCCCGAATGACCACCGGCGCAACTGAACTGACTTTCACCGTCGGTCGTACATTCGCCTTCTCAGACTTGAGGTTCGCTTTCTTGGTTGCCCTGGTTCCCTTACCTCTGGCTGGTGCAGACTTGCTGGGCGGTAACGCCTTCTTGGCCTGCCGTGCGGTGGTTTTACCAACCTCATCGGACTTTACCACTTCCCGCCTCCTTGAACAGGTGAGCCGGGTATGCCCCCCGGTCGTTTGGTGAGGAGATTCTTCACGGTGTAAGATTCGATGTGTGCGCCCAAGTTGGGACTCGCACAATTTTGACGGCAAGCAATTTATAACAAGAACCTTACAATCGTCAAGAAAAAATGACGATTTAAACACCGAAATGTTAAATTCTCAAGGAGAGGTTATCAGTTGGCGCTAAATAGATTACAGGGTGTTTTCCACATCGAGTTGGATACACGTTTATCCCGCCCGTCGAAAACGGGATTTGACTACCTTGAGACTCTGCCGGGCAGCGATTACGAAGTAAATCGTCGCAATATCGTAGTCACGACGACTGATGCTGTAGTCGTCTGCCCCCCTACTCCTATTACTACGTTGAACGCCAAAAAGTTGTAGAAAATGTGCGAATGTCTTCCCAGAATTCACCACAGGCGCGTTCAGCAGACGACAGACGGGAAACACGTTCATTTGTGGCCCGAACGATCATACCTGAGCAATTGTCAGAAGAACTCTCCGATTCCAGTGTGCCGTCATGAGCCCTCGCGTGATCGCTATCTCCTTTCCGGACAAGGCATCACCCGAGGGCGGGTGACGCCACATATGGACGCCGTGATGGCTTCAAACGGACAATACTTCTGACAATCGCTCTATTTGCCGGAAATAAACCCGCAGGGATGAATCAACAAAGCTGTTGACCACTCACGAATCTGCGTAGTTTGCCTCACGTGATTGGACTCGATTCAGATAGTGGTTTCACTCCACGACTGGGCGTATTCCGGGCACAACTTGAGGACGTTCGTCGTGGCACACTGCGCTACGTGGCCGGCCTCGATCAATCCCAACTTGTGTGGAGCCCCCAGGCGAATATTGAATCGATCGGCACACTCCTGCTTCACATCGCGGCGGTCGAACGCTCGTGGATCGGCGAGGACATCGCTCGGCGACCAATGGGCGAGGAATGGGCTATCGCCTTCCCGATCCGCTTCGGAATCGAACAGATACAGGGCCAGCCGCTGGAGTATTTCCTCGCACGGCTCGCAAGCACTCGGGACGAAACACGCGCCGTGTTATCGTCGTTGACCGACGAGGACCTGTCACGTGACGTCGCGCCGCTCGACCCGGGCGACAGCACGGAAACCTACACCATTGAGTGGATCTTGCATCACTGCGTGGAGCATGAAGCACACCACCGTGGGCAAATCGCACTATTGAAACGCCTGTATGCAGAACATCATGCGTAAGAGGGTCAGATGAAATCTCCACAACAGCTATTGCCGGAGGCCCAGTGGGACGATGCGTTGGCGTCGCTCAATTCCCACCGTTCGGTCCGACGGTTTACCGGCGATCCGATTCCCGACGAACAACTCAACAAGATTCTGACCACCGCACAACGCGGCTCGACCTCCTCGAACTTGCAATCGTACTCGGCTGTTGTTGTGCGGAATCAGGACACGAAAGCGACCATTGCCGAGTTGTGCGGCGGGCAGCGGCAGATTGTCGACTGCGATGTCTTCATCGCGCACTGTGCCGACTTGAACCGCGCCAAGCACATCTGTGAACAGGCCGGCTATGATTTCGATGCGCGGTTCATGGAGTATTTCCTTCTCGGCGTCATCGATGTGACGATCTTCGCGCAAACCGCCCTGGCGGCCGCGGAGGCGGTCGGTCTCGGCGGCTGTATGATCGGTGGTGCGCGGAATCATCCGTTTGAGCTGGCCAAAGTGTTGGAGCTGCCCCCGCTGGTATTTGTGGCGTTTGGGATGACATTGGGGGTTCCGTTATGGGACAAAGTTCCGCCACAACGTCCGCGTCTGCCACTCGATGGTGTCGTGCATCGCGAAACGTACGATGACACGAGCTTAGATCAGACGCACGCGGAGTATGATCAGCGAGCGCGCAAGATGGGCATGTACGGGAAACGGCGGATTGATCTGGTCGAGCGTGTGCCCGGATGGGAGGAGCGCACCCCCGAGGACCGGTACGGCTGGATCGAGCATTCGGCGCGACGGTGGATCGATCCCGCGGCCCGGCGTCTCGACCTGCGCCCATTTCTGGATCAGCAGGGTTTCGGATTCGAGTAAGAGTCGTTACACTTGCTGTATGACCGATATCCAGCAATCGGACAATCAGGTGCGCATTCGTTTGAACAGCGACGAAGACGTCTGGTTTTGGGAACGACGGTTCAATGTCTTCGACTTCCTGGAGTTGTTTCCCATGGACGCGGTCACATCACCCAGCGAGGCTGATGAGAAACCGCCGGGTGCACCGGTGCAACTGACCATCAACACCGACGCGGATTTCTCCTTTGAAACCGATATCGTGCGTGGCGGATTTTACTGGCGCAATCAATCGCACGGAACCCGCAAGTGGATGGCGAAACGAAACGTGACGGCCGGCGATACGATTGTCATTGAACGAACCGGCGACACGGTCTATTCCCTCCGCAAGGAATCGTCCACCGAGGACAACCGATGAGAATCATCGCGCACCGTGGATCATCGCTCACCTGCCAGGAAAACACGCTGGCGGCGTTTGAACAGGCGCATGCCGATGGCGCCGATGGGATCGAGCTGGATCTGCGACTGACGGCGGACCGGACGTGGATCGTTCATCACGATGCCGTGATCGACGTGGCGGGATCGCCGGCGAAGATCGCCCAGTTGCGCAGCGACCAGATTGCGCAATTGTGGGTGGGACCGAATCGTGATCCCATCCCCACGTTGGAGGACATTCTGTCCTGGGCGCGTGAGCACCACGTGCCGCTGGTTTTGGACATTAAAGACGGCGACGGAATGGCCGAATTGATGGCGGCCGTTGCTCCGCATGCCGGTGCGCTTCCTATTGTGCTATCGTCCTTTCGGCGTACCGTCATCAAGTACCTCTCTCGGGAGCGTCCGCAGTGGCGCTACGCGCTCATTGTGGGGAGTATCCGCCATCGTTTGGCCCGGCGGTTGTTCCAGGGATCGATCCTCCGCTTTGCACGTAAGAATCATTTACACGCGCTCCATTTGCACGAGCGCTGGGTGACACCGACATTGATTGAGTCGCTCAAAAAGACGCAGGTCAATTTGGCGGTGTGGACGGTCGATGATCCCGCGCGACTGCGTGTGCTAAAATGGCTGGGGATCGATGCCGTGATCACCAACGACCCCGCCACCGGAAGGGCCATAGCCGATGACGATGTGTAAACAAGCGCGACATTCGGGTTCGATCTTAGTGGCTATCACTGTTGTGTTGGTTGTGGGATTGGCCAACACGGCAGCGGCAGAACATCCCCTGTGTGTTGACTGTGACACGACACAGACCATCCGCAATCGGTTCACGCCACCGGACGGGTACACACGCGTTGATGTACCCGACGGTTCATTTGCCTTTTGGCTGCGCGGACTCATGTTACAGCCGCCGGGATCGGCCTCGCGTGACTGGCAGGGCGATGTGGCGCTTAATCCCGATGAAGTCGCCGCCGTCCTCGACTGGCGTTTGCTCGGCGCCGAAGAGCAGTGTGCCGATATCGCATTGCGGTTGACGTCGGAGTTCGCGCGTCAGCAGGATTGGACCGATCGCATCGAATTCCGTTCACTCTCCGGTAATGACATTCACTGGTCGAAGTGGTTGACCGGACAGTATGGAGTGAATTCGTCGCAAACGCGCATCACTTATTCTGACGGCCCCAGGCACCCGAATACACGCGCACAATTCGACAGCTATCTCGAATTCGTCATGAACTACACCAACACGGCCTCCATGTCGCGTGATTGGCCGGAGGTGCCGGAATCGTTGCTGGCGATCGGCGATGTAGTAATACAACCGTTTTGCACCACCGGGCGTGGTAGTGGACACTTGAGTGTCGTTGTTGATGCGTGTGTCGATGAAAACGGCGACAAGCTGTTTCTCTTCGTGGATGGCTACACACCGGCGCGCGTGCCGGTGATTCGTCAGCAGGAACCGGACAATCCGCAAACGGCTTGGATGACGCCGGATCAGTATCTCATAGTTCAGAAGCAGTTCGGTCCCGGGACATTCCATCGGTATCCTCATTTCCCCAAGCCGCTTACGAGCCGGTAATTTCGACAAATCGGGACTCCAATCGGGCGTTGTACCAATATGACGAATGCCGCACCAGGAATCGAACGGGCGAGCGCATCGGACGCGCAGTTTTGGGAGAAGCGCTCCGATAACGCCGTTGTGTGCACTCTTTGCCCGCATCTGTGCCACATTCGGGATGGGCTCTATGGCGTCTGTGGTGTGCGCCGCAATGATGGCGGCGAGCTCAAGACACTGATCTATGGACTGTCGGCAGCGGTCAATGTCGATCCGATCGAGAAGAAACCGTTGTTCCATTTCCTGCCGGGGACACAATCACTTTCGATCGCCACAGTTGGCTGCACGTTTCGCTGTCCGTTTTGCCAGAACTACGATCTGTCGCAGGTGACCAAGGGCAAGAACCGGGATCTGTTTGGGCGGCCGGTCGAGCCGGGCGAGATCGTCGCGCTGGCCAAGCAGGCGGGTGCATCGACCGTTGCATTCACCTATTCGGAACCGACAATCTTTTACGAATACGCTTACGATTGTGCCAAGCTCGCATCGGAAGAGGGCATTCGTGGCGTGTTTGTGTCCAACGGATTCATCACCGAGGATCCGGTGCGTGCGATCCGTCCGTATGTTCATGCCTACAATGTCGATATCAAATCGTTCAATCCGGACTTCTACCGCAAGGTGCTTGGGGCACGTCTTGAACCGGTGTTGGAGGCGATCAAAGTCATCCATCAGGAGAAGTTCTGGATCGAAGTGACCACGGTCGTCATTCCCGGTCAAAATGATTCGGACGATGAACTGAAACAGATAGCCGAGTTTATTGGCGATGTGTCGGTCGATATCCCGTGGCACGTCTCGGCCTTCCACCCCGACTACAAGATGACCGATGTGCCGCGGACATCGGTCGAGGCCATCGAGCGGGCGATGACGATCGGACGCGATGCCGGGTTGCGATATGTGTATGCGGGAAACATGCCGGTCGGCGATGCGTCGTCGACGTACTGCCCCGAGTGTCAGACCCGCGTGATTCATCGCGTAGGGGTGCAGATGATGCAGAATCGGTTGAAGGGTGGCGCGTGCCCGGAATGCGGGACGGCGATTGCCGGGGTGTGGAGTTAGGGGAGTATGAGAGCGGTTGTCATAAATCGTCTCCGTTTGGATCAGAGTGCCACTGACCTTGGGATGTGTTGCAAATGACTTAGGATGTGATCCTATGGGACATCATGAAGACCATCATCCGTAGGGGCGTACTGAGTACGCCCTTCTCCGTATTGATTACACGCGAGGGGCGTATGAATGTGCCCAGTGACCTACGCATGACCAAGCATCCTCCGTAACCGCCAGACAGCATTCAGTATACATCACTGGTGACATCCGTGAAAGTGCCCAGACATTAAATCTCCTAGTGAACGTCGGAAAGCGTCGCTACCGGTCAGACGGTATTCCCTGGCGGGACACAACGGGATCGGCTTCGGTCGTCTCGACCATGGACGATACCTGGGCGTGGTGTTGCTCGGGTCCGGGAATCGCCACTTCGATCGCGGCTTCATCACGCCAACGCTTGAATCGTTTCCAGACCGATAAGACACCACCAAGCACCATCAACGTAGTCCCCAGCCAGAAGAGATTGATCAGCGGCTTTTCGGCCAGTTCGATCCAGAAGACGGGCACTTCGGCCTGCGGGTTTGCATGGTCGATAAGGGTCACCTGGACCGCGCCGGTGGTGGCGTCGATTCGGTCGACTCCCAGCGTGAAACGTCCATCGGCAAATTGGGCCGGTTGACCACTGACACCCTGCTGGGTCAGCTTGAAAGCGGGGACGAGCGTATCGACATACATGTCGCCCATGACCTCGATCTTGCAGTCGACCTGTTCGATCTCGCCGCCCTCACCATGATCATCGATGTCAAAACCGAGAAACGTGAGATTAAAACCGCCGACGGCTTGCGCCTGGTCGCGGGCCAGTGTGGCCTGTACGCCCTGAGCGCCGGAACCGCCCACTTCATCGAGCGGCGATATATAGAGGTCCTTGTTCCAGAACTTCTTCACGGCCGGTTTGCGCATCACGCCGCCGTCATACGGCAGTTGGAATTGGCGCGGGGAACAGATATAGGCAGTCGATGAGCCGGGACGTTCGACGAGGATGTTATACGGTGTCTTCCCTTCCGGGGCATTGGTGTCTTTGCCCTGATACGTCAATGTCCAACCCATCTTATGAACCGGCTGGCCGAGCGGCAATCCAACTTGAGTTTTCGTTTCATAGGCTGACGACACCGCCGCGCCGATGATGAGGATCGCCAGACCGACATGCGCCAAATAGGCGCCGGCGATCTTCCTTTTGCTGATGAAATGATCAACCAGCAGCCAGAAGTTCGATGCGGTGGCAAAGGTCGCCAGGAAGATCAGTACGAGATAAAGCACCTCAGTCATCCCGGCGATGAACGCACCCCCAGTTGCAAAGAGAGCGATCGCAAAACTGATCGAAGCTTCCGGTGAAATGACCGGCTTCGACGCTTTGATCCAACGCATGAACGGAAAGAGCGACAACCCGAACAGGAGGATCAACGCGATCGGCGTCGTCGCCATGAAGTAGTAGTCGAGCGACACATTCGACGCGGGACCGAACAGACGTGTCCACAGCGGAGTCGACATGCCGATTAATACGAGTGCGCCGGCCACCAGAAGCGACAGTACGCCCATGCTGACGAGGAAATCGACAGTCTTCATCGAGTTATATGCGATGGTCCCGCGCACATGGCGCGACCGCCAGATCAGAACCCCGAACCCGATGACGGTGAACAAAGTCAAAACGGCCACCAATAAGGAATTGATGCCCAAGTCCAAAAACGAGTGAACCGAGAAATCACCAAGAATTCCGGAGCGGGTCAGAAACGACCCGTATAGAATCGCAATGAACGGCAGAATCGAAAACAGGAAGGCCGACCGGGCCAGCGCATTCTTCTTTTTGAGCATGATCAGCGCATGTACGCCGCCGGTGGCGAAGATCCACGGAATCAACGACGAATTCTCGACCGGATCCCACGCCCAGTAGCCGCCCCAACCGAGGACTTTGTACGCCCAATAGCCGCCCATGACGAGTGCGGTACCAAGTGTGCACCAGGCCGCCAGCAGCCACACCCACGCCAACGGTGTCCAGGCACGGTATTCGCGACGCACCCAACCCGACACGGCAACGGCAAACGGGAAGACCGCCAACGCAAAACCGAGGAACATCACCGGCGGATGAATCGTCATCCAGAAATCCTGCAGAAGCGGATTGAGTCCGGCGCCTTCAACCGGACCGGTCGGAGTCGCCTCAAACGGGCTGCGCTTGAGCAGAATGACAAGTATCGAGAGGATAAACAGACTGACGGTCGCCATCGACCACCGCTCAAACCGTCCCGCCATCTTCATCAGCAACAGGCCCAGCAGGGATACATAGACAATCCACAACAACAGCGTCCCCTCCTGACCGCCCCACAGGGTGGCGATCAGGTAATAGAGCGGCAGATCGGTCGACGAGTAATTGCGGACATAGACAAATTCGAAGCGGTGATTCAGGATCAGAAAGAGCAGTAAACCGAGCGATGCGGTCAGCAAACCGGTGGTCACTCGAAAGGCATTTTGTGCCAGACGCGTATTCTGCTCGCCGCGAACGTACAAGACCAGCGACAACAGTGTCGTTGCAGTGGCCGACCAGATCAGTGTTTTACCGAGTATTTCCATTCGTTTCCCCGAGTTGTCGGTGTGGTTAATATACGACTAAATCAATCCGCTTATCAAACGCAAGCCAAATCGTAGCGCCCCGTCGTGCGCTCGATTACGCTACGGGTTCCTGATTGGTGATTTCCGAATCACGCAGCACGCGGGTCAGCGCCGCTTTGGCGGCCTCGCGGTCGGCGAAGCGTTCGACAATTTCACCTTTGCGTGTCAGGAGATAAACGCCCTTACCCCCGAAAATACCCCAGTCGGCGTCGCGCGCTTCGCCGGGACCATTGACGACACAGCCCATTACGGCCACCTTCAACGGGGTTGTGATTCCCTTGAGCGTTTGCTGCACTTCCTCGACCAGCGACATCAAATCGATTTCAATTCGTCCACACGATGGACACGAGACCAGTTCCGGCCCCCGTCGACGCAGGCCGAGCGCTTGCAGAATGTCAAAGCCGGCGTTGATCTCGGCGACTTTGTCACCGGTGAGCGAGACGCGAATCGTATCGCCGATCCCCTCGGATATCAGCGCGCCGAAGGCAACCGCGGTTTTCAACGTTCCACTGGCCACCGGTCCGGCTTCAGTCACACCGAGGTGCAACGGGTAGTCGCATTTCTCGGCCACCGAACGGTAGGCGGCAATCATCTCGCCGACATTCGAAGACTTCAGCGACAGGATAATGTTCTCGAACCCGTGTTCGGCAATAATCTCGGCGTTGCGCAATGCCGATTCAACCAGCGAGTCGGGATTGTTGCCGCCGTACTTATCCAGAAGGTCTTTTTCAATCGACCCCTGATTGACACCAACGCGGATCGGCAGTCCATGCTCACGCGCGCAGGCGACCACTTCGGCAATCTTGGCTTTGCCGCCGATATTGCCCGGATTGATGCGCAGCTTGTCGGCGCCCATTTCTGCCGCCAGAATGGCGAGACGCCAGTCGAAGTGGATGTCGGCAACGAGTGGAATCGAAATCTGCGGTTTGATCCTGGCGATCGCCTCGCCCGCTTCTTTATCGGGTACCGCCACCCGTACGATTTCGCAGCCTGCCTCTTCCATTTCGTGAATCTGTTTGACGGTGGCGTCGACGTCGCGCGTGTCAGTATCGCACATCGACTGCACTGCGATCGGCGCATCGCCACCAACCGGGACATTGCCGACCATGACCGTGCGGGTCCGCTTGCGCGGCCAGACACCCCAGGGGCGGGGATCAGAAGGCTGAGGCTCCTGCGCTATGGGAAGCGGTTGAGTGGACATAGTGGACTTAGTGGACCAAGTGGACGTCTAAGCGTCGAACTGCTTCGCTTCCATCTTTTCGACTTGATCGAATGCGTGATACGAAGAACGGACCAATGGTCCGGCTTCAACATGTTCGAAGCCCATTTCCTCGCCGACGCGCGCCAGTTCATCGTACTCTTCGGGCTCGTAATAGCGAATTACCGGTAAATGCTCTCCCGATGGTTGCAGGTATTGCCCGATGGTGAGAATCTGACAACCGGTATCAACGATCTGCTTCATGACATCGTGGATCTCGGGAATGGTTTCGCCCAATCCGACCATGATACCTGTTTTTACAATCGGGGGATCGGGACGGTGCTTCGACCGGCGCAGAATCTCCAATGACCGTTCGAGTTTCGCACCCGGACGGACCGTCTTATAGAGACGTGGTACCGTCTCGCAATTGTGATTGAGCACGTCTGGTCCCGCTTCAAGAACCGTTTCCAACGACTCGAAATTGCCGAGGAAATCGGGGATCAGCACTTCGATTTTGACTTTCTGATCGCGCTCACGCAGCAGACGAATCGTCTCGGCGTACACCCACGCGCCGCCGTCGGGGAGGTCATCGCGATTGACCGACGTGATCACCACCTGATTGAGATTGAGCGCCGCCACGCCCTCGGCCATGCGACGGGGTTCATCGGTGTCGTAGTTGATCGGTTTGCCTTTGATCACGTCGCAGAAGCGGCACCCGCGCGTGCAGACATTGCCCAGAATCATGAAGGTCGCGGTGCCATGTGAGAAGCATTCGCGGATATTGGGGCAATTGGCCTCTTCACACACCGAATGCAGGCGGTTGGAGCGCAACGCGTCTTTGACCTTCAAGTAATTGGGCGCGAAGGTGGCTTTGGTCTTGAGCCACTTGGGCTTGGGGGCGCCAATCTGTACCAGAGTCGAATCAGCCATATCAAGGTATTGTACGGAAACAGTCGGGATTGTGCGATGGGTTTCCCGAAGAATCAGGGAACGGCCCTAAGTCGCTTGTGGACTTGGTGATGGTGGGTGTGTCTCGACTTCGCTCGATACAAGCAAAGCAGCCACCCTACATCAGATTCAGGAAGAACTCGTGGATACGCGCATCACCCGACATTTCCGGGTGGAACGTCAGCCCGAGGATGTTCCCCTGATGCACGACGGTAACATCATCGCCATACCGTCCAATGATCTCGACCCCATCACCGACACGGGTGATTCTGGGCGCACGGATGAAGACCATCTCGAAAGACTCCTCGGTACCGTTGACTGATAGCTTGCCGATCTCGCGGAATGAATACAGTTGACGGCCGTAGGCGTTGCGCGTGGTATCGACGTCGAGCAATCCCAGTGTCGGTTCATCGGGACGTTCGGTGATGCTTTTGCCGAGCAGAATCAAGCCTGCGCAGGTGCCCATGATCGGTTTGTGTCGGCCGAATTCGCGGATTGCGTCCCACAGTCCACCATTGACCATCAGCTTGCGCATGGTGGTCGATTCGCCGCCGGGCATAATCAGGCCGTCGACCGTGTCCAAGTCCGCCGGGGTGCGTACTTCAATCGCCTCATGCCCCAACCCGACAACCGCTTTGCGGTGCATGTCGTAATCGCCCTGGAGGGCGAGCAGACCGATGCGGCGCGTTGTGGATGTGGTGGACATAGTGGACCGCATGGACGGCGCTGAACTGGCTAATGCGATGGCCATATCAAACAGTAAAAATGGATCCCCGCTTGCGCGGGGATGACAGTCGTGTGGTTTTTGCCCATGCTTACCGGAATATGCTGGGCGAAGCCCACCCTGCCGTATTGCCGTGGGCATGGTGGGCACAACCCACCCTATCGTACCTGCAACAGCTCCCCTTCGGGGATCGTTCCGATTTCGAGGCCGCGCATGGCGGTGCCCAATCCCTTCGAAGCTTCAGCGACCATCTTCGGATCTTTGTAGTGTGTCGTGGCCATCACGATGGCCTTGGCACGGACCATCGGATCTTCCGATTTGAAGATGCCCGATCCGACAAAGACCGATTCCGCGCCGAGCTGCATCATCAGCGAGGCATCGGCCGGAGTGGCAATACCGCCGGCGGCGAAGTTCGGCACCGGGAGCTTGCCGTTTTCGGACACCCAGACTACCAGATCATACGGCGCACCGAGCTTCTTGGCCTCGGTCATCAATTCTTCACGCGGCAGCACGGTCAGGCGACGGATGGCCCCCTGGACGGTGCGCATATGGCGAACCGCTTCAACGATATTACCCGTGCCGGCTTCGCCCTTGGTGCGGAGCAAAGCCGCCCCCTCGCCGATGCGGCGAAGCGCTTCACCGAGATCGCGGCAGCCACAAACGAAGGGAATGGTAAACTGATCTTTGTCGACATGATTGGCTTCATCAGCCGGTGTCAGGACCTCGGACTCATCGATGAAATCCACCTCAAGCGATTGCAGCACTTGAGCTTCAACAAAATGCCCAATGCGGCACTTGGCCATCACCGGAATCGAGACCGCGGCTTTGATTTCCTCTACCTTTAACGGATCGCACATGCGGGCGACTCCGCCCTCGGCCCGGATATCGGCCGGGACACGCTCGAGTGCCATCACCGCCACCGCGCCGGAATCCTCGGCGATTTTCGCCTGCTCGGCGTTGGTGACATCCATGATGACCCCGCCCTTGAGCATCTCAGCGAGGCCGATTTTGATTTTGTGTTTGTCTTCAGCGTTCATCGTATGCTCCTCGGCCGCGTGTGACTGCGGCAAATCGAATGGTGCCTTCCATTTGGGGGAGGCCCGCACAGGTCAGGCGCCAATTTAGATCGGCGGGGCCCGAAAAGCAAACTGGCCGCACCGGCAAATCTTCATTATACACTCCCTAACGTCATACGTTGGAGGAGTTCAATGAGACAAGTCTACCCGTCACGAATATTGTCACAGCTCACCGCAGCCGCGTCTCTTGCTGCAATATTGACATTGGGATGCGATCCCGATGTTGCCATTGAGGAACGGCAGCCGGTTCAGGTTCAGCCTCCGTGGGTGGTGCTGTACGCTTTTGACGCTGAAGGCGAACAATTGCGCGAATGGATACCGCTCAATACCGATACGGTATGGGCAGGTCGACAGGTGGCGTACGGACGCCTGGTGCAACCGGTCGTACTGGCGGCATCGGGAATGGGAATGAGCAATGCGGCCGCGACGACACAGTATGTTATCGACCGCTACAATCCCCGAGGGATCATCTTCACCGGCATTTGCGGCGCGGTCGATCCTCAATTGCACATTGGCGACATTGTTGTGCCGACCCGATGGATCACACATGACTACGGCTACTGGGGCAAGAAGGGATTTGAAACCGATTCGATTCCCGTGGGGCGGACCGATACGGTCGGATTTGAGTTGAAACTGGAACTGCCGGTCGACACCACGTTGTACCGTCTGCTGACCGAAGCCGCCGACCGCATTGACTTCCGTTTCGACAAAGTCGGGCGGCGACTCCCAGAAGTACATATTGGTGGCGTCGGTGTGTCGGGGGATGCGTTCATCGACTCTAAAGAGAAGCGGTTGCAACTGGAGCGTGACTTCGGTGCACAAATTGTCGATATGGAATCGGCGGCTGTCGTTCAGACAGGACATGCCAATGGGATTCCGGTGGTGGTCATACGGTCGTGTTCGGACTTGGCGGGCGGATCGGGATCGGAGACGGCTGGCGAGCAATTGCGAGAATCGTTGGAAACGGCAGCACACAATTCGGCGTTGGTTGTGCGGGAATTCCTGGAAAACCCGGAGGAACCGCCGACTCCTTAATGCAGCAGGCTCTCTGTGCATTTGTTTACTGACATCATATTGCTTTTGACCGCCGCCGTAGTGGTGGTGCTGATATTCGAGCGCCTTGGGCTGCCGCCGCTGCTCGGATTCATTGCAGCGGGTGTGTTGACCGGGCCCTACGGGCTTGGATTCGTCACCGACGTGCATCAAGTCGAGATGATCGCCGAGTTGGGTGTTATATTGCTGCTCTTTCTTATCGGCGTTGAATTGTCCATCAAGCAATTCCTCAAGATGTGGCGCATCACGATTGTCGGTGGCGGATTGCAAATGCTGGTCACCGCCGCCGTGGCAGCGCCACTGGCGTTTGTCTTCGGACTGGAACTGCCGCGCGCCATCTTGTGGGGATTGCTGGTGACACTGTCATCCACCGCCATCGCGTTGAAACTCCTCTCCACTCGGGCCGAGATGAACAGTCCGCACGGACAGGTGTCGCTGGGGATTTTGATCTTTCAAGATTTGATGGTCGCGCCGCTCATTTTGATCATTCCGCTGCTGAGCGAATCGGGTTCGCTGGCTTCGGCGATTGGCGGACGGGTGTTGCTGGGTTTGGGTATCGGCGTGGTGGTGATCATCCTGGCACGCTACGCGGTACCGTACGTGCTGAAGTTCGTGGTTCGTGTGCGCAGTTCGGAAGTGTTCCTATTTGCGATTCTGGTTCTCAGCATGGGCGCGGCACTGGTGAGTGCCCGGGCCGGACTATCGGCAGCATTGGGGGCGTTTGTCGCCGGACTGCTGATATCGGAATCGGAGTATGCTGAACATGTGGTCGCCGAGGTATTGCCGTTTCGCGATGTGTTCTTCGGGTTGTTCTTCGTGTCGATTGGGATGTTGTTCGATATGCGTGTTCTGCTGGCGATGCCGCTTTCCATCATTGGTCTAACAGTGGGCATTGTGGCGGTCAAAGCCGGGATCATCATGCTAATCTGCCGCGTTCTCGGTCTTCCCTGGCGGACCGGATTGGTTGCCGGTTTGTTCATCGCCCAAGTCGGTGAATTCGCTTTCGTTTTGATGACAGAGGGCACGAGAGCGGGGCTGATCGCCGGCACCAGTTATCAACTCCTGCTGGCGTCGGCGATATTCAGCATGATGATGACACCGTTTGCGGTAAAGATCGCCGACAAGATCCGTGCGATGGGTGAGGACACCGGCAAAGACATCACAGTTGAACCGGATGACTCAGTCTACCGATTGCGCGATCATGTGATTATCGCCGGGTACGGCTTAAACGGCCAAAACCTCGCGCGTGTGCTGGCGCGCCAGGAAATCCCGTACGTGGTCATCGAGATGAACCCGGTGACCGTGGAACGGCTCGAAGAATCCGGCAACGAGGTTATCTTCGGTGATGCCGGACGACCCAGCATCCTCGAACACGCGGGGATCGCATCGGCACGGATCATGGTGATTGCGATTTCCGACGCCGCCGCAACACGTCGTGCGGTTGCCACTGCCCACCGCCTGAATCCCGCCTGCCATATTGTGGCACGCACCCGGTTCATGAATGAAGTGGAACCGCTGCAGAAACTGGGCGCATCGGAAGTGATCCCCGAGGAATTCGAGACGGCGATTGAAATCTTTGTGCGTGTGCTACAGACATATCTCTTGCCGCGTTCGATCATTGAATCGCTGGTGGCCGAGATTCGCAGCGATTCGTACGGTGTGCTGCGTTCGACGGAAACGGACGGTCCACCGGCTCCCACACTGTCCCGGCTTCTTGGCGGCGCCGCAATCGAAGCGATCCAAATTCCAAAGAGCTCACATCTGATCGGCGAGAGTATTCGCGGCGCCGACCTGCGTCATTCGACCGGCGCCACGGCGATCGCGATTCGACGGGGCGCGCAGTTCACGCCGAACCCACCGCCGGATACGACACTGCAGCAGGATGACATCCTGGTGCTGTTGGGTAACCGCGATGATATCGTGCGGGCGGCGGAATATATCAAGGATCAGAATGATCCGAGGGGCGAAAGCCGCTGAAACGGGTTTACAATTCATATCGTTCTGACGACCACCCGGCTGAAGCTGGGAGTTAGCGGACCTCATGTAGTCTACCACCCGGCTTCAGCCGGGTGGCTGTGGAAGCCTGAACCAGCTCCTAAACCGTTTCAACGGTATTGGTCCTCCGACCCCATCTCTACATTCCCCCGCTTCAAAGACACATAGACGCCGATGATACAGAACCCGGCGAAAATCAAAAACGTTGTGCGGCAACTATCGATGAACGCGGGAAAGTACTCGGGCGTGATGGCCACCGGACCGACAAAGATCGCCAGCACCAGCATCGCGATACCCATACTCAACATCTGGCCGGTCAAACGCATCGTGCCGACGGTCGCCGAGGCGACACCATAGTACTGCTTCGAGATCGATCCCATGACGGCATTGGTGTTCGGCGATGAGAACAGTCCAAAACCGATGCCATTGAAGATCAAACAGAGGATGACATACCAGATCGGCGAGTCTTGATGTATCAGCGACAGCAGTAGAAGACCCGCCACTGTGGCCGCCATCCCAATCGATGCCACAATGCGTGATTGAATCCGATCCGACAACCGACCCGCCCACGGCGACAGGAGCGTCATCATGACCGGCTGTGCGACCAGTATCGTACCGGCATCCTGAGCGGTGAATCCCTTGGTGTATTGCAGATAGAGGCTGACCAGAAACGTGACCGCGAAGGTGGCGCTGTAATTGATCAGCGCGGCGAGATTCGAAAACGCGAACAGTGTGTTTTCACGGAACAACGACATCCGGAGAAGTGGTGACGGTACCCGTCCTTCCCAGATTACAAAGACCGCTATCCCGATAACACCCATCGCCGCAAAGATCGCACCCTGTGTGCCAGGCAACTGGGAGAAACCATACATCAGGGCGATCAACGCGATGCCGTAGATAAACGCACCAGCCAAGTCAAATCGTCCGCGATCTTCAGAACGCCATTCACCGTGCACGCGGGTGAGTACTAAGATCAGCGGAACCAACCCCATCACCACATTGACCAGAAACAGGCTGCGCCAGCCGAAGTTATGTGTCAGAATACCGCCGATGAACGGACCCAACGACAATCCGAGATACACCGCACCAACGATGATTCCCAATGCGCGTCCGCGCTGTGTCGCCGGATAAACCGACGTAACAATCGCGACACCGGTCCCGAAAATCATCGATCCGCCGATCCCCTGGGCCATGCGCAGAATGATCAACCAGAGAATCGACGGTGCCATCGCGGCAAACAGTGATCCCAGTGTGTAGACAGCGATCCCGATGGTGAAAATGCGTTTACGGCCATGCATGTCGGCCAATCGTCCAAACGGCAAGAGAAAGACGGCGGCAGCGAGCAGGTATACGGTGGGTACCCAACTCATCGTGAGGGCGTCGGCGGCGAACTCCTCGGCGATCGGTGGCAACGCCACATTGATCGATGAGCCCATGAACGGGGTCAAAAAGGACGTGACTGTAGCGACGATGAGAATGGTACGAGGGGTGACGGAAGTGGAGTCGGGAGTCATTGCATGGAGGTAGTTATTCGTGCTGTTATCGACCACTGGGTGCCACGGGCCTTCAGGGTCGTGGAGGGGCTTTGTACAGAACGTACGTACACGGGCCTAAAGGCCCGTGGCACCCGTAATAAAAGACCCTTGTGCATTGGGTCCCCCCCCTACCCCCGCAACACATGCACCGCTTCCCCGCGCGACATCGCCGATGATTCCATCAGCGCTTCGGAGAATGTCGGGTGCACATGGATGGTCGCCGCCAGGTCCTCGGCCGTCGCTTCCATTTCTATCGCCAGTGCCCCCTCCGCGATCATATCGCCAGCGGTCGGGGTGACCATGTGCACGCCGAGCACGCGGTCGGTCTCTTTGTCGGCGATAATCTTGACAAACCCATTGATGTTATCGGTCGCCACCGCGCGTCCCAGTGCGGTCAGCGGGAATTTACCGATGCTGAGTGTGTGTCCCGCGTCCTTCGCTTCCTGCTCGGTCATCCCAACCGTGGCGATTTCGGGATGGAGAAAGACTGCCCCGGGTACGGCGCGGTAGTCCATGATCGCATGATGACCAGCCGCCACCTCGGCGACGACATGGCCCTCGCGCGAGGCCTTGTGTGCCAGCAGCTTGCGCCCGGTGACATCGCCGATGGCGTAGATGTTCGGCACGCTTGTTTGCATCTGCTCGTTGACTTCGATGAACCCACGCTGATCGGTCTTCACCCCAACTTTGTCCAACCCGATATCCTCGCTGTTCGGCTTGAGCCCGACGGCGACCAAGACACGGTCGGCATCAAGTGGATCGAGCTTCTTGCCGTCGGATGCTTCGAGCGTCAGTTTCCATTTCTTGTTTTTGCCCTGCTTGGCATCGGCAACCTTGGTGCCGGTCATCACGGTGATGCCGTGTTTCTTGAGGATGTCGGCGGTGGCCTTGGTCAGATCGGAATCAAGACCGGGCAATACCGTGTCCATCATCTCGACCACCGTCACTTTCGACCCCAGCGCCCCGTACACCTCCGCCATTTCAAGGCCGATCGCGCCGCCGCCTACAACGACAAGGTGTTTGGGTAAACCATCGATTTCGAGTGCCTCGAAATAGGTAACAATCGTTTTGTGATCAACTTTCAGATGTGGCAACTCGACCGGACGCGCCCCGGTGGCAATACAGATGTTCTTGGCCTCGACCGTCTGGGACTTGCCGTCAGCGTCGGTAACACTGATCGATTCCCTGCCGGTGATCTTGGCCTCGCCGGCGATCCAGTCGACACCGTTCTTCTTCAGCAGCATCTCGACGCCGCCGACGAGCCGCTTGACCACACGGTCTTTCTTCTGACGCAGCTTGTCGAGATCGATATCGTTGATCTCGGCGGAGATGCCATACTCCTTGGCGTTGTTGATGTCGTGGATCAGGCTGGCGGCGTGGAGGAGTGCCTTTGACGGGATACATCCCCACGAGGTGCAGATGCCGCCGGCCTTGGCGCGTTCGATCACGGCGGTTTTGAGTCCCAACTGCGCAGCGCGAATCGCGGCGACATAGCCGCCGGGGCCTGCTCCAATCACACACAAATCGTATTTCATCATCACATCCTTTTGTCGTTCAACGTCTCAGGCGTAATCGCGCAAAAAACCGTCTGCGGGTGGGAATGTCAAGGTGGGTGCTCGTGGGGAAAACACCGCTCGTGGTGATCCCAGCACTAACTGACAGGCCAAAATGCCTTTGACCATCGCTTGAAACGATCCGTATAATCGCCACGGCGCTGCTTCGCGACAGAACTGCGCTTGGCAGCGTGGACCGGGGGTGTAGCTCAGTGGTAGAGCATCTGACTTTTAATCAGGTGGTCGAAGGTTCGATCCCTTCCACCCTCACCATCTCGGCCCCCGGAGATGGCGGGGCCCAGACCACCAGATCGCATTTTGTGCGCCCATAGCTCAGTTGGTAGAGCAGCTGACTCTTAATCAGCGGGTCCAAGGTTCGAGCCCTTGTGGGCGCACCAAATTCCGAATCCCAAACAGCCGAATTTCGCCGTAGCCGGGAAGGGAGTGTTCGATACGCCCCGACCGATGATCAGTCGATCTAGTCTGGCCCTTCCTGATTGATTCCTGTATACTCCTCGCAGACCGGCCACGGGAACGACGGGGCGTCAAGCCGTCAGGGACAGTAACCGACACCATCCGGAGGGGGACCCGTGATCTCACTGCCGATTGCCGACATTATTCGCGACTCGTTTAAGCTCGCCTGGAAGTACAAGTACCTCTGGTTGTTCGGGCTATTTGCGGCCGGCGGAACATCACTCAATCTGCCGATTGACCGTGGTGACTCCGGAGGACTCGGCGGTTACGAGCAGGCTTACGACTGGCTGATGGCGGCGATCGTTCTCATCGTCCTGATCGGTTTGGCTATCGGCTTGATTGTCTTGATCCTGCACGTGATCAGCAAGTCGGCGCTCATTTACGATGTCTACCAGATCGAAACGAATGGCCAGCACGGGCTCGGTGCGGGCTGGGACTTCGGGCTCAAGCGGTTCTGGCAGATGCTGGGGGTCACGCTGCTGCAGATTGTCGTGATGATGGCGTTTGTCATCGTGATCGGAGCGTTTGTCGCCATCTGTTTTGTTATCGCGGTGCCACTGGGAATTGTCTCTCTGCTGATAGCATTGCCGGTCGGTTTAGTCGGGATTCTCACGTTCGTCGCGATCTGGATCTACGCGGAGCGATTTGTCACGCTGGAAACGCGTGGGGTGATTCAGTCGATCGGCGACGGGTGGGAACTGGTGAAGACACAATGGAAACCGTCACTGCTGATGTTGCTCGTCAAGATTGCTATCAGCATCGCCGTGGCGATCGGCGTGATGGGAGTCGGTGCGGCGTTGGCGATTCCGGCGATCCCGATGTGGTTTATCAGTCCGGCGTTGGCGATTCTCTATGGCATCATCATTTTACTCCCGTTTTTTGTGTTGACCGGCGCCTATTTCGGAACCTTCGATTCGGCGGCCTGGACCAAAGCGTTCCTGGTTTTGCGCGCACCGGCGTACGCCGCTGCGGCACAGGCGCCATCGTCCTCGGAACCACCGCCTGAGGCACGCTCGGGTGACGACGATTCCGAGCGTCCATCGCCGCCGCTCTTCGAGTGATCGGCGCAGCCAACGGGTTGTCGCCGTGCACCATCTGCCGATACAAGAATCAGGGACACCGATGGTTCTTGACTCCGGTGACGTGTCCCTATAGCGTGGGCCTCGATTCGCCGGAACCACAGGTGTGACACATGGACAGTGAGCCCCCCGAGCAGCATTCTTTCGGACGACAGATCGTCGATACGGTTCGCCGGATGTTTGTGTCCGGCGTTTTGGTCACAGTCCCGATCATTGTCACCCTGATCGTACTGCACTTCCTGTTCAAGCAAGTTGACGGCATCCTCGAACCGCTGCTGCGGCGGATGCTGGGGTATTCGATTCCCGGCATGGGGCTGCTTGCCACGATTCTGCTGATCATGCTGGTCGGGCTGTTGGCACGGAGCCTGATTGGGACCCGCTTGTTTTCGCTGGGCGAGTTGCTGTTTGTGCGTACACCGCTGGTGCGGGCGATCTACGCAGCCGCCAAACAACTGGTCGAGGCGGTGGCGTTGCCAAAGCGGAATGTGTTCAATCGGGCGGTGCTGATCGAACATCCGCGGAAGGGGATGTACGCTATTGGCTTTGCCGCCGCGCGCACGTCGATTAAAAGCGGCCCGGTCACGGGTGACTTGATCGCGGTGTTTGTGCCATCAACGCCGACGCCGGTGACCGGCTTTGTTGTGATGGTCCCCGCGAATGAAGTGTATGAGTTGACAACATCGAATGAAGATATCATCAAGGCCTTGGTGTCCGGCGGTATCGCGACGCCGCCGGAGCTGACGCGTGCCGACGGGCCGCCCACCACGATCGCGGAGGCAGAGGCCTCATGAGACTGGCTGCACTGTTGGAGCCGACCATGGTGTCGGCCGATTTGAAAGGCGATTCCAAAAACGCCGCCATCAATGAGTTGATGGACCTGGTAACCACACAACACCCCGACCTGGACCGGGCCGGTATCCTGAGTTCGATCGCCGAACGCGAAGAAATCGAAAACACGTCGTTTGGACGGTGCTTTGCATTTCCGCATGCGCGCACCGATCTGGTGTCCGACATGCACATCGCGATGGGCCTGTCGAAAAAGGGTATCAAAGCACCGACGCCCGATCAGAAACCGCTACATGTGATTTGTCTGCTGCTCACACCACGCAACATCGCACAGCTCTACCTGCAAACACTGTCGGGGCTCGCTGCCTTAGCGCGTGATGAACGCAACCTGCCCAAACTGCTGGCCGCCGAAACACCCGAAGAGGTGATCCGGGTGGTATGGGATACGGGCATCACGATTCGCAAACACCTGACGGTGCGCGACATCATGCACCGCGACGTGATCTCGGCCAATCCCGACGAATCACTCAAAGACGCCGCCAACAAGTTTTACCGTTACAATGTCTCCGGCATGCCGGTGATTGACAATGGCGGCCAGCCAATCGGGATGATCTCCGAACGGCACCTGATCCAGGCCGCCCTCCCCAATTACGAGTCATTGATCCAGAACATGTCGCTGACACCGGACATGGAACCGTTCGATGAACTACTGCGTCGTGAGGACGAAATCAAAGTCCGCGACATCATGACGATGCGCGTGTTCACCACGACCGAAGACACGCCGATTGTCGAAGCGGCCGCGCAAATGCTCTTCCGCAATATCCGCCGTGTACCGGTGGTCGACGGCGACGGGAGCATGGTCGGGATCATTCTGCGGCGTGATATTGTGAGTAAGGTGATTCGGGGGTAGGGGGGAAGTGTGCAACATGTTCAAAGTGTGCTGGCATTGTGCCCTTCTCTTGGTAGGCGTCATGGTGTTCTAGATTCTGCCATCGGGTACTAATGCTGAGGACACCACTGATCAGCATGATTCCACAGTACGTCCATGGCGCGAAAATGATCCTGCAGTAAGAGCTATGGTAGAGCAAGCTCTCGAGTTTCTCGAACGACATGAGCATTGGCGTGGGGACAGAGACATCCTATCGATCGTGGGGGCAGATAAGGGCTCTCACCGAGTAGGATACCTGTATTGATCTCAGCGAGGGATCTGGATCTCATTTAGAATTTCTTGGTCCTTCGGAGATTTTCCCCTACCTTCGCCGCATGGCGAAGAAAGCGACCAAAGCCAAACCGTCTGCCCAGCATCGTCCCCCGTCGCGGTCCGCCGAACGGCCGTCGTTGGGGCTGGCGAAGATGGTGGCGGCGCATCCGGTGCGCTGGGCGATTATCGGGTATGTGCTCCTCACCGTGATCTTCTTCTCCGGGGCGCTGTTCTCGCCGGGTGAGATGGTGTTCGGCACCGACTCGATGTCAGCCGGTGTGTTCTTCCGCTCGTTTGCCGCCGATTTCTGGTCGTCGCACGGACGGGTACCGTTGTGGAACCCGTACATTCACGGCGGGCTGCCGTATGTCGACGCGATGCACGGCGACATGTTTTACCCCGCGGCGATTCTGCAACTGATTTTTCCGGTACCGTATGCCCTCGGGTTGAAGTTGATCCTGCATGTGTTCCTGGCCGGTGTGTTCATGTTTTTGTTTTTGCGACGGATTGGCTGTTCCGACATCGCCGCGTTCATCGGCGGTGCGCTCTACATGTTTGCGCCCAATCTGGTATCGCTGATCTATCCCGGTCACGACGGTAAACTGTTTGTCGCCGCGTTGACACCATTGGCGTTCTTGACATTGCACAGCGGGACCACGTCGCGACGATTAGGACCGTTTCTGGGATTTGGATTGGTGTATGCACTCATGGTGCTCACGGCCCACGTGCAGATGGCCTACTACGCGTCGTGGGGATTGGGGCTCTACTTCCTGTTTCTGCTTTGGAAGGTGCACCGCTTCCAATTAAAGAAGATTATCACTCCGATCGTGTTCTTTGCGGCAGCGGTGGCGTTGGCATTGGGCGCAGCGGCGGTCCAGTGGATGGCGCCGTATGAGTACCTTGGCGAATACTCGCAGCGTATCCGCTATTCGGAGGGTCGCGGCGGTTACGATTGGGCAACATCGTGGTCGATGAATTCCGAAGAGCTGCTCTCGGAGGTCAACCCGGATCTGACCGGCGAAAATGTGCAGGGACGCCCGACGACCTACTGGGGCAAAAACTTCTTTAAGCTGAATTCGGAAGCGGTCGGTGTGATGGCGGTGGCGCTGGCGATTGTCGGTGTGATTGCGCGCCCGCAGGCGACCACGTGGTTCTTTTTTGTGATGTCGCTGATCGCCCTCCTGCATGCGATGGGGGGCTCGACACCTGTCTTTCGATTGTTCTTCCACTTTGTCCCGATGGTGCAGAAATTCCGCGCACCGTCAATGATCAACTTCCTGTTTGCCTTTGGTTGGATTGTGCTGGCGGCGCGTGCGATTGACTTGCTGCGTCAGGAGCGTCGCGCCAAATCCGGCAAGACCGATCCGACTGACCCGTTGCGCGTGCTGACGATCATCGCCGGTGTCTACACCGCAATTGCGCTGTTGGCGCTGGTGATGGGCGAATCGTTCATGACGACGTGGGCGTCGTTTGTCGGCAATCAACTCACCGGGAACAAGGCCATGGCCGTGCAGGCCAATGTGTCGTCGATGAGCACGGGTTTCATTATCGGCACATTGGTACTGTGGGCATTGGTCGGTCTGTTCTGGATGCGGCAGAACGGCAAGCTCGGCAAGAGCCCGATGATCGCCGGACTGACGGCACTGGCCGTGTTACCGAACTGGCAGTTTGACGCGCGGTTTGTGCAGACAGTCAATCCCGATCCGTATTATGCCGAGCGGCCGATTGTCGACTTGATCGAGCAGAACGCACCGAATGAACCGTACCGCGTGCTCAATTTGCCGAATACACTCGAGGACAATTATCTCGCGTTGCACGGAATCGAGGAAATCTCGCCGTCGGCCATGCACGGGAACCATCTGCTGACACATGATGACTTTGTCGGACGTCACGATCCGCAGCCGGCCCTGTTGAGTGTTCCGGCCACGATGAATTTACTTAATGTCGTTTTCATTGTCGCACCACAACCATTGAGTGATGCGCAATTTGCGATGGTCGGCCAAAGCCAGGGCCTGTATGTGATTCGCAATCGGAATGCATTCCCACGCGCGGCGGTGTTCTACGACTATGAAGTGGAAGCCGATTCGTCGCTCACGCTCGAGCGGTTGCGCAATCCGGAATTCCCCGTGCGCAGCAAATTGATTCTGCCTCAGCTGGTGACCGGTATGGAGCCGGAACAGGTGGGCGACTCATTGATTCCGTTTAATCCGGCTCGAGTGGTTGAGTGG
Organism: uncultured Ignavibacteria bacterium; assembly: GCA_964440935.1. Taxonomy (GTDB): domain Bacteria; phylum Zixibacteria; class MSB-5A5; order WJJR01; family WJJR01; genus WJJR01. Next base: position 22,695 of record CAYTTY010000021.1, on the reverse strand, counting down.
GATGTCGATCGGATGGTGGTTGAATGTACGGCGGAGCGTGATGGTTTGCTCTGGCTATCGGAAAACTACTACCCGGCATGGAAAGCAATCGATCAAACCGGACAGGAATTGCCGATCTACCGCGCCGATTACACCTTCCGTGCCGTGCCTGTAAGTGCGGGGGAACATACGATTACATTCGAATTCCATAACGGCGTGTTCATGACGAGTGTCTGGCTGACGATGGTATGTGGCATGATTCTGCTGGTCGGTACGGTCATTACGGTGATTGGACGCAAGCCCGATTTCGATGAACAGGCCATCTTGTGAGACACGAACTCTGACTGTTAGTGATGGGCGCCACGGGCCGAAAGACCCGTGGCATCACCCGGATTTCATGCTTGTTTTGCTGATAAATAAACCTGCACATTCAATGCCTCATGGCTGATACTCCGATTAACAACAACAAAGCTGCTCCCCAACCGATTGTCGGCGCGCAAGAGAGCATTGCTGAGTTTACGATCAAGTCGTTGATCGCCGGTGTGTTTTTTGGCGTCCTGTTCGGTGCCGCCAATACCTACCTCGGATTAAAGGCCGGGTTGACCGTGTCAACGTCGATTCCGGTGGCGGTGATGACCGTGACCGTGTTTCGCGCGCTGCGCATGTTCGGCTCGCACTCGACCATCCTCGAAAGCAACATGTCGCAAACCATCGGGTCAGCGTCATCGTCGCTGGCGTCGGGCGTGATCTTCACCATTCCCGCGCTGTTCCTCTGGCGCGCCGATCCGTCGCTGTTGCGTATTTCGTTACTGGCACTGCTGGGTGGCGTACTCGGAATCGCGATCATGATTCCGCTGCGGAAATTCCTGATTGTCCGCGAGCATCATAATCTCCCCTATCCCGAGGGCACGGCGTGTGCCGAGGTGCTGAATGCCTCGGAAGGCAAGAAGGCGAAAGCGGGACCTCTGTTTGCGGGCTTGGGCATTGGCGCGCTCTACAAATTCTGCTTGGGGTTTCTGCATCTCTGGAATGAAAAGCCGAGTACCGGGATTTTCGGACTGCCGAAAGCGCAGATCGGCATTGAAGCGACACCGGCGTTGCTCGGAGTCGGTTTCATTCTCGGGCCACGCATCGGTGCGGTGATGGTCGCCGGCGCGGCGATCTCCTGGGTGATCATCATTCCGATACTCAATTACATCTGGGGTGACTTGACGTCACCGGTGTTCCCGGAGACCGTCAAGCTCGTCAGTGAAATGACCACGAGTGAGATTTGGACGCGCTACATTCGTTACCTCGGCGCCGGCGCCGTCGCGATGGCGGGGATCGTTACAATCATCCGCTCCGTGCCCACCATGGTCGAGTCGTTCAAGCTCGGGGTACAGGAAATCGCGGCGCGTCGCAACGGCCAGGCCGGAAAATCACTGCGCACCGAGCGCGACCTGTCGATGAAAACCGTCGGGATTATCGTCGGATTGATCGGGTTGGCAATTGTGGTTGTCCCCGGATTGGTCGGCGGATTTGAGTCGATCATCGGACGCATCGTCGTGGCCATCGCCATCATCGTCTTCGCGTTCTTCTTCGTCACCGTTTCGTCGCGTATTGTCGGTCTGATTGGTGTGTCATCAAATCCGACATCGGGTATGACGATCGTCACGCTGCTGGGCACATCGTTTGTGTTTTATGCAATGGGCTGGACCGACATGATCGGACAGATCACAGCGCTATCGGTCGGCACCGTCGTGTGTGTCGCCGCATCAATTGCGGGTGACACATCACAGGATCTCAAAACCGGCTTCCTGGTCGGCGCAACACCATACAAGCAACAGATCGGGGAATTCATCGGCGCGATGACATCGACGTGGGCGGTGGCGTATGCGGTGTCCGTTTTGCACCACGCCTACGGCTTCGGCTCCACCCATCTCCCCGCGCCGCAGGCGACATTGATGAAGACCGTCATTGAAGGTGTTCTGGCGGCGGAGATCCCGTGGACTTTGGTGGGCGTCGGTGCAGCGTTTGCGCTGGTCGCCGAAGCGTTCAAGATTCCGTCGTTGCCGTTTGCCGTCGGTCTGTACTTACCAGTCAGCACCATGACACCGATCTTTGCCGGCGGTCTGGTTCGGTGGCTGGTCGACAAACGGTATCCCAAGGGCACGACCAACCCCGATCGTGATCGCGGTGTGCTCTACGCATCCGGATTCATCGGCGGCGAAGGACTGATTGGAGTCGGCCTCGCGGCCTGGACCTACTTTGTGGCGAAACCCGGAGGGATCGGCGACGCGTGGGCCGGGCCATTCTCCAGTGTGATTTCGCTGCTGTTGTTTGTCGGTTTGGCGTGGGTGTTGTGGCGTCGGCGCGCCGCGATGTGATGAAACGGATTTTCTCCTCACCCCCATCCTGTCCCCGCTGAAAATCGCTGCGAAAGGGAGCAAAAAAGTTCCCTCTCCCCAGAGTGGCTCTTTACTCTGGGGAGAGGGTGAGGGTGAGGGGTTGCGTTTCAACGCGAGTATTATACCGATTGTCAGAATTCCGTTCCGATTAATAATGAGTAGAGGTTAGTTTGCATTGCACTCACCTTGAAGTGCCACGGGCCTTGAGGGGCGTGGACAGGGGATTGTGCAGACGCGGACGCACGGGCCTTGAGGGGCGTGTTGCAAAACCCCCGAGAATCAGAGCCTTCGGGAGGGCGAGCCTCCCGGCGAGCCGCAACGGCATGTTCAACACGGCGGCTCGGCGGGAGCCTCGCCCTCCCCAGTCTGAGGTGTTGATAGTGAGCAGGTCTTTCAACACGCCCCTTAAGTCCCGTGGCACCCGAATGTGAACCAATTGTACCTATGACAATCGAACTGGTATTCAAGAAGTCTCTCCCGCGCCAGCATAGTGCATCTGCAATCTCAACGGCCCAAAGAGCAGATCCCTTCCGCGTCAGGAGGACTCGGCATGACGACGTAGGTTTCTCTCATCAACCGAGGGTACGACAGTTCTACGCCACGCCCTCCAGCAACTCCGCCAGTGGTGTTTCCGGACGCGGTCCGAGGTGGCTGATCACTTCGGCGGCGGCGATGGCGCCCAGCTTGGCTGACTTTTCGAGATCCATTCCTTCGGTTAGACCAAACAGGAACCCGGCGGCGAACTGATCGCCGGCACCGGTGGTGTCCACCACCTCATCAACCGGCTCGGCAGGCACGACCGCCTGCTCGCCCGCCGAGAGGACAACCGCGCCTTTCTCGCTGCGTGTCACGACGGCGATTTCGACGTGCCCATCGATTGCCTTGAGTGCATCGGGCAACTCAGGCTCCTCGTACAGTGCCTTGATCTCATCTTCGTTGGCAAAGAGAATGTCGATGTGACTGTCAATCAGCTTACGGAAGTCATCGCGGTGACGGTTCACGCAGAAGGAATCGGAAAGCGTGAGGGCGACCTTGCGCCCGGCTTCGTGCGCATACTGCGCGGCGGTCTCAAATGCTTGCTTCGCCTGTTCCTTATCGAAGAGGTATCCTTCGAGGTAAGTGATCTGCGCCGACGTGATCATCTCACGATTGACATCTTCGGGACCCAATTCAACACCGGCGCCGAGATAGGTGTTCATCGTGCGTTGCGCGTCGGGGGTAATCAGAATCAGACACCGTCCGGTCGGGATATCGCCACTCAACGGCGGTGTGTCATAGTCGATGAGCAGTGACCGAATATCGTGAATGAACACACGTCCCAGTTGATCATTGGCAACCTTCCCGATGAAGCCACCTTTACCGCCGAATGACGCGTACCCGGCGATGGTATTCGCAGCCGAGCCGCCCGAGCTTTCAACGCCGGGTCCCATTTGCATGTAGAGATCGACTGCACGGTCGCTGTCGATCAGGGTCATCGCGCCTTTGACCATCCCGTATTCGGTATGCTGGGCGGTAATGAAATCGTCGGTGGCGTGGGCCAGAACATCAACCAGTGCATTTCCAACAGCGACAACGCCGAGTGTGGTTTCAGACATGGGTACGCAATCCTTGGTCAACGGTGAATTCGTAACAGACGAACATAAGAAACGTCTGCGATGCGCAGTTAGGTGCGCACCGCAGACACGCATCTATAGCTTACTGATCAACACCGAGTCAAACGGTATCTCCATTTTGGCCAGTGCGTCGAGGAGGTGGCCGAGCGTGAGAACATATGTATTGGAATGAACCGCAATGTCTTCGCGGATTGTCGGGGTGACGTTGCTGTAGAAGTAATGTCCCGATTGCGCATTGATGTGGCCAATCTGCTGCGCGCCGTTATCAGCATTGTCAACAAAAAACGCCCCTGCCGTCAGTACTGGTTCACCGGGAAACAGGAAAGCGTGGTTGGCGCGCGGAACCTTCTTCCCCGTTTCCGCTTCGATGCGAGCCACTTCTTCGCGCAACAACTCGCGTCCGAAGCGCACCTTGCCGCTTAATCCGACCGCAAAGAAGTACTCACCGGCCATCAGAGTATCGAATCCGCGTTTCGTGAGGGTCTGCATTGTGCGACCTGTTCCACCGCGCTGGAAGAACTTGCGGTACTCATGCTGCAACATGGGCGCTTCTTTGTTTGGGTAGGCGGACTGCGGCGCTGTCGCAATGAGGGCGCGCTCAAGTGAATCGCCGGGAATGAACGCGAGAATGCCTTTGGCAAAATCGGTTTCAATGTCGGCGTGGCTGTGCAGGTAGTCTTTATAATTCTGGTATCCTTCAATGACGTAGTCGGGCGGAGGTTTATAAAAGCCAACATGGGGTGGCAGGTCGTGATCTTCGGCTTGCGGCTCGACCGCATTCCGATCGCCCCGATCAATCGCATAGAGGTAGTCGGATACCTCTTCGGCGTAATCTTCCAGATCACCATCGTCCAGTTCACGCACGGCTTCGGCAAACATATTTTCTCGCGCCCAAATCAGCCAGCGCGTCTGATTCGTAGTGTTAAACAGCACGGGCCAGATGGCTTCGCCCTTTCGGAATTCAGCCGTGACACCGCGAAACCCGCGCTCATCGCCGCCGCGCGGTTTGTCAATGTGCGCCTTGATGCGTCCAAACCGGTCGTCCTCCTTGAGAACCGGTACAATCCGGTTGATCGACGTCAAGTCGGGACAGATCACGCGGAGTGAGTGGTAGAGTGTGTTAGTATCATCGGAGTGGTCGATCAACGGATCGAGCGGACCCGTGATAAAATAGCCGTCGGATTCGGGTAAGATCGTCTCCAATTCCTTCTGTCTTTCAGGATGCTGGCTGGCGATGAACGAATCGAATGCGGTGCCGGTAATCGGATCGTTCAGTCCTGCGACGGCAATGCTGCACGACGCCGCAACCAGTAGACATCCGACGAGCGCCAGGCAGTGCCAAGATCTCCTGAACTGAAGTGGATAGGCGGGCATCTTGATTATTCCGAGTAGCTGATGCGATAGACGGCACCGGTCTGGTCATCGGAGACCAACAGCGCGCCGTCGGGCATGACGAGCACATCGACCGGCCGTCCCCGCACATTGCCACCATCGGTCAGCCAGCCGGTGGCGAAGTCCTCGTATGACGTCACCTGGTTGCCGTCGAGACGCACTAAACGCACCCGATAGCCGATCTTGGTTGAACGATTCCAGGAGCCGTGTTCGGCGATGAAGATCTGCCCGTAATATTCCTCGGGAAACATGGAACCGGTGTAAAACCGCATACCTAATGCCGCGACATGCGGCCCCAGATTCTGCACCGGCGGTGTGAACTCGTCGCACTCGTGGAGATCACCGTACTCGGGATCGGAGATCGTGTCGCCATGGCAATACGGATAGCCGAAGTGCAATCCCGGTTCCGGCGCCCGGTTCAGTTCATCGGGAGGTAAGTTATCGCCCAGCCAGTCGCGGCCGTTGTCGGTAAACCAGAGATCATGCGTCTCGGGATGCCAGTCGAAACCGACCGTGTTACGAACGCCCGAGGCAAACACCTCATGCTCGGAGCCGTCGGGTTTCATCCGGGTGACACTGGCGTAAATCGAATCATCGGAATCGCAAATGTTGCACGGCGCACCGACCGGCACGTAGAGCTTACCATCGGGACCGAACGCAATGAACTTCCACCCGTGATGCTCATCACTGGGAAAATCCTCGCTTACCAGCACTGGCTCTGGCGGGTTCGCCAGCTGCGCTTCGATGCTGTCGTACCGCCACACCCGGCTCACTTCGGCGACAAACAACGCCCCATCGTGCATGGCGACGCCATTTGGCATGCGCAAGCCACTGGCGATGGTATACATAGAATCGGTCGCCTGGTCGCCGTCGATATCCCGGAGGGCGTAGACACGTCCACCGGAGCGAGTTCCGACAAAGATCGTTCCCCCATCGGCACGGACCAATGACCGCGCATTGGGCACATCAGCGGCGTAGTAGTCGATTTGAAAGCCGGGCGGGAGATCGATGAAGTCGAGTTCCTGTGCCGTGCTGCTGGACTGGCCGTTCGAGGAATTGCTGCAGGCCCAAAGCGCCATCAGGACCAATAGGACGATCATCAGGCCGGAGCGGCTGCTCAACCGTGTGGCCATAAATCCCTGCCTCTGGTTGCGGTTTTCGGTGGACGCCATATCAGTCTATGGATACGTCTCCCGACGGCTGGTTAAAAGGGCTTTTCGTAGATAGGCATTGCATGTGTTTGACACTCCGTTCACGAATCCGCTTGAATGCGCCGGAGCGTCGCCCGATCATGGGCAACCTTATGGTTCAAACCCGGCCCGCCCTGAGCGGTCCACAGCGAGCCCCCGATATGGACGTTTTACGCAGCAACATTCTCACCGACTCCGACGAGTTTGCAACCAACGACAAGTATCATCGCGGCCTGAAAGAGCAATTGCGTGAACGGCTGGCCCACGTGCGCAAGGGTGGTTCGGCACGGGCCATCGAGACCCAACGCAAGCGCAACAAGCTGATGGCGCGCGAGCGCATTGAGAAGCTCCTCGACCCCGAAACACCCTTCCTCGAACTCTCGGCACTGGCTGCCTGGGACAAATACGACAATGAGGTCCCCTGTTCGGGTATAGTGACCGGTGTCGGCATGATCAACGGGCGCGAATGTGTGATTGTCGCCAATGATTCAACCGTCAAGGGCGGCACGTATTTCCCGGAGACAATCAAGAAGCACATCCGGGCCCAGGAAGTCGCGCTCGAAAACCGCATGCCGGCAATCTACCTGGTGGATTCGGGCGGGGTGTTCCTGCCCTATCAGGCCGAGGTTTTCCCCGACAAAGAGCATTTCGGACGCATCTTCTACAATCAGGCGGAAATGTCTTCGCTCAACATTCCACAGATTTCCGTAGTGTTGGGGATGTGCACGGCCGGTGGGGCGTATGTGCCGGCGATGTCCGACGAGTGCATTATCGTGAAGCGTAACGGCACGATCTATCTCGCCGGGCCTCCGTTGGTGAAAGCCGCCACGGGGGAAGTGGTAACGACCGAGGACTTGGGTGGCGGCGAGATGCACTCACGCATTTCGGGCGTTACCGATCATCTCGCCGACAACGAAGAGCAAGCGTTGCACATGTGCCGCAACATTGTCGAGAATCTTAATACCGTAAAGCACGTCGGTCTCGATCTATCCGAACCGGAAGATCCGTTGTATGATGCGAAAGAGTTGTACGGCATTGTGCCGATGGACACGCGGCATCCGTACGACGTTCACGAAGTGCTGGCGCGTCTTGTCGACGGCAGCCGGTTCCACGAATTTAAGTCGAACTACGGGCCGACCCTGGTTTGTGGATTTGCGCGCTGGATGGGATACCCGGTCGGCATTATCGCGAACAATGGTGTGCTCTTCAGTGAGAGTTCGGTGAAGGGGGCGCATTTTATCGAACTGTGCGGCCAACGCGGCATGCCGCTGATTTTCCTGCAAAACATCACCGGCTTTATGGTCGGCAAGCAGTATGAGCAAGGTGGTATTGCCAAGCATGGCGCCAAAATGGTCCAGGCCGTCGCAACGGTTGCCGTACCGAAAATCACTGTGATCATCGGCGCATCCCATGGCGCCGGCAACTACGCGATGTGCGGACGCGGGTACAAACCGCGTTTCCTGTTCACGTGGCCAAATTCGCGGGTTTCGGTCATGGGCGCTGAACAGGCGGCCAGTGTGCTGGTGCAGGTGAAACGTGATGGCCTCGCGCGCGAGGGCAAAGAGTTGAGCCCCGAAGAGGAACAGAAGATCCGCGATCCGGTCCTCGCCAAATACGAATCCGAGGGCGACCCCTACTACGGAACGTCATTACTCTGGGATGATGGTATCATCGATCCGATTGAAACACGTCAAGTCGTGGCGCTGGCCCTCTCGGCAACGCTGAACGCACCCATTCGCGAAACGAAAGCGCCGGTTTACCGCATGTAACGATGAGCGAGTATCGAACCATACGAGTCGAATCCGACGGTGCGGTGCTGCGCGTGACATTAGCGCGCCCCGACGTGCGCAATGCGTTCAATGAAACAGTCATTGACGAACTGACACGTGCGTTCAGGTCAGTCGACGAGTCGATACGTGTGGTTGTGCTGTCTGGCGACGGCAAGACATTCTCCGCGGGCGCTGATATTAACTGGATGAAGAAGAGCGCATCGTACACTGAGGAACAGAACGCCCAGGATGCGTCGGCGATGCGGGCGATGTTCACCGCGATTGACGAATGCTCGTGCCCGGTGGTTTGCCGGGCGCATGGTGCTGCGCTCGGTGGGGGTGTGGGCTTGGTTGCAGCGGCAGATATTGTCGTGGCGGCCGATGATACGAAGCTTGGGTTCACGGAAGTGCGTCTGGGCATTGTCCCGGCGGTCATCTCACCATTTGCCTTACGGAAAATCGGCGTGAACAACGCGCGTCGCTATTTCCTCACCGGCGAAATCTTTCTGGCGGATGAAGCGCGACGGCTCGGTTTGGTTCATGAAGTCGTTCCCATCGATCAATTGGATGAAACGGTTAACAACCTTGTGACAGCAATTCTGCAAGTCGGACCACAAGCGACGGCAACCGCGAAGACAATCATCAAGGACGTCTCCAACATGGGCTTAGACAACGCCGGCGACTACACTGTATCGACCATTGCGAGAGTGCGCACATCGCCGGAAGGCCAGGAGGGGTTGGGCGCATTCCTGGAAAAGCGTAAGCCGAATTGGATATGAAAGTCTTAATTGCCAATCGTGGTGAAATTGCCTGCCGGGTCATGCACACACTGCGTGACATGGCGGTACCATCGGTCGCGATCTACTCCGAGGTCGACCGGGAGGCACCGCATGTGTGGCTGGCTGATGAATCGGTCAATCTCGACGAGACGATGTGTTACCTCAATGGGCAGTTGATCATTGAGACGGCGCAACGTGTCGGCGCAACCGCGATCCATCCGGGATATGGGTTTCTGTCGCAGAATGCGAACTTCGCCCGTATGTGCCGGGATGCCGGCATCATCTTTATCGGCCCATCGCCCGAAGCGATGATTGCCCTCGGCGACAAACGCGGCTCGCGTCAGACCGCCGAACGCGAAGGTATCCCGGTAATTCCCGGGGCAGTGGCGTGCGAAACGCCCGATGACGTCCACAAGGCCGCCGACAAGGTCGGCTATCCGATTCTGATCAAAGCGGCCGGTGGCGGCGGTGGTAAAGGGATGCGCCGCGTTGACTCAGCCGATGAAGTCGAAGAAGCATTCTTGGGCGCACGGCGCGAAGCCAAGGCCGCATTTGCCGATGATCGCATGCTGGTCGAGAAATATATTTTCCCGGCACGCCACGTGGAAGTGCAAATCCTCGGCGATGGCAAAGGCGCGGTGGCATTTGGCGAACGTGAATGCAGCTTGCAGCGCCGATATCAGAAGATCATCGAGGAGTCACCGTCGCCGGGGATCAACGAGAAAACACGTCAGGGGCTGTTAGAATCAGCCACCAAACTGGCGAGTGCCGTCGGATATCAGAATGCCGGCACGGTCGAGTTCCTCGTCGGCGCCGACGGCAGTTTCTACTTCCTTGAAGTAAATTCGCGTTTGCAGGTTGAGCACCCGGTCACGGAAGAGCGATTCGGCTCAGACTTGGTGCGTGCGCAAGTGGAAGTGGCGCATGGGGGTCCCTTGCCCACACCGCCGACACCGCGCGGGCACGCGATGGAAGCGCGTCTCAACGCCGAAGACCCGTACAACGGGTTTTTGCCCGCTACCGGACCGGTCCTCATGCTGGAGTGGCCGAATAAGCCGTTCGTGCGGATCGATACGGGAATCCATGGCGGATCGGTCATTCAGCCTCATTACGATTCGTTGCTGGCCAAGATCATCGCCTGGGGAGTGGATCGCGAGCAGGCACGCAAACGCCTGCTTGGGGCGCTGAAGGACACAGTGCTCCTGGGACTCACGAGTAATCAGTCGTTTCTGGTCGATCTGTTGGAGAGCGAATTCTTCAAGTCGGGCGAGACATTCACAACGACGGTCGAGGCGCAGGAGTGGCCCGCTCCCGAGCCGCCGGAGGAAGTGGTCGCGGCGGCTCAACAAGCGCTGGCGCGCCGCGTAGAAACGCATGATACCGGCGGCGGGCCGTCGGATCGCTATTCGCCCTGGTATCGGATGGGCGCTTTTCGGATGAGCGAATGAGCTGGGTTTCGGTTGAACATGACGGTGTCACGCATCGCCTGGCGGTGGTGCGGACGCAAAATGGGGTCTGGGTTGGCTGGCCGGGACGTACGAAGTTTTTCGAGCGCGAGTCGCGCGATGCCGCCGCCAGCATGACTCAGGATGAAATCCGCGCCCCGATGACCGGCCGGGTGATCCAATTACGTGCCCAACCCGGGGACCAGGTGGCCGCGAAGGCGATTTTGGTCGTTCTCGAAGCGATGAAAATGGAATACCGCCTGACTGCACCCCATGACGGAACGGTATCTGCCATACACTGCAGCGAAGGCGATCTTGTCGATCTGGGCAAAACTCTCGTAACATTAGACAAATGATCCGACTAATCGAAGTCGGTCCGCGTGACGGGTTGCAGAACGAGGCAATCACCGTTCCGACCGCAGACAAAGTACAGTTTATCAACGCGCTCTCGGAGTCGGGCGTCGACGAGATCGAGGCGAGCGCCTTCGTGTCGCCGAAGTGGGTGCCGCAGTTGGCCGATGCCAATGAAGTATTCGCGCAAATCGATCGAGGGCCCAATATCACCTACTCGGCACTGGTCCCCAATGAAAAAGGCCTGGACCGAGCGCTGGCCGCGAATGTCGGCAAGATTGCCGTGTTCACAGCGGCGAGCGAGAAGTTCAACCGCAAGAATATCAACGCCTCCATTGCCCGGTCGCTGGTGCGCTTCGTGCCGGTGATTCGTCGCGCCAAGGAGGTCCATCTGCCGATACGCGGGTACGTGTCGACGTCGTTCTGGTGCCCATACGCCGGCAAAATCGAACCGGAGGCGGTGGTCGACGTGGTCCAGAATCTGGTCGATCTGGGTGTCGACGATATATCGATCGGCGACACGATCGGCAAAGCGGTGCCCGAGGAAGTCGACGCGCTTCTCGAGCAGATCCTCCCCATTGTCCCGGCCGAGCGACTGGCCATGCATTTTCATAACACCTATGGCCATGCGGTCGAGAATGTGCTGCGGTCGTATGAATTGGGAATCCGTGCCTTTGACGCCAGTGTCGGCGGCGTTGGCGGGTGTCCGTATGCCCCGAGTTCATTGGGCAATGTGCCTACCGAACAAGTGGTTATGGCCTTACGCGAGACCGGGGCGGAGATCGCGGTCGATTTGGACAAGATGGCGGTCGCCCGGGAAATACTGTCCGGAGCACTGGGACGCCTGCTCCACGCCACCTCGCCACTCTCGTAAACGCTCTGCAATCTTAGCGCTCGACGCGCTCACATCGTATCATCCCACGTATGGCAACCCCAGCGACCGAACTCGTCATCAACGAGATTTACGCCAGTGTGCAAGGTGAATCGTCGTATGCCGGATGGCCATGTGTGTTTGTGCGCCTGACCGGATGCAACTTGCGTTGCACCTACTGCGATTCGGAATTTGCGTTCTATGATGGTGGGCGGCGGAGTATTGCCAGTGTGATCGACGAAGTACGTGCGCACAACATTCCGCTGGTTGAGATTACCGGAGGTGAGCCGTTGCTGCAAAAGGCATGTGTGCCGTTGGCGCAAGCGTTGCTCGATGCAGGATTGACGGTGCTTGTCGAAACGTCCGGGGAACGACCCATTGGTATGCTTCCGGAGGGCGTGATCCGGATCATGGATATCAAGTGTCCCTCGTCGGGCGAATGCGAACGCAACAACTGGGACAACATCGGACATCTGACAGCGATGGATGAAGTGAAATTCGTACTCGGTAATCGTGCCGATTATGATTGGATGCGTGAGATCATGGCAACACACCAATTAACCGATCGATGCCCGGTATTGGTGTCGACCGTGTACGGACAGCTCGAACCGAAGACGGTAGTAGAGTGGATTCTGGCCGACCGGCTGCCAGTGCGGTTTCAGTTGCAGATGCACAAGTATGTATGGGACCCAAGCGCGCGAGGTGTGTGATGGCAGATCGTAACGCAGTTGTCCTATTAAGTGGCGGTCTCGACTCCGCGGTGGCGCTGGCGATTTGCCGGGCCGACGGTTTCACACCGTACGCGCTGACCATCGACTACGGCCAACGGAACCGTCACGAGATCGAGGCAGCACGCCTCATTGCGCAGACGATGCAGGTGGCCCGGCACATTGTCTTGCCGATTGATTTGACTCTCTGGGGCGGGTCGGCGCTAACAGCGGATGAAGATGTCCCGACGGGACGCAGAACCGATGACATGGGATCCGATATCCCGACCACTTATGTGCCGGCGCGCAACACGATCATGCTGTCCGTGGCGATGGCATGGGCGGAGGTGTTACACACCGGTGATGTGTTCATCGGCGCGCACACGCTCGACTATTCAGGATATCCCGATTGCCGTCCCGAGTATTTTCGGGCGTTCGAGAAGATGGCCAATCTGGCGACACGTACGGGCGTTGAGGAGTCCACACGGTTCCGCATTCACGCGCCGCTGGTCGACATGTCCAAAACGGAGATTGTCCGCCAGGGCGCCGATCTCGAGGTTCCGATGGCGCTGACGAGCAGTTGCTACCAGCCCGTTGAGGGATTGGTTGCATGCGGACAATGTGATGCGTGCAGCTTGCGTAAGCGGGCATTTGAAGAAGCAGGTATGGCCGATCCCACCGAATATGCCGAACAGAAGACACGTCAATGAACGTCTCCCTCTTCCGAACATTCGCTTTTGATGCCGCCCATGAGAATCGCTCGCCGCAGGCGACTGAGCGGACACGGCGGCTGCATGGGCACACCTATGAGGCAACCGTCTGGTTGGGCGGCAAACTGGATGATCATCTGGGATGGCTGGTGGACTTCGCCGCCGTGAAGGCCGATTGCAAGCCGGTGATCGGCCAGTTGGATCATCGTCTGCTTAATGACATCGACGGTATAAACGATTCATCATTGACCGACGTGCGACAGTGGCTGGAGGCACAATTGGCACCGATTCAGCCGGGATTTGACCGATGTGAACTCTCTATTGTCGGCGATGAGCACTTCTCACCTAAACAACAGCAGAGGGGTGATTTGGTCACGGTTCATTTCGGTCTGGAAGCGGCGCACTATCTGCCTCATCTCCCCGCTACTCACAAGTGTCGTCGCATGCATGGCCATAGCTACATGCTGGACATTCTCACAGCGGATGCAGAGCGGACGATTGCTGCGGCAGAGTCGATTTACGCCCTTTTGGATCATAGGTCATTGAATGATATTGAGGGGCTGTCCAATCCCACGGCCGAGATGCTGGCGCGATGGGTATGGCGGAGATTGCAGTCCGAGAATGTGGGTGTCAGAGAAGTGGGTGTGCGTGAGACCTGCATGATGGGATGTATTTATCGCGGTGAGGATGAGTAGATGCCGAAACGAAAGCCGATCAGCTCGAAATCGAAACTGACGCAATTGGGCAGCGGACCATCGACGCCCCAACGGAAGCTCGAGGCGTTCCCGAACGAATATCCCGAGCGCGAAACAATCATCACGCTCCGCTGCGAGGAGTTCACCTGTCTTTGCCCCATCACCGGACAGCCCGACTTTGGCACCCTGGAGATCTCGTACATCCCCGACAAACTCGTCCTGGAGAGCAAATCGCTGAAGCTATATCTGTGGACGTACCGGGAGGTTGGAGTCTTCCACGAGAACGTGGTGAATGAGCTTCTCGACGCAATGTTCGAGTTCTTATCACCCCGCTGGATGGAGGTCACCGGACACTTCAATGTGCGGGGTGGTATTGCCATCGATGTCACCGCCGACCGGGTGGCCGAGTAGTTGACGGCTCGTGCTAAAATTGATGGGGGTGCGTAACCTTATCGGTCTCCGGGCGTATAAAGGTCATCGGCCATGTCACGCCCATGTGCCGCATCACGAATGAAACGATCGTTACACCGTCTGATCCTCTGGGTGGCAGTACTCACCGGCTTCCATTGTCTGCTTGCATCTCCTGCACACGGTTTTGGTAAACCGGCTAAAATCAGTCCGGAACAATTGACGCGCCAGTTCGCCGGGGACGGGTTCTCGGTGCACTACGGCGATCTCTCGCTCACGCATGATACATCAGTCACGGGGAACATTCTCGTTCTGGAAGGATCGCTCGATCTGGGCGGGGGTAGCCGGTATGACGGCGACGCCTGGATCATCAATGGTGATCTGATCATCGGTGGGCAGGCGCGGATTAACGGAAATCTCCACATCGTCAACGGTGATGTGTTTCAGTCCCGGGACGCGACAATCAAGGGACACATTCGTCGCTATACCTGTCCGTGCGCTTTGGATCGGAACCATTTTCGCACTACCGATGAGATCGTTTTCCTCAAGACCGAGCGTACAAATGCCTATCCTCTACAGTTGTCAGGATATCCCGGTCCGCAGAACCGTGTCGACTATTTGTCACTACACCTGGGATTGAAACACGGGGCGCTGGACGGCCCGCAAAACCACTGGCGTGGGCGCGTGCATCTCATAACATCCTTCCGCGATAATACGCGCGGCTACCTCGGTTTCGACGTGGAACTGTTTGTTCCACTGAAGACAAAGCGTCTCGATCTGCACATTCGCGGCTTCAAGAAGACAACCACCAACGATGATTGGCAATACACGATTGCGGAGAACTCGTGGGCCGGTACGATCACACACAACGACTTCTTTGATTACTACGAACGAGCTGGTGGCTACGTCGGTGTCATTGCTCGTCCGTTCAGTTCGTGGCGCATCGACGGCGGCGTCTACATCGACCATTCGACATCGCTGGTGACCAAAAGCTCTCCGGCCCTCTTCAACAATGATCGTCCGTTACGGAACAATCCGCCGGTCGATGAAGGGGACATCGCCGGGGCGACCATCGGCATTGAGTACGACACACGGCTCTTTCCATCACGTCTGTCGAATGCCTGGTTTGCGCGCGTGGAGGTCGATGCTGGTACCGGAATCGGGCCGGGAGATTTCGAGTACAGCACCGTGACGCTCGACGTGCGTCGTTACAACCGCTTGCTACGAGGGCTCAACGTGGATCTGCGTGGACGGGTTTTCACCACGCGCGACAACATCCCCCGTCAACGCACGCAATCGCTCAACGGGTACGCGGGCGTCCGCGGACTGCATGACATCCCGTTCGATGACCGGCGCGGTGATCGCCTCGCGCTGTTCTCCGCAGAACTGCGGGTTGGTATGCCACAGATCCGTTATCTCGAGATCCTCTATACCCGGTGGAACATCGTCACCTTCGCCGACATCGGGATTCTCAAGCTTCATGGCGACCGCTACGGTGCGTGGGAATTCCTTGAATCCGATTGGGATGAATGGGGCAAATCGGTCGGTATCGGCATTTCCGGGGAGTCGTTTGTCCCCTACCTCGGGTTTTATGTCGCTCAAGACCTCGATCGGGACAACAAACGACCGCGGTTCATCATCCGTTTCGCACGGCCCTTTTGAACATCGATGCCGCCAGATTGGCACCCTCGTTTCCGGCAGCCACCCATGATGCTGCCCGGACGAGTTACGCGTGCTGCCATGAGCTTGCAGAACTGACGATGTGTTCGAGTTCACATTTACGGGAACTCGTAATAGAGCGATTGTCTGAAGTATTTTCCGTTTGTCTTTAGGTGCCACGGGCCTTGAGGCCCGTGAACCGGGCGCGTGTGAACGTGGAACCACGGGCCTTAAGCGGATTGATGAAAACGGTGGGCTTGTCAATATGCATGTAAACAAGCCGTTTCATCACATCGATCTGCGGTGCACCAATCGTCCGCCCGGCGCCGTGACGCTCGCGGAAATCAATCAATGTATCATGCAGATCGGTCACTACGTCTCCGATATCATCCCGCTCCGAACGGTCGACCGGATCGCAGGCGATATGGAACTTGGGATTGCCGAGGAGCAGAATGTCGCGGACCGCCATGGTCTCAGGATCTTGGGGTTACAGGTTTGCAATCATCCCAATCCACCCCCCACATATTCCGTCAATTCGATCTCGTGTCCGTTGGGATCCTTGATGTAGATCGAGCGGGACTTGGGCCAATCGACCGGGCCACCGTACAGGATGGGGACGCCATTCTCTTCAAGCTTGGCGAGCGCATCATCAAAATCGGAGAGAACCAGACCGAAGTGGTTGATGGTCAGCCCTTCGCGCGGAATCTCCTTACCGGGGTGCTCGTAGAGACAGAGGTAAGCGACATTCGGCAAGCCGATAATCGCCCAAGGCTCCTGGTCCTTACGGCGGTCTTCTTTCATCTCAAATCCGAACAGCTTGGAATAGAACTTTATCGACTCGTCGAGATTCCGCACACGCATATTGATGTGGTCGATCTGCTTGATTCCGATCATCCCAGCCTCCGATGTCAGCCTGTTGCCGTTGCAGCGAAATTCCGATCCGTCGGCAATAACAACCAAATACACAATCGCTTGTTCTTACGCAAGTGATTATTGATCAACGGCTTAAAAAAAGAATTACAGGCCGGACGAGAATTCCTCAAACAAAAGGGCCTCACCGCCGATATCACTTAGCTCAAGGTAATTACCTTGAGGTAACTATGGTGCTGACGGCAATTCAAGAAGACTATTTAGAGGTGATTTATCACCTCGGCAAAGACAGCGACGGCGTACGAACGTCAGACGTGGCTGACCGCTTGGGCTGTCGGATGCCAACTGTATCGCGCACGGTGCACAAGATGGTTGAGATGGGTTTAGTCCATCACAAGTCGCGCGGATTGATCCGCCTGACCGATCTCGGGATGTCGACGGCGGAGAACATTGCACATCGGCACAAGGACATCGTGACGTTTCTGCGCCAGATTCTGGGGATGACCAAAGATCAGGCGGAAGCGGATGCGTGCCAAATCGAACACGGATTGTCGCCGCTGGCCGCGCAGCGTCTGCATGACTTTTTGGAGTATGTCGCGACACTGAGCGAAGATGATCGGCGTGTCATCTCAGAGTTCGCCCGTCATGCATCTCAGTCGGCGATCGACTTTCCACATCTCAAGCGAAGCAAATCCGCGGGTTGGCGGGGGTAGACACACCAGTTGGAGGGACGATAGGAGAAGATGAGACGACATCGATATATCATGACCTTCGTTGCGCTGTCACTCGCCGTCATTGTGACCGGCTGTACCTTGGACGCTCAACATGAATCGACGCCGATGGGTGAACGCACCCTGAATGTCCTGGCGACCACCGGCATGATTGCCGACATGGCGAAGAACATCTGCGGTAAGCGCGCCCAGGTCACCGCCCTGATGGGTCCCGGTGTCGATCCTCATTTGTACAAAGCCAGCGAAGGCGATGTGAGACGCATGACCGAAGCGGACATCATTCTCTACAACGGCCTTCATCTCGAGGGTGCGATGGTCGACGTGCTGGCGCAGATGGGCCAACGCAGACCGACCGCTGCCATCGCGGAGTGGCTCAACAGCACTCGTCTGTTGGCATCGCCAACGTACGAAGGCCAGCACGATCCGCACATCTGGTTTGATGTCAGCATGTGGATCGGCGCGGCGCACGGTTTGCGCGATCTGATGATGACGCTCGATTCGACTCATGCGGACCTTTATCGGGCCAACGCCGCTACCTATATCGATAGCTTGAACGCGCTGCATCAATTCGTTCTGGAGCAAACACAGCGTCTACCGTCAAAACGGCGCGTGTTGATCACCGCTCACGACGCATTCAACTATTTTGGCCAGGCCTACCATTTCGAAGTACGCGGCCTGCAGGGGATCAGCACAGCGACCGAAGCGGGCACAGCCGATGTCCAGCAACTTGCCGAGTTCATCGCCACGCGCCGCATTCCGGCCATGTTTGTCGAATCGTCCGTCTCCCCGCGCAGTATCGAAGCGGTGCAGGCGGCTGTGCGGTCACGGGGGTTTGAAGTCGCGATTGGTGGTGAGTTGTTCTCCGATGCCATGGGGACACCCGGCACGCCGGAGGGAACGTATTTGGGAATGGTCCGACACAACGTCAACACCATTGTGTCGGCCCTGCTCGTTGATGACAGCGCCATTATGGAAGGCACAGGAGCACACTAGATGAGTCATGGAGGATCGAGCACACCTTATGCCATCGACATTGCGGATGTGACGGTCGCGTACCGTGAGCAACCGGTGCTCTGGGATGTTGACCTTCAAGTCCCCCGTGGCAGTCTCATGGCAGTAGTGGGCCCGAACGGTGCCGGCAAAACGACGCTGATTAAGTCCATTCTCGGATTGGTCAAACCGGTTGCCGGTCGCGTTCTCATCAACGGCCAGCCGTGGACGCGTCAGCACGGTGACGTTTCGTATGTTCCGCAGCGCGGCACGGTGGACTGGGACTTTCCGACGAGTGTCGCCGATGTGGTCATGATGGGCCGATATGGGGCGCTCGGCTGGCTGCGTCGACCCGGCCAACGGGAACGGGAGATGGCCGAAGAGGCTATGACGCGTGTGGATATTGCCCATCTCGCCGATCGTCAAATCAGCGAGTTGTCGGGTGGACAACAGCAGCGTGTCTTCCTGGCACGCGCCCTCGTTCAGGATACGAATATCTACCTCATGGATGAGCCGTTTCAGGGTGTCGATGCCAAGACCGAACGGGCGATCGTCGAGCTGCTTAAGTCACTGCGAGCCGAGGGCCGTACGGTGGTTGTCGTGCATCACGATCTCCAAACCGTTGCGGAGTACTTCGACTCGGTGGCGCTGCTGAATGTGCGACTCATTGCATCGGGTCCGGTGGAAGAGGCGTTCACCGAACACAATCTGCGACGCACTTACGGCGGCCGCGTACCGTTTAAGGGCAGTACACAAAAGTCCGATTCTGTCATTCCCCCGGCTGAGCCCCGTCAACACGTGCGATAAGAGAAGCCGTCATGGAATCTCTTCTCCACGATCTCATTTTTGACTACACGTTGCGCACGGTCGCGTTGGGTTCGGCGGTACTGGGAATTGTCGCCGGCGTCCTCGGTGCCTTCGCTGTGTTGCGTCGCCAGAGTTTGTTGGGCGATGCGATCGCGCATACGGCGCTGCCGGGAATCGCGCTCGCGTATCTCGTGGTCGGGACTCGTGCCATGGCGTCGCTGTTGGTTGGCGCCGCCGTTGCCGGCTGGGTGGGGGCTGCGGTTGTTACCACCATTGTACGGTCCTCACGTGTCAAATACGATTCGGCGCTCGGCATTGTACTATCGGTCTTTTTCGGGATTGGCCTGGTTCTGCTCACTTTCATTCAGCGCATGCCTAATGCAAGCAAAGCGGGGCTTGATACTTTTCTCTTCGGCCAAGCGTCGGCACTGACAGGAGGTGACGTTCTCATCCTGACAGTCACCGGCGGCGTCATGCTGCTGGTGGTCGGATTGCTGTTTAAAGAAACTGCGGTCTTGTGTTTTGATCCCGATTTTGGACAAGCGGCGGGCTTGCGATTGGACAGACTCGACGTCGTACTAACCGGCATGCTGGTCCTGGCGATTGTGCTGGGATTGCAAACAGTCGGGGTTGTGTTGATGAGCGCGCTTGTCGTCGCGCCGGCCGCCGCTGCGCGGCAGTGGACCAACCGTTTGGGTGTGATGGTCATCCTGTCCGGCGTGTTTGGTGCGATTGCCGGAGTCGGTGGAACAGTCGTGAGCAGCAGCGCCACCCAGGTGCCGACCGGACCGGCCATTGTTCTCATTGCCGGAATCGTGGCCGTCGTCTCGCTGCTCCTGGCACCGGCACGTGGCGTGATTTGGACTTGGGCACGTCGTTACCATCGACGCAAAGAACTGCAGCTGGAAGCCGTTCTGCTCAATCTTTACGAATTGTCGCAGCAACATCCCGGTACAGAACATGCCCATCCGATTCGCGTATTGCAGTCCATGAGCACACAACCGGAGAGCGTGCTCGGCAGTTTGAAGGAACTGCGCGACCGGGAATGGGCAACCGTCGATGCCGATGGTCTTTGGATGTTGACCGATCAGGGCGTCGCCCGCGCGCGGTACATCACCGGCGAACGGAGAGTGCACTAATGAGCACCGCACAGATCGAGATCCAATTGATCGCGGTCGTTGTCGCCGTTGCGTGCGCACTCCCCGGCGTGTTCCTCGTGCTGCGACGCATGGCTCTGATGAGCGATGCGATCAGTCATTCGATTCTCCTGGGCATTGTGCTCGGATTCCTGCTGGTGGGAAATCTGACATCACCGTTGTTGGTCATTGGTGCAGCACTCATCGGAATTGTGACCGTGGTATTGGTCGAGATACTCAATGGCACGGGATTGGTCCGAGAGGATGCCGCAATCGGACTGGTGTTTCCGGTGTTGTTCAGCATCGGCGTCATTTTAATTGCGCGCAAAGCGGGCGGCGTGCATCTCGATATCGATGCCGTGCTGCTCGGTGAACTCGCCTTTGCGCCGTTCGATCGGCTGACCGTTTTCGGCATCGACGTCGGCCCCCAATCACTCTACCTGATGCTCGGCATTCTCCTCATCAACGTCGTGTTTATTTTGGTCTTTTACAAGGAACTCAAGCTGTCCACGTTCGATACGGCACTGGCCACAGCGTTGGGATTCTCACCGGCGGTGATTCACTACTCACTGATGTCGATTGTCTCGGTGACCTGTGTCAGTGCGTTCAACGCCGTCGGCTCGATACTGGTTGTTGCCTTGATCATTGCGCCACCGGCGGCCGCGTATCTGTGGACCGACCGTTTGGATCGTCTGCTGGTATTGTCGGCACTGATCGGTGCCGTATCCGCGATCAGTGGGTACTGGATTGCATTTGTGTTGGACGCCTCGATCGCCGGGGCGATGGCCGGTATGTGTGGTGTGTCATTCGGTGCGTCGCTGTTGTTTGCACCGAGTCATGGTGTGGTCGCCAAATGGCGCTTGCGCCGTCGCCAGCGGTGGGAATTTGCGTTGGCTCTGCTCGCCATTCACATCTACACGCACGAAGACAGCCCGGCGGCGGCGTATGAGAATCGTCGCGAGCATCTAACCGAACACGTTCGCTGGACGGAAGTGTTTGCCGAGGGTGTTATTCGACGCGCATTGGATCGAGGACTAATACAACTGAACAACGGACTCATGGTGTTAACCGACTCCGGACGTCACTTTGCCAAGAAATCAATTGTGGAATTGCCACAACCAGTTGTGCCTGATGAGCATTCAGAACCGGCAACCATCAGAGGAGGACAATATGCATAGGAGAGCACGAGTGTCGCCGCACTGCCGCATATTCATTGTTGTTGGATACTGTCTCATCTTGGGAGTGATAATTGCCTTGCCGCAACCGGCATCGGCGCAGGCACTCGTCACTGACCGGCCCGACTTTACGGAGAGTGCCGTGTCGGTGGCGCCACAGCACGTGCAATTCGAGGGCGGGTATACATTCGGTCGCACCGGAGACGTTGAAACACAGACGATTGGTGAGTTTCTGATTCGATTGGGTTTGATCGAACGTGTTGAGGCACGCATTGGGGTGAACTCGTATGCGGTGACAGAAATGGGCGAGCTGGATTCCGATGGTTTCCAGGATGCGTCGCTGGGATTCAAGGTACGGATCTGCGAACTCACCTCGAATACCCCACTACGGCCCGCCGTGGCGCTACTGGTGGCATCGACAGTGCCGACAGGTGCAACGGCATTCACGTCGGATGAAATGTCACCGGAAGCGAAGCTATGTCTGGGCTGGAACCTCACTGAATCAGTCGGGTTGGGCGCAAATCTGAATGCCGCGTCCGTACCTTCCGGAGATGATCGCTTCGCACAGTTCTCGGCAAGCCTGTCGCTCGCAACATCGCTCAGCGACAAGTTCGGTGCGTATGCCGAATGGTATGGCTTCGTTCAGGAAGACCAGTACGGCCCCAACACGAACTTCCTCAACAGCGGTGTCACGGTATTGCTCAACAATGACACCCAGCTCGACGGCCGCGTCGGCTTTGGCATGAACGCCGCGTCGCCGGAGTATTTTGTCGGTGTTGGTGTGTCGCGGCGGATGGGGCTGTAGGCAACGTCGCTTCGAAGTCCCCAGCGTTCTACTCCATTACACAACTCAACGCCACTACACACACCTGACAGGCTTTGCTCCCTCTCCCCTGAAGGGAGAGGGCTGGGGTGAGGGTATGTGCACGCGTGCTATCGCGACATGTTTCGGATCAGACATCCTGAGGGAGAGCCTTATAGCGGTTGTCACAATTCCTGTCCGATTGAAACTGTTGCGGCGGGCGGGCGCA
>CAYTTY010000020.1:0-59788 GCA_964440935.1 uncultured Ignavibacteria bacterium | reverse complement strand
CGCCCTCCCCAGTCTGAGGTGATGATAGACAGCAGGTTTTTCAACACGCCCCTTGGTCCGTGGCACCCTCCACATCCGGCTGCAGTTAGCATGGTGCCCCACCGCTTGCGGTGGGATGAGATTGTAACATGCATTCTTCTGTGTTGATCCACACAGGTAAAACGTGATGTGATGGTTTGTCTTCGCAGAATCTAAACCCACCGCAAGCGGTGGGGCACCACACACCACGCGGACGGGCTCTCTCAAGGGGCGTATGGCATACGCCCTTCAGTGGGTTGTCGGCACTAACACACGTTTTCCAACACGCGCTCTCGGTCAGTGGCATCCGGCGAGATCGTGTGTTGGCAATTACAACATGCGATACGTCAACCCAATCGCCAGCGTCTGCTTAAACTGACCCGACTTGCGAATCGCGGCCCGAATCGCATTGACGTTGGTAAACTCACCGTCTTGGTCGAGCGACGGGATCACCGAGTTCTCGTACTTGTCGTAGACCCAGCGCACGTACAGATTCACTGACAGCAATTTGGTGATCTGAGTGGCGAAGATGTTTTCCCAGTCCAAATCGACCATCATCGGATAGTCACTGAGATCGCGATCAAACCCGGCTGCGTCGAGCATTTCGGGAGCAATCGCATCGAATTCCTCGCTGCCGGAGTAAAACAGCGGTTGATAGGCAGTCAGCTTCGATGTCCACGTCACACGGTCATTCAAGATCTTCGATTTGTAATCAGTCGTCCACTCAAGGCCGCCGTCGATCGAGGTTTCGGCCTCGGTCGTCTGATCGGGTGCCGGATTGATATACACCTTCCGCCGACTTTCACGGAAAGTGAATCCAAAACGCGACAACAATGACTGATTCTCCTTATCAATGAGTTTCCGCGCGATACCACCCGATTGCTTGAACTGCATTGGATTCAAAGCAATGCTGCGCCCCGCAGGATCCGACGCATCCTCGAACTGGCTTTCAAAGCGTGCGGAGGCATACGGATCCACGAAGCCACCAAGTGTGAATCGAAAAATCGTCTCGAGATCAATCAGGTCGGTCGATTTGGCGGGCTGCTCCCAAAACCGATTGCCGTTGGCATCGGCTTCCTGCTGATGCGTTTGGCCGTAAGCCAATTTCAGACGATTGTAGAAATTCACCTTCTGGTGAAGCTGATTCTCCAAACTCGCGTTGAAGATCGCGGTCCAGACAATCGAGCCTTTGTCGCCACCCGCCCAGTTGTCACTGAACGCGCTCTGCGACAACGTGAGCCCGGCCTCTGCCTCCGGATACCACTTGCCAATTACCAATTGCTTCTTCTTGTCGTCGCCATCCTGGGCGATCACAGTGGCCGCCAGCGACAGAACTGTCGCGACGGCCACAATCACTGTGCGTACGGTCATCGGTCTAACTCCATGTGCTGTTACGAGGCATCCTTCATCGTATGAACCACACGCTGCGGGAACGGAATCTCAATTCCGTTTTGGTCGAACGCCTCTTTAATCTTATGCGTCATGTCGAATTTCAAACCCCAGTAATCGCCGGCGTTGCACCACATGCGTACCACCAGGTTGACACTCGAATCGGCCAACTCGGAGACGGCAATCTGGTGCGCCGGATCTTTAAGCACACGATCATCGGCCGCAATCAGTCCGTCCATTACCTCGGTCGCTTTGCCAATCGACGATCCATACCCGATTCCGATCAGCAGATCGCAGCGGCGCGTATCGTATGCCGAGAAGTTTTTGATCGTATCGCCATACATTCTCGAATTCGGAACGATGATCTTGATATTGTCGGGGGTGGCCAGGATCGTGTTAAACAACTGGATTTCCTTGACTGACCCCATAACACCGGCGCCATCGACAAAGTCACCAACCTTGAACGGCCGAAAGAAAAGAATCATAATACCGGAGGCGAAATTGGACAGCGACCCCTGGAGGGCAAATCCAATTGCGAAGCCGACGGCCGCCAGAATTCCGACAAACGATGCGGTCTCAATGCCAAACTTGGCCAGGACAGCGATCAACACAAACACCCAGACCAATGCATACACGAGCTTCTCGAAAAAGCTCACAAGACTCTCGTCAATCTTCGACTTCGTCATTCCCCGGCGAACGATCCCGCGCACGATGCTCGCAACAATCCACCCCAGAATGAGAATCACGATTGCGCCGATCACCTGGATACCATACTTGACACCCATGTCGACGAGTTCACTCACCCGCTCTTCCATTGCCGTTCTCCTTTAGTCTGAAACGATATCGTGGTTAAGTGATCTTCTGGCACCGCTCGTTAAGATCAGGCCAATACGGCGCAACCGGTGGGGCGTTGGTGGGCAAGATCATAGATGCGCCAAGAACGAAACAAGCCGTAGGACCGCTATCACACGATCAGCATCGGCCGATGGGCTTCGTGGAGCAGCCGGAGCGCCACGCTGCCCAAAAACGACGGTTCATCGGCCGAACAGCGCCGTCCGAGGACAATCAGATCCACGTCGTGCTGATCCGCGTACTTCGAGATCTCCTTGGCCGGTGTTCCTTCAAGCACGTTGGTCTTAACCTCTGCGCCCGACGACCGGGCACCACTCGCCCACTCTTCCATGTGCTTCAAGATGCGTTCTCGCATATCCGGGTCGAGATGGAACACCGACGGGCGCCCAGGCGGAATGAAAATCGTCGCCGGCGGATCGAAATGGACCACGTGCAGCAGATGGATGGTCGGTGTAATCCCCTCACTCAGGGTAAGCGCTGTCACCAACGCCGCGCGACACTGGTCCGACCAATCGGTGGGAATAAGAATGCGGGAGAGATCCAAGTCCCGATTCGCATCATCGAGTAGGCCGCTCTCGCGGCTCTTGACGCACAGCACGGGGCACGGCGCTTCCGAAATCACACTCCGTGTCACACTCCCGAGGAGTATCTGTCCCAGTACACGCCGGCCATGCGAGGAGATGACTATCAAGTCGGCATTGTGGTCGGCGGCGTACGCAATCGTACCCGCTGCCGCGGTCCGCCCTCTGGCGACCGCCCGATGGACGGTGACACTCGACGTGTCACCGATTTCTTCATCCTCCAATTTCCGTTCCGCACTCTGAACGAGGATATCGACGTAGCTGTCCGACGTTTCATCCGCCGTCGCCGCGTCGACCAGATCCGCGTGCACGGTGATGACATGCAGCAGCGTCACGTCGGCCTGATAGTGGCGCGCCATGGCCAGCGCATAGGGGTAAGCATTGGCTGCGTTCCTGGAAAAGTCCGTCGTGACGATGATTCGCTTCGGCTGACGGTTGGTCATGCAGACTCCTCAATGGACACCGGGCTAACAACATCGGTGCGTGTTGAACAAGCGATCGAACACATCTGTCGGATCCACTGCCATGTTTCGATTGCTACGCAACTCAGTGGTGCAGACATTCTTGTCTACAGGTTCGACGACGCCGAACAGATTCCCTCAACATACTCCATCGCCAATCTGACACGCGACACCGGCCCATGTCAACCGAATCACGGCTGCCGCCCCGCCTGTTCTGGTTCCGTCCGGCGACTGAGTGCCCACCCTTGGACCCGCAAGTGCTCGGTCACTGCATCATACTTGTCGCGGTGGACGACGAACGTCACCTCGTCATCTTCACGGAATGTGGTAGTTTCATCGACAATACTCAACGCCTTGCCCCGTCGCACCACCAGTGGTAGGTAGGAGGTGCCAACGAGACCATTCGCCGTTGCACTTGTCGCCTTCGAGTCTTGGGGGGATCGCGTCAGTGTCCATCCTTCCACGACAGCGGTTTGATTCCGCACACGGTACGCCCAGATTGCCGGATCATGGGCATGACCAAACAGAACGAGGGCATTGGCGTCATGGATCATGTCCTCGGTCACATGTCCACCGAGAACTGTCAGTGTCCGTGGCACTTTGAACTGTTCACGCGCGCGCCGGACGAACATCTGATTGACCTCTTCGTTGGTCGTCAGGCCAACAGCGGTCGCGATACTGTCGAGATTGATACGTTCAAGCGTGTGTTCGTGCAAACCGTTGCCATAGTAAACGCGAAACCCTTCGCCCCCGGCATCATTGACATGATCGTGATTCGAATCGAGGAGGGTGACCTCAACACCGCCGTCCCGTAGTGCGCCCGCGAGTGTCCGTGCAAACTCATCGGCGCCGAGAATAAACACACCCGTCCGCGCCTTGCGGCGGACACCGAGCAGTCCCGCGAATGGCCCACCGGTTAACCCCTGCACCAGCACGGTGATGGCGATCACCAGAAATGTCAGCGCCCGCAGTTCGTCGCCCCCCGCTTTGCCTGCGAGTGCCAGCTCTTCGGCGAAAAACGATGCGACCGCTGCCGCCACAATACCGCGCGGCGCCAACCAGCAGAGAAACGCCTTTTCGCGGGCTTTCAGCCGCGAACCGATCGTACTCGCAACAATATTTATCGGTCGCACAATGAACATCAGAATGGCAACAACAAGCAATCCCGGGATCCCGAGCGATTGCACTTGAGCAAACCGAACATCGGCAGCGAGCAACACAAACAACATCCCGATGAAGAGGGTCGTCAGCTGTTCTTTGAATTCCATCAAGTCGCGCAACACGCGGGCCTTGGAATTCGCCACCACCATTCCGGCGACCGTGACAGCAACAATCCCGCTTTCGGTCTGTGCCGCGTCGCTCAGGTGGAAGGCGGCCAGCACCAACGTCAAAATGAGCACGTTCTCCAGTCCCTCAGGGATGAGTCGGCGTGAACGCAGTGCAAGAGTCATGATCAGTCCCGCCACCGCACCGAACAACGCTCCCACGCCCAGCTTGGCAAACAGGTGCAGCACACCCGAGAAGAACGACGATGCGGTCGGACTGACAACGATCTCGAGCGCCACCACCGCGATAATCGCACCGATCGGATCGATCAGCACCCCTTCCGCTTCGAGAATGGTTTGCAGGTTCTGTTTCAGTCGGATACGCCTTACGAGCGGCGCAATGACTGTGGGGCCGGTGACAATAACGAGCGCACCAAACAGCGTCGCCACACCCCAGTCCCAGCCAAGCACCCAGCGCGCGGCGAGTGTTCCACCAACACCGGTGATCACCGCACCAACCGTTACCAAGCTCTGGATAACACCCGACTCATGCCGCAGGCGTCCGATATTGAGATTGAGTCCGCCCTCGAATAGCACCACCGCAACGGCAAATCCGATCAATAGCCGCAACGCCGGACCGAGCGTCTGCGGCTGGACGATGTCGGCCAGATCGGGCCCGAGAATCGCACCCGCCGCCAACAACAGGACAATCCCCGGCAGGCGCACATGGTGCGCAATGATCTGCACAATCAGTCCCACCGCCAGCGCCAGCGCAATCGTCACGGCCGGACTATCAAATCCCAGATGCGTCATGAACGGTTCAATGCCTTCAGATCATACATGCTGTTAGACCGGTCCTTCCATACGTACTCTCCGGCGCGCCCGCACACCTTGCGCCACCGACACGCCGATGACAATTAATAGCGCAAAACCGATCATCGCTGTAGAGAAAACTTCACCCAACATGAGCGCGCCAACTGCAGACGCCACGACCGCCTCGATGAACAGGAACATGCTCGTGTTGACTGCCGTCAGCCGCTGCAAGCCGGCATTCCACCAATAGTATGCCAATCCCGATGGAAATACACCAATCCCGACCACGATCAGCCACTCCGCCACTGTCAGCGACGGTATCGAAACACCTGATTCGAGCAGTTTGAGCAAAACAAACGCCCCGAATCCCCACATCATGTAAACAATCGAAATGCCCAGTGCATCGTAACGCCCCAGTCTGGATTTGGTCAGAATCGTATAGATCGACCAGGTAAACACACTGCCAAACACCAGTAAGTCACCGAGATTGTTGCCCAAGGACATCCGGCCGAGGTCACCATTGGTCACGAACAGCGTGACACCGGTCATCGCAATGATCAATCCAATAATCTGCCGCATCCGCATGCGTTCGTGCAAAAAGGTCCACCCCAATACACCGGTGATCGGCGGAATGGTTGTCAGAATCCATCCGGTGTTGGTCGACGTTGTATACTTGAGGCCGTTGACCTGTAACAACTGATGGACCACGATGCCGATGACAATCGCACTGGCGACGACGGGCCAGTCGGCTTTGGCCACGCGCAGCGGTTTGCGGATGGCGAGATTCAACAGCAGTAGCGTGCAGACACCGATCCCCCAGCGAAACACTAGAAACTCAATCGCGGTCAGTTTGCGCAGGACAATGATGGCGAACGAAAAGTAGATACCCCACGTGGTAATCGCAAGCAGCACAAACACGACGCCGACCAATGTGGGAGTCACTCCCCCATTGGCCGGCTGCGGCAACGATTCTGTTGTCCGTCGTCTAAAACCCATGCTGTTGTTGACCGGCGAGCAAATGTGCGTGCAAATGGAAAATGACCTGCCCCCCCTCTTTGCCGTTGTTGATGATCAGACGGAAGCCGCGCTCGTCGGAACCCAGTTCGCGTGCAACAGTCTTCACTTCTTCCAACAGCGTGGTAATGACCTCCGGTGGCGTGTCCATGAGAGTCGGATAGTGTCCCTTCGGACAAATCAACACATGTGTCTTCGACTTCGGATTGATGTCATCAAATGCGACCACATGATCGGATTCATAACGAATGGTCGATTTCATGTCACCGGCAATGATCTTACAGAACAGACAATCCGAATCGGTGGGATATGAGAGTGTCATAATTCATCCAGCTCCTTGAGTAACAATGTCAGCGATACAATGGCTGCCGTCTCGGCCCGCAAGCGACGAGCACCGAGCGAAAATGGCACCGCGCCGGCATCGATCAGCCGCGAGCATTCATCGGTAGTAAAACCCGCTTCGGGTCCGACAAACAACAGCGATTTCGTCATACGCACATGACTGTGAGCGGCGATCGATAACGGCTGGCCGTCGGGATCGGCAATGAACGACATCTGATGCTCGTCGATCAGTGCACCGGCCTCATCGATCGACATGATATCGTGAACATCCGGCAGCACCGAACGCAGCGATTGCTTCATCGCTCCCAATGCCAATCGCCGCCAACGCGACACCCGCCGTCTTGCCGCGGCCGAATCGCTCAGCCCCGAGACCGAATGTGCACACCGGATCGGAACAATCGACGAAACACCAAGCTCAACGCCCTTTTCAACAATCCAATCGACAGTTGCCGGTTTGCCAACACCGACAGCCAATGTCACTGTGGCAAACGGTTCACCCAGCCGCCGGTGCGCCCGCACAATGTCTGCATGCACCGTTCCACGCTTCACACCGGTGATTTCGCAGTCGTACGCATTTCCGGCACCATCGGTCACCGTCATCTGAGAACCCTTAGCGAGACGACAGACGGTCGTGGCGTGCTTCGCCTCTTCGCCCGACAACGTCAACGATGTCTCATCGATCTGCTTGGGCGGCGTATAAAAAAACGTCGGCGCCTGCCCGCGTTTCTGACGGCTGCGGTAGTTCACGCCCGGCAATCAGCGAATCGATGCCGATTGACGCAAGGGAAAGGATGGTCCTGGGAGTGCCGAGTGACGGACCGCCGAGCCATAGCTCGGCGTGAGATTCGAGAATCACAACATTGTCCAGTATTAGCGCCGTAGGCGCGAAACAACGTAGCACCGGGCGTCAGCCCGGTGCTTGGAGAATACCAATAACGAAAAGCCCCGTAGGGGCGACACCACAATACGCATCCCTCATTCGAATGTGTCGCCCCTATGGGGCTTCGATTGATATGCCTTCAGATTCACCGGGCTCACGCCCGGTGCTACGTTGTTTCGCCGCTACGCGGCTGAACGAAGAATGACACACGCCGAGTTGGTGTTCGGTTCAACTCACACGACAGGGCTCGGCGCTCCCAGGATCCGCGATCCGAAAACCGTCTATCCCCCGAACGTCTTGCGCAACCGTTCCGTGAACGACCGGTCGGCCTTGGGGGGCTGGCCGTGTTGGAGATTGCCCAAGCGCTCGTAGAGTTCGCGTTCTTCTTTAGACAGTTCGGTCGGCGTCCATACATGCACGCGCACCAGTTCATCGCCATGACCGAAGCCACGCAGATGCGGAATGCCTTTACCACGCATGCGGAACAGCTTACCCGATTGTGTGCCGGCAGGGATCTTCAGTTTCGCCGAACCGTTCAGCGTCGGCACATGCACCGAATCGCCAAGCGCCGCCTGCGAGAAACTGATCGGCAGTTGAAAGACAATATCGTCGCCGTGACGCTCGAATTGCTCGTGCGGTACTTCCTCAATTAACACAATCGCATCACCCGGAGGACCGCCCTTGGGACCGGCATGGCCCGACCCGGATACCGTCAGGTAATTCCCTTCCGAGACACCGGCGGGAATATTGACCGTAATCGTCGATGTTCCTTCCACCCGTCCATCGCCGTTACACTTCTTGCACGGAGTATCGACAACCTCGCCCGATCCGTTGCAACGCGGACACGTCGAAATATTAACAAACTGGCCGAAAATCGAGCGTGTCACTCGCCGTACTTCACCGGCGCCGCCACATTGCACACACGCGGTTGTCTTCGATCCCTTGGCAGCGCCCGATCCATTGCATTCGTCGCAGGCGACCATCCGCTTGACGCGGAGCTTTTTTTCCGTTCCCGAGGCGATCTCTTCAAGCGTTAGCTTGAGTCGAATCTTGATATCGGCACCGACGGTGGGCCCGGCCTGACGCCCGCGGCCACCACCCATGCCAAACAAATCATCGAAAATGCCGCCTCCGGCGCCGCCACCCGCACCGAATTCACGCATGAACGCGCGCAACGCATCATTGATGTCGAAGCCCGCGTGAAAACCACCATACGCGCCACCCGCACCACCGCCCCCCGCACCGGCCAGCCCGGCGTGACCGAACTGATCGTACGTTTGCCGCTTCTGCGGATCCTTCAAGACTTCGTAGGCCTCGGTCGCCTCTTTGAACTTGTCTTCCGCGCTCTTGTCACCCGGATTTTTGTCCGGATGATACTTCACGGCCATTTTGCGGTAGGCCTTCTTGATTTCCTCCGCATCGGCCCCGCGCTCAACACCGAGAACCTCGTAGTAATCGCGCTTATTGGCTCCTGTTGCCACGCCCATCTCTCACGTCTCTGTCCTGTTTCGCTTCAACATCCGTCGTGAATGACTTCAACACCTGGAATTGTCATGCTGAACGAAGTGCCTGTCCGCCTTTGGCGGGAAGCATCTGCGTCTTCTCTCCGGAACAAAAGCAGATTTTTCGCTTTGCTCGAAAGGACACGTTATACAGACATCTTACTTCTTGTCCTCTTCGTCAACCACTTCGTAATCCGCATCCTCGGCCGTCTCGGAGTCTGCTGACGACTGCGCCGATTCACCCGTCGACTCGCCCTGCTGACCGGACTGCTGACCGCCAGCGGCCTGTTCGGCTTCGGTCTTCTGCTTGTACATCTCTTCGGCGAGCTTGTGCGATGATTGCATCAACTCGTTGACGGCATCGTCGATTGCCTTCGCATCGCTTCCTTCCTGCGCCTTCTTGACCTTCTCCAAAGCGGCTTCGATCTTCGACTTCTCGTCCTCCGAGACTTTGTCGCCGAAGTCCTTCAGCGTCTTCTCGGTCGTATAGACCATCTGGTCGGCCTTGTTGCGCGCTTCGATAAGAGCTTTCTTCTGCTGGTCTTCCTCAGAGTGCGCTTCGGCGTCCTTCACCATTTTGTCGATTTCCTGCTCGGAAAGACCGCTTGACGATTCGATGCGAATCTTCTGTTCCTTACTGGTGGCCATGTCCTTGGCCGAGACATGCACGATGCCATTGGCATCGATATCAAATGTCACTTCGATTTGCGGCACACCGCGCGGCGCCGCCGGGATGCCGATCAGGTCGAACCGTCCGAGCGTCCGATTGTCAACCGCCATCTCGCGTTCGCCCTGCAACACGTGAATCGTCACGGCATTCTGATTGTCCGCCGCCGTTGAAAAGATCTGCGACTTCTTCGTCGGGATCGTCGTATTCCGCTCAATCAATTTCGTCATCACACCACCGAGCGTCTCGATACCGAGCGACAGCGGCGTCACGTCGAGCAGCAACACATCTTTCACGTCGCCGGTCAATACCCCGCCCTGAATCGCGGCACCAATCGCAACCACTTCATCCGGATTGACGCCCTTGTGCGGGTCACGCCCGAAGACCTCCTTGACCAGTTCCTGCACCTTCGGCGTACGCGTCATCCCGCCAACCAGAACGACTTCATCGACGTCCGACGCCGATACGCCCGCGTCCTTCAACGCCTGCTTGCATGGACCGACCGTCCGTTGCAGCAGATCGTCGACAAGCGATTCGTACTTGGCACGCGACAAGGTCAAATCAAGATGCTTCGGCCCCGACTGGTCGGCCGTGATGAACGGCAGATTGATCGACGTCTGCATGGTTGACGACAGTTCACACTTGGCCTTCTCCGCCGCTTCTTTCAAACGCTGCAGCGCCATGCGATCCTTGCGCAAGTCGATCCCGTCCGATTTCTTGAATTCATCAGCCATCCAGTCGATGATTCGCTGGTCAAAGTCGTCTCCGCCGAGATGCGTGTCACCGTTGGTGGACCGCACTTCGAACACACCGTCGCCCAGCTCGAGAATCGAAACGTCGAAGGTTCCGCCGCCGAGATCGTACACGGCGATCTTCTGGTCTTTCTTTTTGTCGAGTCCGTACGCCAGCGACGCCGCCGTCGGCTCGTTGATAATGCGCAGTACTTCCAGTCCGGCAATTCGCCCGGCGTCCTTGGTCGCCTGTCGCTGCGAATCGTTGAAGTACGCCGGCACCGTGATAACCGCCTGTGTAATGGTCTGGCCAAGGTACTCTTCGGCCGTCTTCTTCATCGACTGGAGAACCATCGCTGAGATTTCCGGCGGGGAATACTCCTTATCACCGGCCACGACGCGCACGTCGCCCGACTCGTTCTCGGTGACCTTGTACGGAACGATCTTCTCTTCTTCGCCCACTTCACTGTGGCGACGGCCCATGAACCGTTTAATCGAAAAGATCGTATTCTCCGGATTGGTGATCGATTGCCGTTTGGCAATCTGCCCAACTAGGCGTTCGCCATCCTTTGTGAACGCCACCACCGATGGCGTCGTACGACCGCCCTCGGGATTCGGGATGACCGTGGGGTTCCCACCTTCAATCACGGCCACGCACGAGTTCGTCGTGCCCAAGTCAATACCGATTACCTTACTCATGTTCTATATACCTCCGTGTTCCAGCACGCATTGATTTCAGAACCAGATCCTCTATTGAAAACGACGAGTGAGATCAACTCTCGTTGGCCCCCTCATCGTCAATGTCGTCGGTGTCCTCCGTTTGCTCCGGTCCCTGAGAGACGATGACCTTCGCATGTTTCAAGACCCGGTCACCCAGATAATAGCCGGGTGAGACCTCCTGTACGATAAGGCCTTCTTCGTGTTCAGCCGACGGCATCCGCATCATCGCGTCGTGTGCCTCGGGGTTGAACGATTCTCCGACCGTTTCCATTCGCTTGAGCCCGCGCTTTTCCAGCACACTCCGAAATTGCTCGCGAATCAAATCGACGCCCTTGGCGAATTCATTGACGGACTCGCCCCTGTGGTCGGCATTCAGCGCGCGATCCAGATTATCAAGCACCTCTGTGAGGTCTGAAATCAACTCGCGTTCGGCAGTGCGCACCACGTCGCCGAACTCCCGCGCGGAGCGTTTCCGGAAGTTGTCGAATTCGGCCGCCAAGCGCAAATACCGATCCTGCCAATTGGGCGTTTCGGCGGTCTCCTCCGATTTTTTGTCCTCGGCATCAGCTTCCGCCGCGACGTCGGCCTGCGTGGCCCCGGTGTCTGCCGGGGTATCCCTGTTCGCTTCGGTCCCTTCTGTCTGGTCGGCTCCCTGAGGAGTCTCCTCCTCGGGACGCACATCCTTGTCTTTCATCTTCCACTTACCAATCAGAACTATCCCTCCATCTGTTCCGATAAAAGCTTCGCCACGTAGTCGACAATCGAAACAACTTTTGCATACTCCATTCGTGTGGGTCCCATAATACCCACGGTTCCTTCGATCCGTCCCACGCGATAATTGGCCGATACCATTGAGCATCCCTCGGCCCCCTGAATCTTCACCTCACGGCCGATCGATACAACCAGTCCTTCGCCGACACCGCGCGATTGCAGCATCTGGATGATCGGGAGACGCTCCTCGAGCGCGCGCATCACACCGCTGAGCACATCGTGGTTTGTAAACTCGGGCTGTGTAAAGAGATTCGCCGTCCCATCAATATGCAGGGTTTCCCCCGGCGGCCGCTGCACAAGATCGTCGGCGGCATCGAAAAAGACCTTAACCAAACGCGCGTCGGCCCGCTGATCGTTGCGCAATCGGTCGGCACCGTTCGTTTTCAGCGTGCCCAGCGTCTGTCCGGCGAGACGCTCGTTCAACGCCATCTGCGTATCTTCTATCGTCTTACGGTCGACGTCGGCGGACACTTCAAGCAACACCGTCCGCACAATTCCCGCATGAATGCCCAGCACCACAAGCAACCGCCGCTCCGACACCGGGACCAATTCGATTCGTGAGATCACCCCGCGATCGACACTCGGCGCCAGCGTCACACCGATCTGCGAGGTCAGTTGCGCCAGAGCATGTGCTGTCTGACCAAGAATGTCCTCAACCGCTCGCTGCTGACGATTCATCAACTGCTCGCGGAGTTGCCTGGCGATGTCCTCTGGGATCGGTTGGGGATTGATCAGGCTGTCCACATAAAGCCGATACCCCTCGTCGGTTGGCACTCGCCCCGCCGAAGTGTGCGGCTGCTTGATCAACCCCATTTCCTCTAAGTCCTGCATCGTATTGCGAATCGTCGCCGACGACAGCTTGAGCGGATATCGATTGGCCAACACCCGCGAACCCACCGGCTCCGCTGTCGAAATATAATGATCGATCAGAACCCGAAGTATCTTCTGCTCTCTATCTGATAGCTTGTCAAACGACATCTGAACTTTATCCTCAAAGACTCAAGTCGTCCAATCACCGGCCGTTAGTCATTGTCAATTAACGACTAAATCGGATTCAACACAAGTTGTTAGCACTCTCAACGATCGAGTGCTAATTCTTGTACGTTTTGGGGTTCCATCGGTTTGTGCTCCCCGCGGCAAAATCTCAACCGAACTCATCTCTATTAAATTGTTGCTAATTAATATGTTACGATCATGGATTGCAGAGTAGACTCCGCCAATCAATCCTCGAGTCTCGCGGCTCAGTGCGCAGATAAAATGAGGCTGTTCATCGGTTTCCAGCGCGGGGCTGGTGCGCAACGTTATGGGACAGCGTTTGACGAGCTGTGCAAACCCTACCGGGCTGGCGTTACAAATGGGCTCCGCTTTCGAGGGAATGACAGGTGGGAGTCAAACAGACCGAACGGACCGCTGTCGCAAGAATACCCCGATGAATCTCTCGAAGAGCACTGTGATGGCCATTCATGCCACTATCCGGACGTCTTCGCACGCCGTCCGGGATGGGATGGCTGTGTAGTGATCCGATTTGACGGTGATCGAACCGTCACTCGGCGGAGCGACACCACCGTCAAGTCGTCTTTCAGCATCGCGTCATTCGAGAACTGGTCCACCTCACGAACAAGGCAATCGATCAGTTCCTTGGGATTGAGGCGGTTATTCGTGTTGAGAAACTGCGCGATTCGGTCCAAGCCAAAGGTCTCTCCATCCGGCCGCCGCGCCTCGGCTACCCCGTCAGTGAAGAGGAGAACCCAATCTGCTTCATTCAGATCGATGAGTTCCGTCCCGAGCTTGTCTTCGAATGAAACATCGCCGCCAATCGCTATCCCAACCGGTCGGCCGCTGGGACGCAGTTTCATGATTTGTCCTCCGTCATCACGACGGATCATCACCGGCGGATGACCGGCCGATGCCACCTCGAGCTTGTGCGTCTCGGTATCAAGGAGACAACAAACGGTCGTGACAAATGGACCATTGGGATGGTTTTCCGCAAGATACTGATGCAGTGCAGTCAACAACGCGCGCGGTGATGACACGGTCCGTGCGATCAGCCGGGTAGCCGTCCGGAACGCCGTCATCGTCAAAGCCGCCGGCAGACCTTTCCCCGCCACATCCGCCACAATCACCAGCCATTGGTGATCGTTCACAGCGATCAGATCGTAGTAGTCTCCGCCGACGTGGCGGGCCATGCGGCAAACGGCCCCCAGTTCGTAACCCGGAATTGGTGGCAGTTCTCCCGGAAAAAGTGCGTCTTGCAGATGCTTGGTCGCTTCGATCTCGCGTTTCGCCAGCGTGCGTTCGGCCAGTCGGCGTTCTTCGCGGGCCACCGTGTCGGTCGCCTCCTGGAACGCAGCCATCACCTCACGGATCTCTTCAGGATCCGAAGAGGTCGAGCCGGGTGGTTCCACATCCCGCTCCTTCGCCTGGCGCAGAAGATCGGCCAGCCGCTGGATCGGACGCGCCATCCAGGCCGAAGCCAGCCAAACCAACAGCCAGCCCCCAATCAGCACACCGCCGGCCCATTGCAGCAAGCGCGTGCGGACCGCCGCCAACCGTTGATCCAACTCCCTGACCGGCACGCCCCAAGCCACCTGACCGACCGTTCGACCGCCGATCCGGGCATTCTCCACAAAATGAAGAACGGCCCCACTGTCGCCGGATCGCGCCCAATGGCCCGCCATGGCGGGAGGAACTCCGTCGGGTGGCGTGTACGATTCGTGTACCTGTTCCGGCGACTCTGAATGCGCGCGGATGATGCCGGCATTGTCGGCCGTTGTGTCGGCACCCGATAGAATGACCAGGTAGTTGAGTCCCGAGTGGGCGTCCTTGAGATCAACCACCAATTGATCGAATTCGGCGTCCGAGCGATCACTCAGTATGTGCTGCGACGCGGCCGCGGCCGCCGTTCGTCCGAACTGGTCCCACTTCTGAAAAAAGTCAGCCGTCTCTCGCCCTTGCAGTTGCTCGTTGAGCACAACAAAGCCGATCAGCACGCCCAGGGTAATGATCGCGACGCCGCTGTAGGCCACCCGATGACGCCAGCTCGACTTCGGCAACGGTTCCCCAAATCGCCGCAGCAGCCGTTTCGACAAGGTCAGAATGTTTTCGTCACCGACACGCTTGTGCTCGACGTGGTCAGTCACCTTGCGGATCAGCGCCAGCCCAAGCCCGCCCTTGCGCCCACTGGCCGCCAACTCCTTCACATCCGGCGTCTTCGCATCGGCGTTGACCTGATAGGCACGACCGCTGTCGGAAATCGTGATGTAGACCCAACTCGGATTGCGCCGCACCCGGATGCGGATCTTGCCGGGACCATACAAATACCCGTGCCGGATGATGTTCGTCACCGCTTCTTCGATCGCCAGCATCAGACTGGCGATCTCCTTGCGTGTCAACGTCGATTCAATCAACGCGCCCTGCACGAAGAGACGAATATCGTCCAACGGCGAGCGTTCGGCATCGAACGACGCAAAGTGCTCGGATGTGCTGTGGCGGAACGGCATGAGTGTATTACGGCGACAGATCCTGTGCGGAGATCTCGCCCTTCTTCCGTCTGATGACCTGCTCCAGATTCGAGAGCACCGCGTCATTACCGGGATACTTTTCCAGTATCTCGCGCCACAACGCCTCGGCGCGCGACAGTTCACCGGCGCGGAACTGCTTCAACGCATCGAGATAGGTGTCCCACGCCTCGCCGTCGGAACGCAAATCAGCCAAACTGGTGGACTGCTCAGTCTCCTGTTCGGCGCGCTGGGCGTACAGGGCCGCCACCGAATCGGCCGGATTGATCTGCAACGCTCGGTCGAATGCGTCCCGCGCTTCGACATAATTCCCCATGATGAATCGTTCGAGGCCCGCGAACACCAACTCCTCACCACGCCTCCGATTTTTAACTCGCTCAATACCGTCCAACGCCACCTCATTCAGCGAATCTTCTTCGAGAATCCTCTCATAGACGACCAACGCACGTTCCCATTGGCGATTGGCCATTGCCCTCCGCGCGGCATACTGCCACTCGGATAACTGGCGGGCACGCATCGCCCGTGCCTTCTGCAACAGGAAGTAGGCCCGTGGGTGGTTCCAATCGCGATCGAGCACTTCTCGGAATCGCGCTTCCGCTTCACGGAAACGGTCGGACTCCAGCGCGTGCATGCCCCAATCGATAAGGACATCAATGACCGATCGTTCGGTCGCCGGTGTCGGCTCCGATTCATTGTCCGCCCAAGCAACCCCGCAGTCAGCGCGATTGACAAATGTCCACATACAGACTGCGACCGCGATGCCAATGCTGACGGCCTTCGTCAATCTGGTGGTACGTCTGGCCACAATACAGCACTCCCCCGCCGCAACGGCGTGAGCCCAACCGTGAAGTACACCACCCCCCCTGAGTCACCACGATGCGAAAATAACCGGCAGGCGCAATAGAAAACTCAGCCGCCCCCGATGATTTCTCTCACTGTGCCGTCACGCGCCCTCGCGTGGCGGCTACCCAATGGGTAGGGCGTCGCCCGCTCGTGCTACGTGGCATGCACTTCGCAGAGTAGCAAGGTCGGGTGACGCCGCCGACGTGTGCGGACAACATTCCAGATAGGATTACGCCGCCTGCGGCATCGGCGGATTGACAAAGTGCAGCGTCCGCTGCGGAAACGGGATCGTGATGTCTTTCTCGTCAAACGCGTGCTTGAGCCGCCGCCGGTATTCGCGTGCCACGCCCCACTGCTGAATCGGCTCGGTCTTGATCCGGGCACGAATGGTGACCGAATTATCACCAAAGCTGTCGACACCGAAGACTTCGAAATCGCCAATGAGCTTGGGGCCGAACTCGGGATCGTTCTTCAAGTCGTCATACACCTCACGCATGACCTCCACCACCTGATCGGTGTCATGATGATAGGCGACGCCGATGTCCAGAACCGCCGCCGACCAGGTCTTTGTCATATTCGACAACGTCGAGATCGTGCCGTTGGGAAAGATGTGCACCACCCCGCTGAGATCGCGTAACGTGATCGTGCGAAAGCTGATCTGCTCAACCAG
Source organism: uncultured Ignavibacteria bacterium (assembly GCA_964440935.1). Classification (GTDB taxonomy): domain Bacteria; phylum Zixibacteria; class MSB-5A5; order WJJR01; family WJJR01; genus WJJR01. Next base: position 42,751 of record CAYTTY010000020.1, on the reverse strand, counting down.
ACCGCCGGTTCCATTGATGATGGCCACATCGCCGATGCGGATCTGATTCTCCAACACGATGAAGAATCCCGTAATCACATCCCGCACCAGATTCTGCGCGCCGAAACCAACCGCCAGACCGGCGATACCAGCGCCCGCCAAGATTGGTGCGATGTCCACTCCGACCTCGGTGAGAATGACCACGACAACAATCGACCAGACCGCCACACGCGCAATCGTTCCCAGCAATCCCGTCAATGTGGACACCCGTTTTTCGGCTGCGGCAGCCGAGGCATCCTCATCGCGCGAGAAACGCAGCATAACGACGGACAGCTTGGTCAGAACCTTGCGGACAAACCGAATCGCAATCCAACCCAGTATCAAGATTAGTAAAATGTTGAGAATCGTGAGACCAACCGATGTCCCGTACGAAAGCAACAGCGGCTCCCACTTCTCCCAGGTGAATTGTGGCATGGATACCCTCCTGTGACTGATCTGCCTATTGAAATCGCACGATTGACGCTTGGACAACACCACGCAAATCGGCAGCGTCATCGAACAACCGGTTACACGCGTTTTTACAAGCCTAGCGAAATATCTTCCACGGTAAATCGCGCACGTACGCCGACAGTATCCGGCAATGTCACTCGCGGTTCTGCCGCCCGGTACGGTGGCGATACGCGCCCCGGACCGAACCGTCCATTGCCGTCCAAATCCCGGAAAGCGCCAAAGAGCCAGTTGCCGGCAGGCAATGAAACGATCGCCGTATCCGTGTCGACGATGGTCCAACGACGATGCAAATCCAACCGCACCGACTGCGCCAGTATAACGACCGGGGTTCCAATCAAGGCGCTGTCTGTGGTTGGTATCCGCAACGACACATCGCCCATCCCGCTCGCCGTCAACGGTGGAAATGTCCAATTGAATGTCTGGGAAACCGACGGATTGCCCTCGTGGTCTCGTACCGACGCGGAATCAAGCGTGACAACCACTGTCGTGGTGTCCGGCCAGGGTGATTCAGGAGTGAACAACACGTGACGCACATCGGCCCACTTCACCGTCCCCGGGATCACATTTCCAACAGAATCATATACCGCAACTGCGTCATCCAGCGAATCAATCCGTACCGGCTCCGAAAATACCCACTCAATCGGCGCTCGCGGCACAACCACCTCTGTTGCCGTCGGAAACCGCGTCCACTGAATCCGTGGACCCGTTGTATCAACAATCTCCGGATAGGTCACATACGACGTGCACGCCGACATCGGCGTACCTCGAACATTGAGGGGAGCGACATCATCGGCAGGCGTAAATGCAACCCGGTAGACCCGGCCGTCCTGAGCATTGTCCGGTATGGCCGGCACAATGGTGTATCGCGGCGGAAGCGGATCGAGCACACTGACGGCAACCGGTTCACCGGTCGCCGAATCACTGATGGCAAACCCGCGCGCTGTCCACCACGACGTATCGACCGCATGCGACAATCCAATCAAAAAAACGCCGTCATCGCTGACGGTGCACGCTGAAATCTCGAAACGCAGAGTATCATATAGCACCGCGTACATCTCAACATCTCCGCCTCGCCCCGTGCGCGACGATGGGACATCATGCGGCGCAACAGCGACAAACTCGCCGTGATCGGGTTGGGCATTCCCGTTTTTGTCCTGCACCGCCACAACGCGAAAAACCGCATCGGGAAGATAGGGTAAGTCGAAGCGACCGCTGTCGTTGGTCTGAGTCTGATAGTCGGGATGCGACGGCTGCCAGGGTTGGCCGGTGAGCATATACGCCAGAACATCGTAGGCCGGGGCCGGAACCATGTCTTGCCACACCCGTCCGGTTACCCGGCCCGAATCGATTTTGTCTCCGGTGGAAAACGCGAACGTGTACGGTTCCGCCATCGGGTTGTTCCGGATGTCGCTGAGGCGTGATCCCACGGTCACACGATACGTTACGTCATCGCGTAAGGAATCTCCCCAGGTGATCCGTACCCTCTGGCCGGACCAGTCAACCTCGGGCTCCCCCGCCCGTTGGGGCGACACATACAAGTTGGCGATGAGATCTGACTTCTTTACCGATTCCGAAAACTCAATCTCGAATACGACCGCGCGATCGACATTGACCGCACCGCCTGGTGGAACGGTACTCATGATTTGCGGAGGTGTTGTATCGGGTGGCCCACCTTGAGGCGCTCCTTTTTGAGCACACCCACTCGCACACGAAACCGCCAGCCCGACCAGCACCATGTGCCAGAACAACGTGTGATGTACTTGGGAAGCGCGTCCGTTCACGGGCGTGAAGCTACGCTACTATCACGGCAACAGCAAGACCAGACCTTTGGGGACATATTGACTTAGCACTCTTGGCGTAGCGCTTGCGGAGCTTACGGAGTTCTGAGATCGGGTGAGGCAGCATGGCAGCGTACATCGACGCGACTATCATCCGTCGAGGCGTGCTGAGCACGCCCTTTCCGCTTAACGATTTCTCGCAGGGGGCGTATTCAATACACCCCTTGAAAAGGCGGATTGCAGTGACACACCTGTATCGTCACGCCCTTATAGCAATTGTCATAAATCCTTTCCGTTTGGATCAGGGTGCCACGGGCCTCAAGGGGCGTGGCACCCCTATTGCAAACGAACTCACCTATGAAAACTGTTCGAAGATTTCACCGATTGATACCAATCGGGGAGTTTGCGTGAACCGTCACGGCTCCAACTTCGCACGCACACTGTCGTTTTGCGGATCGATCTCCAGTGCATGCTGCCAATGGCGACGCGCCTCATCGTCTTTGCCCTGAGCGGCGAGGATGTCCCCCAGATGCTCGAACATGACGGGATCCGAATCCGTCCGCTCAATGGCCTTGCGCATTTGCTCTTCGGCCTCTTCGAGCCGACCCAGTCGATACAACACCCAGGCATAGCTGTCCAGGTAGGCCGGATTGTGAGGATCCACCGCCAGCGCGCGCTCGATCAAGTCGAGCGACTCGTCGAGGTGAATCCCACTGTCGGCATACATGTAGCCCAGATAGTTCAACGCCGGCGCATGTTGCGGCTCACGACGAATCAGCCGTGAGAAGACCAATGCCGACTGCGCGAACTGACCATTCCGTTCCAGCGCGGAACCGATCGCAAATGCTACCCTTGAATCCGTCGAGTCGAGCGTATACGCCCGTTCCAAATAGACAAGAGCGGAATCGTACGATTGCCGGCGTGCGGCACTGGCGCCCAGGTAATACCAAAATGGTATCGGTCGATTGGTTCGCTCAACACCTTCCTCCGCCACATCGACGGCGCGACCCACTGAATCCTGTTCGATCAACGCGCTCATTAACGCGATCCAACCATCGGTGATCGTATCGTCAACCGCCACCGCCGCCCAGTAGTAGGCCTTCGCGGAGTCGGGATTGTCACGTATCTGCATCAGGCGGCCGAGGTAGTAGAGCGAAATGTACGAGTCCCCTCGCTCGCGCAGGCCCTGAAACACCTCCTCGGCCTCATCGTATCGCTCGGTGCCAAACAGCAATACACCGAGACGTGTTTCTTCTTGAACGTCAGAGGTGATGTCGAGCAATCGGCGGATTTCGACGATGGCCGAATCAGGTTGATCGACATACAGATAGTGGCTGATGAGACGCTTCCGTACACTCAGATCATCCGGATCGAGATCGCGGGCACGCTGATAGACTTCCAACGCCGCCTCGTGTTCGCCAACCGCCTCGTGGGCTTGCGCTTTCCCGATGATCGCGCGGCGATTGGCCATGGTCGAGTCGCGTGTAATCGATTCGGCGTAGGCCTCTTGTGCGCGTTTAAATTCCGACGCGCGCGAAAAGAGATCGCCGGCCTCCTGAAAGTACCGGGCGCTCGCCCGTAAGCGCGCCGCATGCAGGAGATACTCAGCGGCGGCCGCATATTCGCCGTTCCGTTCTGACAAACGGGACAAGTACCAGTAGGCCGACGCATCGGTAGTGTCGCGAGCAACCACTTCACGGTACACGCCGGCGGCGTTCTCATTCTGGTTGGTGTACCGGTAGCATTTACCAAGGAAGTCCAACACACGCAAGTCGCGAGGCTCGGCCACCGACGCCGTCGCAATCGCGTCCTTATAGTTGCCGGCCAGGAAGAACGACTCGGCCAGCGTCATCCGAATCTCATACGACTTCGGATCGAACCGTAGCGCGCGCTTAAAATGCGTGGTCGCGCTCGGCAGATCACCGGCCGCCATCGCAATCGTGCCGACCGAAAAGTGCTGAAATGCCATCGGATCCAGTTCTTCATCGCCGCGCTGCGGCCGGCTATCGGATGTCGACACCTGCTGTGCATTCCCCGCGCAGCCCAAAACGACAACACTGCCCAAAACCAACAGCAGAGCGCCACAGTACCGCCCATGGGCCCACCGTGCACGTGTCAGGTATCGTTCAATAAGGCTCAACATGAATCCTCAAGTCATCCTGCCCCCCTTCATACGTTCATACACGCCTTGTGATCTAAGAATTCCCCAAGAAAGACAGATGTTCCGTTGATTTCTGCCTATGCATCCAACCAACCGGTCGCGAGCAGTTCGCGCTCATCAGTGGCGGAATCGCAGAGAGCTGTCGACGGAGTGGTGAGATTTGTCTTGAGTCATTGCGCATCCGCCTGTACCATCGCAGCTTATGATATCGGCCTCCCCGGTTGTCACTCAGATCCGCAACGGTAACAGATGAGCAACGGAGCAATGTGACACTTCAGCGACGACGGTAAAATTCATCGGCATTGACATGGGACTTGTTCAACGGGAGACACGAACTTGACGACTCAAGCGAATCTGGACGGGCCGGCGGGATCGGCGGGAGTGAGTTTTCCACCCGAAACCACCGCGAAGGCGATCATCCTCGGCATCATCCTCGCCGTCGTCCTCGCCGCCGCCAACACCTACCTCGGATTGAAGGTCGGAATGACCGTCTCCGCCAGCATTCCGGCGGCCGTGATTTCGATGGCCATTCTGCGTGGTGTCTTGCGTTCCGGCTCAATTCTGGAAAATAATATCGTTCAAACCATCGCTTCTACCGGTGAATCGCTGGCCGCGGGTATCATCTTCACCGTACCCGCCCTGGTCATCGCGGGCGTATGGGGCGATTTCAAATTCTGGGAAACCGGTCTGATCGCGCTCCTGGGTGGTACCCTCGGTGTGCTCTTCATGGTTCCCCTGCGCGAATCGCTGGTCATCGGCGATCCCGAATTGGTTTATCCGGAAGGTGTGGCCTGTGCCAAGGTGCTTGAAGCCGGTGACACCGGCGGCACCGGCGCGATGAGCCTGTTTCAAGCCCTCGGCATTGGTGTCGCTTTCAAGGTTCTTGTATCGGCCCTCTCGATCATCCGCTCGACCGTGGAAGGGGCATTTCGCATCGGCCAATCGATCTTCTACGGTGGCTTCGACATGTCGGTGTCATTGATCGGTGTCGGATACATTGTCGGTCCCAATATCGCCATCATGGTTTTTGGCGGGAGTGTCCTGGGCTGGCTGATTGGAATCCCGATCATGTCGCCCAATCATCCGGATCTGTCCTCGATGACCGCCCTCGACGCCGCCTGGGACTTGTGGGATCAAAACATTCGCTACATGGGTGTCGGCGCCATGGCCGTCTCGGGTGTCTGGTCATTGATCAAAGTTCGGGGCAGCATCATCCACGGTCTTAAAGCTGTCGGTGCCGCCTATGAAAAGGTCTCCGGGCACCTGGCGGTGGATCGAACCCAGTTGACGATGACGAAACGCGAAGTGTCGGTCATCATGCTGTTAACGATGATTCCGATGTTCTTCCTCTACGCCTTCCTGGTCCACTCGTTCGCCATTGCGGCTCTCACCACCATCATCATGGTGATCGCCGCCTTCCTGCTGGTGTCCGTCGCCGCCTACATCTGTGGCGTGGTCGGTTCGTCCAACAGCCCGGTTTCGGGAATGACCATTACCGCAGTGTTGTTCACTGCGGCGATTTTGCTCGGCTTCGGGCTGAAAGGCACCATGGGCATCATCGCCACCCTGGGAGTGGCCGGTGTCGTCTGTTGCGCCGTCTGCACAGCCGGCGACATTTCACAAGATCTAAAAACCGGCTTTCTCGTGCGAGCCACACCTCGAAAACAGCAGTGGGTTGAATTGTTGGGCGTGCTTGCACCCGCATTCACATTCGCCTGGGTGTTATCATTGCTGCACAACGCGTGGGGAATCGGAACCGGTGAACCGGGATCGCTTGGCGCCCCGCAAGCCTCGCTGTTTGCCAGCTTGACCAGCGCCATGTTCACCGATGCCCACCTGCCCTGGAACATGGTCTGGATTGGCTGCCTGCTCGCGGCAGGGATCATTGTTATCGATGAGGTACTGCGTAAACGCACAAAGTTCCGCGCCTACCCGATGCCGGTGGCGGTTGGTATCTATCTTCCCTTTGGGACCACTTCCGGTTTGTTCCTGGGCGGGATGATTGCATGGGTGATGCAGTTGCTCACTCGCAAGCGCGGTCCCGCAGCGACCGAACGCGCGCAAACCCGAGGCACGCTGTTATCGTCGGGATTGATTGCCGGCGAAGCGCTAACGGGAATCGGTCTGGCGGTCGCAATCACCTCGGGAGCAAACCTCCCGATCACGATTGTTGACTCGGACCTGCTGTCGCTGGCGATCTACCTGTTGATGGGCTTGTATGTTTTGCAAGTATCGCTAAAGGCCGCCCGTCAATAGCCTAAAAAGACGCCAATTAGCGAAAGACGTTATACAACAATGTGTTAACAGGACACGAACAGTCCCTTATTGTGTGCACGGGCTGTCACTGCTCGTCAGGATATCCATTTTCGGGAACTCGTTTCCAGACTTCGGGTATGAATGTCAGGTAGCAACATACCGATTGGCGGGACTTAAAGATAGGACCTGACCCACTCCGGTTTGGAGTAACCGGCTCGCCCCTATGAACTTGCGCACGACTACACCTTGTTCGCCGATTTTTCAGGATCGGTATTTTCCGTGTCAGAGCGTTAATACGGATAGTATTCGCTCGGTCGCAGGATCGAGCGGTAGGCCAATGCAAAATGGGGATTATCAGCAAAGGAGGGTGTATCGAGGGAAGTCAGAGATGATTTGTAATCGGAAGACAGGACGGCAAATGGGCTTGACAAAAACCACTATGTCGTCCACATTGTACACGGACGTAAAGGGGAATCCCTCACACCCCAAGGGCAACACGGAATTTGACATCTGCGTCACCGAACACCGGTACCCGTCACCGCATGAAAGAGGGACCGTGATAGGGTTTGTTGGCGCAAACCTTGAAGTGAGTAGTTGAAATGACAGGAAGTCACAAGCAATCCCAATTGAGAATGGGGGTAATGCATGATGCGATTTGGTAAGTGCCTCGTCGTGGGCGTGGCGCTCTTGATACCGGCGATGGCCTTTGCCGGCTTGGCGCCGACTCAGGATGCGTTGACCGTCGGACAGGCGAAAATGGCGGCGTCATCGGGACCGGGTAATGGGATCACCGTGACCGTGCCGTTGGACGTCTCGAACATGAAGACCGTCGGTGCGCTCGATATGCCGCTGACATTCGGCGAAGCGGGCGATGGTATCGAATTGCGTGAGGTCCGTTGGGCCGATCGCGTCGAATACTTCGACCTCAAGATCGCCAACATTGACAACGACGAGAAGAAGGTTCTGATCGGCTTGGTGCCATTGGCCTATGACCCGAACAAACCCCGGCTGGAGCCGAGCTCGGGCCCGGTTGGCGAGCTCGTCTTTGAGATCACCGATCCGACAATGACCGAGTTCACCATCGGAACCTACGAAACAGAACGTCCGCGTCATCGTCTGATGTGGGTGTACAACACTGTCGACGCTGAAGGGAATCGTACGGTGGAAGCAGCATTTCCGGAATACAAACCGACGACCATTCAGATCGAAGCGGCGGGAGCCTCATCGACTATCCCGACCCAGTACACGCTGAATCAGAACTACCCCAACCCGTTCAACCCCTCGACGGAGATCTCGTTTGCGCTGCCCCAGGCATCAAACGTCGATCTCTCGATCTATAACGTTCTGGGTCAGCACGTACGGAACCTCGTCAGCGGCCATCAGGAAGCTGGCAAACACTCGGTGACATGGGATGGCCGTGATAATAACGGCAACCCCGCTGCCTCCGGTATCTACTTCTACCGGATTAAAGCGGACAACTTCACCAACATCCGCAAGATGACCCTGCTGAAGTAAACAACACAGCTTGGACGCACCACCAACGCCCCGCACTCAACAGTGCGGGGCGTTTTTGTGGTGACGGAGTATCGGGCCGCCAATAGAGCGGTTGTCAGAAGTACTTTCCGTTTCCATTCGGGTGCCACGGGCCTTGAGGGGTGTGTTGCAAAACCCAAAAAATGAGAGCCTTTGGGAGGGCGAGGCTCCTGCCGAGCTTAGCTGTGGGACATGCCGTTGCGGCTCGGCGGGAGCCTCGCCCTCCCCAGTCTGAGGTGATGATAGTCGGCAGGTTTTCCAACACGGGCATAGAGTGATTGTCAGAACTATTTTCCGTTTGGATTTCTATACTCTGTCATCCCCGTCGGCCGTGGCGGACCGAGACAGTGTCGTAATTGCTTGTGTACGAAGACAATGGATTCCCGCTTTCGCGGGAATGACAGCGAAGGTTACCTTGGCAATCGGAAATCTATTCTGACAATCGCTCTAAAGGCCCGTGGCACCCAAACGTGAATATACAAGTAGATCAAGACGAACGAGGGCCATCCGATTGGGAAGATCGTCCAATCCTGGAAAACCTACACAGCGAGGAGAATTCAACAGACGTTGATTCGAACACACCGACCGAGACTCGATCCTGTGTGGATGCGCGAGTATTGGGATCGGTTCATCCGCGACGCAACACACCTCAAAGCCGCAACACAGTACATCCATTTCAACCCGGTCACGGCCGGATTAGCCTCACCGCCACAGGATTGACCCTGGTGTAGTGTCGCAAGACAATGACTCACACGCCGAGCTAGGGCTCGGCGCTCCCAGGATCGTGCTCCCCCCTACCCCGCCACCTCAGCTTCAGCCTCAACCGGCTCCGTCGGGCGTTCCGTGAAGCCATCGATGACACGCAGGCATGTTTCGTAACGGCCGAACGACGGCATCAGGTACACACCGTTAACAAGCTCTTTCGCTTTCGCCAGCAGTTCGCGGCAGATTTCGACGCCCGCATCGGCGCCGTTGTCGCCAGCCGCTTCCATGATCTCCAAATGTTTCATGGGGACTTCAATCCCGGGGACTTCGTTGTGCATGAACGACGCATGGCGGGACGACATCAGCGGTAACAAACCGAGGAAAATCGGAATGTCGAACTTGGTGACATCGTCCAAACAGCGTTCGAGCGGCTCCATTTCATACAACGGCTGCGTAAACGCGAACTGCGCACCGCCTTCGACTTTCTGACGGAACCGATCCAACTCAACACTCCAGTCGTCGGCAACCGGATTCAACGCGACACCGATATTGAAATCGGTCCCCTTGCCGACCGATGATCCCAGATAGTCGCGTCCGTGGTTGAGTTCGGAGAGAATCTTGGTCAGCCCGATCGCGTCGACGTCATAAACGCCCGTCGCGTACGAGTTCCCCAACGACGGCGGATCACCGGTAATCGCCAGGACCGTCTTGACGCCCAGGGCGTGCGCGCCGATCAGATCGGATTGGATACCCATCAAATTGCGGTCACGGCAGGTGAAATGCAGAATCGCGTCGATGCCGATTTCACGTTCGATCAACGCACAGATCGCGATGGCGCTCATGCGCACGCGCGCCATCGGCGAATCGCCAACGTTGACAGCATCGCACCCGCGTTCTTTGCACTTCTGCGCACCTTTCAGAATCTTTGCCGGATTCGTCCCCTTGGGCGGATCGAGCTCGACCGAAATCTGGAACCGTTTACCCAAATCCTCGATAAACCGCGGTCCTTCACGCTTCGGCTCGTCTTCCTCCGGTGCACTGCGTTCGCGTACTTCGGAAACCGCCGCACCCGACGCCACCATCAACGGCGCCGACTCTATTGCCTCCGCCATCATCGCAATGTGATCGGGCGTGGTGCCGCAGCATCCGCCAAGGAGTTGCACACCATTGGCAAGAAACGGTCCGACCAAACTCGCGAAGTACTCCGGCGATGCTGTGTACACAAATCGCCGTCCCACAATGCGCGGAATGCCCGCATTGGGAACCGCCGAGAGCGGCTTCGACACGACCTGCGCCAAACGATAGATGACTTCGAGAAGATTCTGCGGCCCGACTGAACAATTCGCCCCCACCACGTCGGCATCGGACCGTTCGAGGAATTCACCCACTTGCTCGGGCGTTTCCCCCGTCATGCTCAACCCTTCGTGCGTGAACGACAACTGCGCAATAATCGGCAAGTCACAGAGCGAGCGAACCGCTTCAATGGCCACGCCGAGTTCTTCCACGCTCGGCATGGTTTCAATGACAAAGAGATCGACGCCGCCTTCGAGCAATGCCGCCGCCTGTTCCTCGAACATGTCGCGGGATTCTTTCAGCGAATACGCTTCGCGCGGTTTCAGCGCCCGGCCGATGGGACCGATAGCGCCGCCGACCAACGCATCGACGCCCTGCACTTCGCGTGCCTCTCGCGCCAGCTTCACACCACGGAAGTTGATGTCGCGGACCTTTTTCTCAAGACCGTGCCCCGCCAATCGTGCACGGTTTCCACCGAATGTATTCGTCTCGATCAACTGTGAGCCGGCATCGAGATAATCCTGATGGATGCGCAGAATGACATCAGGCTCAGTCAGATTGAATTCATCAAAGCAGCGTTCAAAGGAAAAGCCGCGCTGATACAGCAGCGTACCAATCGCGCCGTCGCCCAACAACGGTCCCTCTTTCAAACGCGCAAACAGTGGATGTTCTATGCCCATCGGCATCCCCCAATCGTATGACCAAAATGGCGTGGGTGTACGTCAGTGTGCAGGGAACTCAACAAAAATCTCTCCCCATGTCAAGGGTACGGAATCACCCGCTCTGGGACAACAGCTTAGGCGCCAAATGCGTCCAGACGGGCCGTATAATCGCGAAATCGTGCGATCACATCCCGCAGTGCGCCGTGGCCAAACGCTTTCAAATACGTGTCTGCCAAAGTCAATGCGACCATCGCTTCACAGACAACGGCCGCTGCCGGCACACTGCAGACATCAGAGCGTTCTACGAAGGCATCCGCGCTAGTCTTGGAGTGAATATCAACAGATTGCAAAGGGCGATTCAGCGTCGAAATCGGCTTGGCGGCCGCACATACGATGATATCAGCGCCATTGGTGAGGCCGCCTTCCAATCCACCCGCACGATTGGTGCGGCGATAAAACCGCGATTTCGGGTTATCCCCCTCATAGAAAATCTCATCATGCACAGTTGATCCGCGACGCGCCGCTTGCGCAAAGCCATCGCCAAGTTCAACACCCTTAATCGAGGGAACCGACATCACGGCCTGGGCCAGTTGTCCATCGAGCTTGCCCGACCACTGAATATGATCGCCCAATCCCGCGACCACACCCGACGCGACAACCTCAATCACACCGCCCAAAGTGTCACCCGAGGCCGCCGCCGCTTTGATTTCCGCGCGCATTTCCTCGGAAACACCAGGATCGATGCACCGAACATCCGACTCCACCGTACGCGCACGGATATCATCAACGGTGATGTCACGCTCCGGCAATACCGCTCCACCGATGCGAATGACATGACACGCGGTTTCGACACCGAATTCGCGTAGAAATAACTTTGCGAAACCGGCCGCGGTAACACGCACGGCCGTTTCACGTGCCGACGCACGTTCGAGAATATTGCGCAGGTCGCTGTGATTGTACTTTTGCGCACCGGCCAGATCGGCGTGTCCCGGACGCGGAACCGTGCGCGGCTTCGACAGCTCCGCTTCGCGTTCGCTCGACGGTTCCGGGCGGTCATCGGTGACCGACATCGCCGACTGCCAGTTGGCCCAATCACGGTTTTCGATTACAAATGAAATCGGAGAGCCGAGTGTCACACCGTGACGCACGCCGGCGGTGATGCGACACCGGTCCTGTTCGATTTTCATACGCCCACCACGGCCGTATCCCTTCTGACGTTCCGCCAGGTCGGCGTCGATCTGGTCAAGGTCGATGTGCAACCCGGACGGCAACCCCTGCAGAAATCCCGTCAACTGCGGGCCGTGCGATTCGCCAGCACTGTAGAATTCTAATCCCATGTCGTGTGTCACTCCACTTCCGCTTGGTGTCACGTCCTGCTCGGTGCATCCGCTGACACCAACGGCAAGGTAATCGTCACCTCAGTTCCTTTGTCGGCGTCCGGAGGCGGAGAGTCGATCCGAATTGTGCCGTCATGGTCACTGATAATGCGATGTGTAATCGCCAATCCCAGTCCCGTGCCGTGATCCTTGGTCGTAAAATACGGTTGAAACACACGGTCGATCAACTCGGGAGCAATTCCGCTGCCTTCGTCCTGCACCGATACGACGGCTTCGTCTTCCCGTGTTTCCAATCGCACGGCAACGCCATAATCACGCGGTGTCGCGGCGATGGCATTCGTGATGACATTCCACAGCGCTTTGCGCAGATCGTCACTGATGCCGCGGACAAACACCTGGTCGGCCACCGACTCCGACCACACGACCCCTTGTTGCTCCGCATCGAAACGGGCCATGCTGGCGACCGATGTGACCAATTCCGACAAGTTGACATTCTCCACCGGTTGTGTCGACGGTCTCGCCAGACTGAGGAAATCCTCGACAATGGCGTTCAGCCGGCGAGTTTCCTCCAACACCGTCGCTGCAATCTTGCGTGCATCGGGATCGGTCACTTCCATCTGCAGTCGCTGCGCTGCCAGCCCGATCGCATTCAGCGGATTGCGTATCTCATGCGCGACACCCGCGGCCAAGTTGCCCATCTCGGAGAGTCGCTGCGACCGCCGCATCTGCTCTTCCATCTCACGCGTTTCGGTTTCGTCGCGCACGATGCTGACCGCTCCCTCCAACACGCCCTCCCCGGTTGCCACCGGCGTGGTCGAAAACACCAATTGGCGCAGACGATCTCCTTTCTTCAGTTCATGTTCCTGCTCATGAACGGGGTCATGTCCTGATGCGACGTCACGAAGATTGTATGAGTCTTTACCGATCAGTGAATCGACTGTTGGATCGCTGTCGGTATCGCGTGTCCGTCCGAAGAGGCGCTCGGCCGCCCGATTGAACACCGTCACACGGCCATTGGCATCGGCCGCAATCACCGCCTGGTCGATCGAGTCGAGAATCCGCCGCGTCAGTGTTTCCACCCGCTGGTAGGAGCGATTCAAGTCGCTGTAAGAGCGGCGGGCAATCAGAAAAGCAATCGAGGCGGTAGCCAACAGTAAGAACAACACGGCCGACAAGCCCAACTGCAGAACCAGACGCTGCTGTGCGGCTTCCACACCTTCGAGACTGATTCCCACACGAAACACACCGGACGGTAAATCCGCAGACAAAAACGGTTTGACAACCTCCAACACGGGTGTGTCATCAAACACGACTTCACGGCTCGCAGCAGTGGTATCATCGAGCGCAGCAACCAGAAATTCATCTTCGGCCAGGCGCAGGACCGGCGGCAGTGGACGTGACGCGAAGACAATCCCGTCGGGCGACTGCAACATGATGTAGTTTACATCCGATCGTCGCCCGATTTCCTGAATCAACACACCAATACCACTCCAAGAAGGCGTGTTCAGTTCGGCGGAGATATACTCCCAGATGGCAACACCACCCCGTGGAGTCGAGATGCCCGCTCCCCGCCACGTGCTCCCTGTCGACGCATCATCGAGTTCGAACGACCGCGCGTCACGATCAGACGGCTCCCACTCCTGGTCGCGCAGAAACGGATCGTTTGACACCAGCGTGTCCAGCGCGGGCGGATACGAGTGCATCCGACTGTTGGTCCACACGGTGACACCTTCCGCATCACTAACGTCCGCCAACTCCTGCAACTCGGAATCCTGTGCGGAAATGGAGGGCGCCCGCGCCGCGGCGATCCGTGCACGCGTGGCCAGATTCTCCCACTCAAGCTGCTCGGTCAGACCGCTTGCCGTGATTGAGTACTGCGAAGCCAACAGGATAGACTCCAACAGCGCCACCGCATTGCGTTCCGTCTCGGCGATAAGTGTCCGGCGAATCGCCCGCACACCCCAGACGGCATACAGGAGAAAGAGCACGATCAGGACTATCGCACTGATCGACACCGTAGCGATCACCGGTCCCGACGGTCGTGTGGGCCGCTCCGAGGGCATCCATAGATCGTCGCTGCGTTCGTGGTGTTGGCGCATGGGATACCTAATTCCAATCTCGGCGTGCCTGAAAGCAAGCTATCTCCCTTAGTGTTACACCGTCAACGTCTAATGCGAGGCAGCGGAATCGAACCGGACCGTGCAGGCACAACCAAATCTGACCGATACTCTGGAGAGGAGCTTAGTCACGATCCAGAGAGGACTTACACGTGCCCGACGGCCACTGGGAAACCACCACTGCCAGCGACACCAGCACAGATGGCGCACAGCGCACCAATCACGCCTGGCTGCTGGCGTGCAGTATCTTCATTGTCTCACTGGCATTTTTCGTTGCCAGCACCTGCCGCACGGTCTTCTGGTGGGATTCGGGAGAGCTGATCGCCAATGCCCATGTATTGGGTATTGCCCATCGTCCCGGATTTCCGTTGTATATTCTGGTCGCACGCGTCTTCGGAATGATCCCCTTCGGCGAGTACTTCTATCGCATCAATTTCATTTCCGCACTGTCGGGGGCGATTTCGCTCTCGGTGCTCGGGTACATGATCTACGGTATCGCCGCGCGCTGGTGGCGAGAGAGCGCTGTCTGGGAGATCGTATTCGCGATTGGCCTGGCAATCGTCGGTCTGGGAGGAACTTACACATATTGGATACAGTCGGTGCGTGCCGAAGTCTACGCGCCCAACTTGCTCGTACTCTCCTTTCTCTTGCTGGCCGTCTGGCGATTCGATGAGGAGTTACCACGGGATCGTACGATCGCCAAGCGATACGCCTGCCTGATCGGCTGGCTGGCGGGGTTGGGCCTGGCCCTCCATCACGCCACCTTCGCCTCGGTCTTGCCGGCGGTCGCCATTCTGATGATCTGGCGCACGCGACGGTTCCATTTGGCCCGGTGGACGGTGACACTCGGCGGGCTGTTCACCCTGATCGGAGCGTCGGTCTATCTCTATCTCCCGGTGCGCGCACTGCAGAATCCGCCGCTCAATTGGGGCTGGGTCACCGGCGTGACCTCACCCGATTGGTCGGCAGTCGCCGCGGCCGATGCGTTCCATTATCTTTCGGGGACCTCATTGGCTGATCTCGTGTCACGACTGGGATTGCTCATCGGCCTCATTGAAGATCAGATGCAGTTAGCCTTGTTGGTATTGGCTGTGATGGGTGTGCTCCAGTTGTGGCGGACTCGTGGGCGATGGCTGAGCCTGGGGTTGGGTGCAATCGCCGGCAATCTGGTAGTCACCGCCTTACTGGTGACTGAATTCTCCGACACCAACGCCGATGTCCATGGCTATCTGCTGCCGACCTTGGCCGTGCTCATCCTACTCGTAGCCGCCGGCACCGTTGGACTGCTGCGGACTTTGAAGGCGATATCGTCACGCTTCCTGCCGAGCCCGGTATTGCGCACAATCCTGATCAGCGCCACTGTGTTCCTTCTCATCCTGATAGCGATCACGCCGGGGCTTGTGTACTCATCGTTTTGTGATCTCGCCGATAACCGTCTGGCCTACCACCTGGGAACAGAGTCCATCGCCGGTCTCCTGCCCGAATCGGTCGTGTTCGTTGCAGGAACCAATTGGGATTTCGTGCTGCGGGGACTGCGCCATGCCGGCGGGTGGCGCCCTGATGTGACAATCATCAACCGTGACCTGATGCCCTCCGGCTGGTACCGGCACTGGCTGTTCCAAAACCACCCGAACTTGCGCGCCATCGACATTCCCGCTGACTCAAACGGTCTCGATCTACGCCAGTGGGGTGTGGCCCTGGCTCAGCATGGGCACACGATCTATTGGGAATTCACCGAACGTGATATGACCATCGTTCCACACTTGGTGCCGGCCGGGCACTTCTTTGAGTTGATGGGCGAGCCGGTCGACGTTTTGGGGGCGGTGCTCATGCAGGAGCAGGAAGAGTTCGAACGGCACTCGCAGTTCTACTCCAATCCCGAACGCGTCATGTACGACTATGACGCCAAGATGGTCTGGGTGATGAACCTCTACCGTGCGGGCATGTATTACGAATCCCGCGGATTGCTGACACGCGCCAAAGAACTCTACCAGCGGGCGCTGTCCATTTCACCATACGAAACCAGGATCCTCATGGCCTACACCCGCGTGTCCCCATCACACTCGCTGCCACGGCACTCGGTGTTTGTGCCGGACTAGTCGCGACGCCATGGTCGCCCGGGGCTTGACCACACGGGTATGACACTCTACAATGGAGCGCATTGAACGGGCCCGGGTCGCCGGGATCGACTGCTGCGGCCATGTGTATGACCGGTGTGGGAGTAACGATGACTGGCTGCAATCAACGAGAAAGTGCACACGTGTACGCATCGCGCGTTCTGATCGCCATCTTGATGGTGGGAGTGACTCTCTTATCATCCCGCTCGCGCGCACAGGCTCCCACCGCCCCGCACGACGAGTACGGAGTCTTGGACACCATAACCGTTACCGTCGAGCATGTCACCGGTGACTATTGGGCTGCCGAGGTGCGACTGGTCAACGATGAGAGTGTTGCAGCCATCACGCTACCCTTCACTTGGCGTCCCGGCATGCAACACTTCCGGATCGATTCCGCCACCTATGACGGATTGCGAACCTCGTACTTCGCGCTGAAGACGTTCTTCCCGGATACCGTCAAGAGCACAATTCTCATCGGTCTGATATCCGATCTGGGCACCGGACGTTCCCCCTTGGAGCCGGGATCGGGTCTTATCGCCCGGCTACATTTCACCGCCAAGACAGAGGTCGCCGATCACCTATCGCTCGATACAACGTTCATCCGCCCGCATAACGTCCTGCAACTTGTGACACCCGATGCCGGCTCCATCCTGCCCGCGTTCGGCACCCATAAGGCGTTGCGGCACAATGGGGACGACAATTCGGCCACGGCGGTAGAGTCCGAAGACGAGTAACCGCAGCCATCCACACCATCGTTTTGACCGTTTACCGGTTGTCAATCATCGACTTTGTGGTATCTTGACTGTGTGTGGTTCAATGCCCGCCTGCACCCTGGTGACGGCGAGCGTGAGTCGCTAACATTGTGATACTGACCGGGTTTTACTCACCGCCCCGGAACATGGCTGCATATCCAGCCGTTACGCCGATAACACCTAATGTCTCTGGAGGAGTTATGCGATCGGTAGTGTCATTCGTTCTGGCTGTCTTGTTCCTCGCCGTCCCTGTTTCCGCCGATGTCATCGATGGTCAGGATTCACAGGCCGCGGCCGCTCATCAACGATTTCTTCAGAAATCCATCATTGCCCGCTGGCAGGTGACCGAGAAGAACTCCCTCCAAACCGCGTTGGCTAAAGGGATTGACGTGCTCGAAGAGGCTCCCGACCTCCGCAAGGGATATTTCACCGTTCTCGTTTCCCAGGACGAACTCGACCAGTTGCGCAGTGAGGGTCACGAACTTACCGTCGTAAACCATAATTGGTACGAAACCCGGGCCGCAGAAGCCACGTCACCCAACGGCGGTTTCCGGACATTGGTCGAGGCGATCCTCTTCATGGACTCACTGTATCTCGAGTATCCTTCGATTGTGACCCAACGGTTCTCGATCGGTCAGTCGATTGAAGGGCGCGAGATCTGGGCCGTGAAGATATCGGACAACCCGAATACGGATGAGAACGAACCGGAATTTCTCTTTACCGGCCTGCACCATGCCCGTGAGCCGATCAGCCTTGAAGTCAACCTGGAAACCATGCGGACGCTTGCCGAGGGTTACGGTGTCGATTCTCGCATTACACAACTCGTCGATGAGCGGGAGGTCTGGTTCATTCCGTGTCTCAATCCGGATGGCTATGAATACAACACCGATAACTTCCCAGCTGGTGGAGGCATGTGGCGCAAGAACCGCCGAAACAACGGTGACGGCACCTTTGGTATCGATCTGAACCGCAACTACGGCTATGAGTGGGGATATGACAATAACGGGTCTTCACCGAATACATCAGACCAGACCTATCGCGGTACCGGGCCGTTTTCCGAACCGGAAACACAAGCCATCCGGGCGTTTGTGAATTCGCGCGAATTCGTCTTTATGATCAATTTCCACTCGTATTCGGATTTGTATCTATGGCCGTGGGGATACGATTACAATCTCTATACTCCCGACCATACGCTGTTTGCAGCCATCGGGGATTCGTTGTCGGCTTACAACGGCTACACACCGACCGTGTCGTGGGGACTGTATCCGGCCAATGGCGATTCCGATGATTGGGCATACGGCGCCACCGGCGAGCACGACAAGATCCTCGCCTATACCCCTGAAGTGGGCTCCAGCCAACAGGGCTTCTGGCCACCGGAAGGTGACATTCCCGGCCTGATTGCCGAAAACATCGAGCCGAATCTGATCTGGATCGAACTGGCCGAAGATCCCAATCGCATTTTCCCGCCGGCGATGCCGACGTGGACGACGGCCGATACATTCACCGTCACCAATTTCGACCTGACATGGTCTGATCCGGGCGGCGCTAATCCGGCTGTTTCCTTCAGTCTCTATGAACTGGAAGGACCGTTTGTCAAGACCGACGATGTCGAGACGACACCGGTCACCGATTGGGCACTCGATGGATTCTACCGCACCACCAACCGCTCGGCATCGCCGACGCACAGCTATTACGGCGGCGCAAATAACGCCAGCCGCAAGCGGTTGACCGCAACCGAATTCTATCACGTGCAACCCGATGACTCGCTCAAATTCAGCGCGTGGTTTGACATCGAAATTGATTGGGATTACGCGTACGCCGAAGTATCAACCGACGGTGGTGAGACGTTCGCACCACTGGAAGGAAACGTCACCACCAATACCAATCCCAACGGCAATAATCGGGGCAATGGTATCACTGGCTCATCGGGCGGCTGGATCACCGCCGCGTTCGATCTGTCCGGCTACGTGGGCGAACACGTGCTATTCCGCATTTCGTACGAGACCGACCAAGCCGTCCTCGAAGAGGGCATTTACGTCGACGATATCGAGCCCCTGCAAGCGTACACGACGACAACGGCCCTGCTCACCGACTCGCCGAACACATCGTATACGATCACCGGCGCAGACAACGGTGACTACCACTACCGCGTGTCGGCGATGGATCAGGATGACCAGATCAGCCCCCTTGGATTCGTGAACACGGTGACGGTCGCCATCCCGATGTACGGTGACATGGACAATAATGAGTTGATCGACGCCGTCGACATCAATCTGCTAATCAACCACGTGTTTTATGATGGCCCGCCGGCACAGGTCCCCGGAGCGGAGGAGTGCAACGGTCAAGCAGGGATCAACGTGCTCGATATCGTGCACCTGATCGACTACGTATTCCGTAATGGTGCGCCACCGGTCGGCGTGCAGTAAGCCAAAGCAACGAATAACACAGACAGGTGCGCCCGTTGGTGCGCCTGTTTTTTTTGCTGAATTTTGCTGAAGCTCTTATGTACAATAGACGGCAGATATGCATCAACTCATGAACAAAGAGAAGCCGCTGTCGAACCAGCCACAGAGAATCAGGTCGACTTTGTGGATGACGACTATGCTCGTCGCCCTGGCTCTGATTCCGGCCACAGCATTGGCGGAGATCGATGTCACCCTCGATGGACGCGACCGCGCCATCTATGATTCCCTCAGCAAACCACAGTTCGACGAATCCCAATCATTCAATGCGCTGCCGGGCAGCCGCTGGGTTACGCCGCTGGGAACGTATACCTTCGCATCGGGAGTATTGAGCTTTTTTCAGACAGTCGATGGCCGTTCCTCAGGATGCTATTTCAAAGGTAAAGGCACTTTTCGATTCTCTCCTCCTGATCGGTTGGAGCGTGATCAATTGGAGCGATTCTGTGATGACACAATCCTTGCAACCGAGGTCTCCGAGTTCTATGCCCGATACTTCGATGCCGCTACCGCACGCGCCCTTACCCAATGTGCTGATACTCAGTCCATCCAGGAACCGGAGGGGCGCCATTCCCGATTGCGGTGGTTCGAAAAGAGTGCCCGTCAACATCTGACGCTTGATTTCGCCGCGCGTGGGTGGGAGATGGCGACCAACAGCGCGCCACCTACCCCGTGGCTGTACATCTGCCCCGATCTCGATGATCAGGGACACCTGCACTTCTACTATGACGCCACGAGCCGCGAGCCGGTCACGCTGTGGCGACGCCCCGGCGGTGTTGTGGAACCCGGTCTTGTCGACCTGGTGTGCTCCTATCGTCCACTCGACACGGTATTAGACATGACGTTGAGCGAGGCCTGGCTCAATGGCGGAATCGATATCACCAAGTACGAAACCATCGTCGACCTCAAGAGTGTCGGCGATATGACGCTCGACGTGACCGTGCACTGCCGCTCGCGTCGCGATGGGTTAGCCGTACTGCCTTTCACTTGCGCGCCGGACCTCGAGATTGACAGCATCCGTGTAAACGGTCTCGATGCGCCCTACATTTACAACGATGAAGGCGGCTGGATGCTGGTGCGTAGCGCACGTGCTTTTAACCACGATGAAGCGTTTACGGTCCGCATGTTCTATCGCGGCAATCGCATGCTGACCAAACTCCCGTGGGGAAGTTTTTACATCAAGCACACAACCCGCTGGCTCCCGCGCACGGCCGTGCGGTGGTGGGCACACTACACCACAACGTTCCGTTATCCCGAATTTTACGACATCGTCTCGGTGGGTGATCGCGTCTCCGATACGATTGTCGACGACGTACGGATCAGCACGTGGCAATCGATCGGGAAGGTCGCTTTTATCTCATTCAACTTCGGCAGTTTCGATGTCATTCACCGGCAGATGGCCGATGGCACCGACTTGCAGATCTACCGAGGCAAGAACCACCGCGACGGGCTGTTCTCGAGCGACTACATGGAGATCGTCGCATCGGACATTGAAGGGGCCATGGAGCTGTTCAATCACACCTTCGGACCTTATCCCTGGACACATTTGGCCGCAACCGAAATCCCCGCCAGCCATGGGCAGGGCTTCCCGCAAATGCTCCATCTCAGCTACGGCTCGTTCCAACTCGACCGCAAAGGAGTCACCGACATTTTCCGGGCCCATGAAGTCGCCCACCAATGGTTCGGGCACATCGTCGGATGGGACTCATATCGCGATCAATGGCTGTCCGAGGGTTTTGCCGAATACGCCGGCGCACTCTATGTGCAGGAGCGCAACGAGGGGAACGACGACTTTTTTACTGTGGTGAAAAGATGGCGAGATCAAATCCTGGAACGGGGCGGACGCGACTGGTGGCACGACGGCCCCGATGTTGCCCCGATTTCCCTCGGCTTCCGCTGTTCCTCCCACCGTTCGCCGGCATCGTATTATCACCTGGTTTACGGTAAGGGCGCGTACATACTCCACATGCTTCGGAATATGATGCACGATTATCGCCGCGGTACCGATGAGTCCTTCATACGCATGATGACCGACTACGTCGCGACCTTCACCTTCGAGGACCCCTCCACCGCAGACTTTCAGCGCATTGTTGAGAAGCATGTGCATCAACCGATGGATTGGTTTTTTGATCAATGGGTTCACGGCACGCACATTCCGCGCTTTGAATATTCTTGGGATCGAGAGGAACTTGAGGACGGCCGCTGGGTGATTCACGGGCGCATCGACCAATTCGAGACCGACCCTCCCTTCCGTGCCTATATGCCGATTACCATCGACTTCGGTGATGGCCTCGAACGAACATTTGTTCAATTGATCGACGGCGGGTCCACCACCTTCAAGACGCCGCCGCTGGATCGCCAGCCACGCGAGTTGAAGTTCAACGATTTTCATACGATCTTATGCCGTGAGAAGGTCGTTGACAAACCATAATGCGGGTGCATCACCGCGACCCCTGAATTGAATCCAGACCGTCATGGCAATCGTTCACCCCATCGGCCAGCCCGACACGGAGACCGAACGGCGTGCGATTCACTTTCTGGCGCAGCATCTCAACGATGATTTTATCATTATCCACAATTTAGAAATACCGAACCGCACCGGCTTTGCCTATGAAATCGACCTCATCGTCATCGCCCCTCACGCGGTCTATGTCATTGAGGAGAAAGGATATAGCGGACGGATCGCGGGCAACCCACATCAGTGGCGCCTCGACTCGGGTG
This sequence comes from uncultured Ignavibacteria bacterium, assembly GCA_964440935.1. Taxonomy (GTDB): domain Bacteria; phylum Zixibacteria; class MSB-5A5; order WJJR01; family WJJR01; genus WJJR01. The sequence goes on along the minus strand of CAYTTY010000020.1, from coordinate 20,371 downwards.
TGGTCGTACCCAGTCCGATCCCCCGTCTCAATAAAAAGATCCGGGTCATCGGTGCATGGCTGAAAAGCGTTGACCGAACACTCCACAACGTCTTCTTCGAATCACTGGTCGTGCTCACCGATCCACAGGCGGCGATTGAACTGCGTGACCGACAGGCCAATCGTGTGGTTTCGCTATCGGAGTTGCCCGAAATCCTCAATGATCCGTCCCGTTTATCCATCAGCGCCGAGCCGCTGGGCAATCGGGCACGGCGTGTCTTCGAGTTGCTCACGTCGCAGGGCACGCCGCTGCAGCGGAAGCGCGATATCGGTGTCTACCGGATTATCGAACCCATCGGTGAAACCGCCGAGTACCGTGAGTACCTGGCAGAGCACAAATACCTGGCCTCTGATCCCCGCGCCCGGCTGAAGGTGTATCATTTCGATGCCTATCAGGGGCCCGACCGGCGCGCTTGTCAAATCGAACTGATTATGCGTGACATTAATGCCCTGCGCTGCCTGGCCGGACATCCGAACATCGCCCAGGCGGTCGACATTTTCCCCTGGGAATCACACTACTTTGTCATGGTGACGGAGTGGATTGACGGAGATACGCTCCGCGCACGGCTCGAAAGCCGCGCCGGCCCCCTGGACGGCCGGGAGGTGTTGCATCTCGCGCAACACCTTGGTCGGGGACTGATGCATGCACACAATCATGGTGTTATCCACCGTGATTTGCGCCCCGAGAATATTGTTATCGCTAAGGACCGGCGAATCAAGTTGACGAATTTTGATTGCGCCCGTGTCTCCATTCCGAAAGCGGACACGATTGCGGGCCAAATATCGTCCTTTTGGGACGAACGCTATGTTGCACCCGAAGCGCTGCTCGACCCACGGCGGTCGTCGGCGCTGTCGGATCTTTACTCGCTTGGTATCATCCTTTACGAGTGTCTCATGGGGGAAAGACCATATTCGAGCATTGCCGATATCTTGCGATCAACTCGATTTGACAGGATTCCTTCAGAGCAGAACTCCGCTATTGATCCCCGTTGGGATCAGATCATCAATCGCTTGTGTAATTTTGATCGTCAGAGCCGTTACCCGAAGGTCTCAGAATTTCTGCAAGACATTGATACACTATACGATTAGGGGCTTTCACACGCACTGCGACACACAGTTGGTACCAGCAGCAAGACCGTCTCCACAGTGTATCCTCACAGCCAGCCAACCGTGTCCCGACGTTCTTTCGGAGATCAGATGATCAGGCTCTGTCTGCACATGAGCCGAATCCCGGGAACCGATATTCGCGTAACCAAGTTAAGTAGTTGTTGACAGAACTGCGTGTCAGTGACTACTCATAGCACGGCGAGAGAACAGTTAACCGCAACCCTTGCAAAGGATGTGATATGCCAAGAAAAAAGGCATCACCCACAACCAGAAAAAGCCCAACGAAACGGTCGGCTCCAGCGAAGCGGACGCGTCGCGGGCCAGGACGTCCAGCAACTAAGAAGACAACGATGAAACGTGGGCCACGCGGCGGAACTCCGAAACAGCCGTTCTCACTCATCCTCGACCCGGATGAACTGAGCGCTTTGAAGAAGATGGCCCGGCAACAGGGAACCTCCGTGGCGTCGATTATCAGGCAGGCGCTGCATACGGTGATTTTTCGTTCCAACCCGGAGCTCGCCAAAACGGCGATCGAGAACGAAGTGAATTCGTTCCTGGACCATATGGGTAACAAACTCCCTTTGGGGCAAACCGGGGCACGCCGCAGCCGCATCAAAAAACAGCTCGTCACCGGGCTCATGGGCGGCATCAAGAAGCGCTAATACGGACATCTGGCGCGACACCGTCTTAAGGCGCCGACCGGCACACCACCGTCGGCGCCTTTGTCTTTATCAGCATTTCTTCACCATCCCCCCTTCGCCACCCGGTCACCAGAACGATGACCGCCAGATTCTGTCACAATCCCGACAAAAAACCTTGTAAGCCCTTGAATGGTCGTGTAATGTCGTAGTCTTTGAGACGGGCGGACATAAGGCAATGGGATCAACACTGACCACTTTAACCAACACGAAACCCAACCCCGCTTCACCACACCTGAAACCTACGACGCAATCGGGTGGCGCCCAGACAGCGCCAAACCGTGGAGTGCAGCGTATGTGGAATTCGTCGATCGGTATCAAAGTCATTGTCGCCATCACCGGTGGCCTACTGCTTCTGTTCGTCATCGGACACCTGATTGGCAACCTGCAAGTCTACTTGGGACCGGATGCGCTCAATGAATACGGAGAGAAGCTCCGCGCCATCCCGGCACTCCTCTGGGCCGTCCGTATCGGCCTGCTGGCTGTCTTCCTGGTGCACGTCATCTTCACCATCCGACTGGCACTGCTGAATCGCCAGGCGCGCCCGGTCGCCTACGCGAAAAAGACACCGATCAAGGCGACGTTATCCTCACGGACGATGGTTGTGACCGGATTGATGACGCTGGCATTCGTCCTTTATCATCTCATGCACTTCACCTTTCGTGTGACCAATCCTCAATATCAAAACCTGGTCGACGCGCATGGGCGATTTGACGTGTATTCAATGGTGATAATGGGATTCCAAAACGTGTTCATCTCCATCGCCTATATCGTCGCCATGCTGTTGCTCGGCTATCACCTGAGTCACGGCATCGCCAGTCTCTTCCAGACCATTGGCTGGAACACCCCGCGTACTCAGCCATTCTACGAGCGATTGGCATTTGTTATCGCGGCGTTCATTGTTATCGGAAACATCTCCATTCCCATATCGATTCTACTGGGATGGGTTGGCCTACCGGGCGGAGGGATGTGATCATGGAACTGCAAAGCAAGATTCCGCCGGGTCCACTGGCAGACAAGTGGAGCAAACACAAACATGATATGAAGCTGGTCAACCCGGCCAACAAACGGAAGTACCGCATTATCGTCGTAGGATCCGGACTGGCCGGTGGAGCGGGTGCCGCATCCCTGGCGGAACTGGGCTACAACGTCGACTGCTTCTGCTACCAGGATAGTCCGCGCCGCGCACACAGCATCGCCGCCCAGGGCGGAATCAACGCCGCCAAGAACTACCAGAACGACGGCGACAGTGTGTACCGTCTGTTCTACGACACCATCAAAGGCGGTGACTTCCGGTCACGTGAAGCCAATGTCTACCGCCTCGCTGAGGTGTCCAGCAATATTATTGACCAATGCGTGGCCCAGGGCGTCCCCTTCGCCCGCGAATACGGTGGACAGCTCGCCAATCGTTCATTTGGTGGTGCACAGGTGTCACGGACGTTTTATGCCCGTGGCCAAACCGGCCAGCAATTGCTGCTCGGCGCCTATTCCTCGCTGAGTCGGCAGATCGCAACCGGCAAGGTCCGCATGCATACGCGCCATGAGATGCTCGACCTGGTGCTGGTCGATGGTGTCGCACGCGGCATTGTCACCCGCGATCTCGTGACCGGCAAAATCGAATCGTGGGCGGGCGATGCGGTCGTACTCGCCACCGGCGGCTACGGCAACCTCTATTTCCTGTCGACCATGGCACAGGGCGCCAATGTCACGGCCGCCTATCGCGCCTACAAACGCGGCGCACTCTTCGCCAACCCCTGCTTCGTGCAGATTCACCCCACCTGCATCCCGATTACCGGTGAGCATCAGTCCAAGCTGACCTTGATGTCCGAATCGTTGCGCAATGACGGTCGCATCTGGGTGCCTAAGAAGCAGGGTGATAATCGGCCACCGGGGCAGATTCCCGAAGATGAACGCGACTACTATCTCGAACGCAAATACCCAAGCTTCGGCAATCTCGCCCCGCGCGACATTTCCTCACGCAGCGCCAAAGAAGTCTGCGATGAAGGGCGCGGAGTCGGCGAATCGGGATACGGCGTCTACCTCGACTTCGCGGACGCCATCGAGCGGTTAGGGCAGCACGTGATCCGAGAACGCTACGGCAACCTCTTCCAAATGTACGAGAAGATCACCGCGGAAAATCCGTACGAAGTCCCCATGCGCATCTACCCCGCCGTGCACTACACGATGGGCGGCCTCTGGGTCGATTACAACCTGATGAGCAACATTCCGGGACTGCATGTCATCGGCGAGGCCAATTTCTCCGACCACGGCGCCAATCGTCTCGGCGCCAGTGCCCTGATGCAGGGACTGGCCGATGGATATTTCGTCTTACCCTACACGATCGGGCATTACATCGGTTCCACTCGTCCGGAACCGGTATCGACCGACCGGCCCGAGTTTGCACAGGTGGAAAAAGAAGTGCGTGAGCGTATCGACAAACTGCTCTCACTGAAAGGCAAACGTACGGTCACCTCGATCCACCGCGAACTCGGCAAGATCATGTGGGAATACTGCGGCATGGGCCGCAACGAGGCGGGGCTGAAAAAGGCCCACGAGTTGATCCCGGCGTTACGCGAAGAATTCTGGAAAAACGCAATCGTTCCCGGCGAGAATGAGAACATCAACGTTGCTCTCGAACGGGCCGGTCGCGTCGCCGACTTTCTCGAATTCGGCGAGATCCTGTGCCACGACGCACAGGAGCGAACCGAATCATGCGGCTCGCATTTCCGTGAGGAATACCAGACCGAAGAGGGTGAAGCCAAACGTGACGATGAAAACTTCAGTTATGTGAGCTGCTGGGAATATAAGGGCGTCGGCGAGAAACCGACTCTGCACAAAGAACCGTTGAATTTCGAAGTCGTCGAGCTGGGCGTGAGGAGTTACAAATAATGAATCTCACATTACACATCTGGCGCCAGAAGAACCAGGACGACCGTGGCGGGTTCGTAACCATCGACGCGAAGGACATCAGTCCGGATATGTCGTTTCTGGAAATGCTCGATGTCGTCAACGAACAGATTCTTCTCGACGGCGGCGAGCCGATTGCCTTCGACCACGATTGCCGCGAAGGCATTTGCGGCATGTGTTCGTTAATGATCAACGGCATCGCCCACGGTCCCGATGACGCCATCACCGTCTGTCAGCTTCACATGCGCAAGTTCAAGGACGGTGACGATGTCTGGATCGAACCGTGGCGTGCCAAAGCGTTCCCCGTCTTGCGCGACCTGATTGTCGACCGCACCGCTTTCGATCGCATTATCCAGGCCGGTGGCTATGTCTCGGTCAATGCCGGTGGCGCGCCTGATGCCAATGCAGTCCCGATCCCCAAGCGGGAGGCCGACATCGCCATGGATGCCGCCGCCTGTATCGGCTGTGGCGCCTGTGTGGCGGCCTGCAAGAATGCGTCGGCGATGCTGTTTGTATCCGCCAAGGTCGGGCAATTGGCGCACCTGCCGCAGGGCCAGCCCGAACGCTACGAACGTGTCAAGAATATGGTCGTGGCGATGGATCAAGAGGCATTCGGCAATTGCACCAATACCTACGAGTGCGAGGCCGCGTGCCCGAAAGAGATTAGCTGCCGTTTTATTGCCGAAATGAACAAGGACTTCCGGAAGGCAGCCACCGGAAAACGGTAACAGTCGGCGACTTGTGAATTACCCGGACACGGACTATCATGCAGGCGGTGCCGAGTGAGTCGGCGCCGCCTGTTGCTTGGAGATCAACGATGAACTTCACAACACTGCGCTGGGAGAACGGAACGTTGGCATTACTCGATCAACGCTTGCTGCCAACACGCGTTGAAGATATCACCTGCACCACCGTCGATCAGGTGATCGAAGCGATTCGCAATCTGACCGTGCGCGGCGCACCCGCGATTGGTGTTACAGCGGCGTACGGAATGGTACTCGCTGCTGATAGTGATGCCACCGCCGACGCGATCCGTGCATCGGCCAAACGCCTGAAAGCCGCTCGCCCGACCGCCGTTAATCTGGCTTGGGCGGTCGATCGTATGCTCACAATCGTCGATAACCACACCACCGATTCAATCGAGACGATGCGAAAGTGTCTGGAGCAGGAAGCGATTCGCATTCACGAAGAAGACGCCGCCATGTGCCAACGCATCGGTGCCAACGGCGCCGAACTGCTGCGCGACGGCATGACCGTTTTGACACACTGCAATGCCGGTGCTCTCGCCACCGCCGGAATGGGAACCGCATTGAGCGTCATCTACACCGCTTCACAGCAAGGCAAGACACTCACAGTCTACGCCGATGAGACACGTCCGGTGCTGCAGGGAGCCCGTCTGACCATGTGGGAATTGATGCAGGAGGGCATCGATGCAACGCTGATCACAGACAACACCGCCGCGTCACTGTTTGCCGCCGGAAAGATCGACGCTGTCGTCGTCGGTGCGGATCGGATCGCCGCCAACGGCGACGTGGCCAATAAGATCGGAACCTACAATGTGGCGGTTTTGGCCGCACATCACAATGTCCCGTTTTATGTCGCCGCACCCCGTTCAACATTCGACGAGAACATCAAAACCGGCGCTGACATCCCAATCGAAGAACGCTCCTCCGACGAAGTCACCGGTATCGGGGGCGTCCGTATCGCCCCGGACAACGCACACGTCTATTCTCCCGCATTCGACGTCACACCCAACGCCCTGGTGACAGCAATCATCTGGGACACGAACGTAGAACCGGGTGGCCGGACAGCGTAGGTCAGGAGCACCGCGCTTCCAACCAACCACTAATTCGCGAAACCGTATCGGCGCGGGGCTCCTGATATACGCAGCGATGAGTCTTGGCCCAAGTCCTGTCATCCCCTCGAACGCGGGGATCCAATGTCTTCTACACTGCCATCGCGCGGCATCGCCAGCTTGTGCACACAGATAGTCCAATCCGACACACAAAGGCGCGTAGCGGCGCTATTCCGGGTTAGAGCGATTGTTAGAAGCATTTTCCGTTTGTATTTGGGTGCCACGGGCCTTTAGGCCCGTGAACCGGGGGCGTGTGAACGTGGAACCACGGGCCTTGTGGGGAGCATTGAAAAAGGCGCTACATTGCTGAGAACGCGCATTTGTAGGGGCGTATTGAATGCGCCCCTCTCGCGTAAACCGTTTCGGGTGCGGGCGTACTCAGTACGCCCCTACGAATGATTGTCTCGTCAACGTGCGTTCGGACTGTGGCCGATAGCGATTGTCAGAATTCCTGTCCGAATGAAATCTCCCACATTGTCATTCCCGCGAAAGCGGGAATCCATTGTCTTCGTACACAAGCAATTACGACACTGGATCCCCGCTTTTACGGGGATAACAGTTGGCGTTGCGTTCACAATCGGACAATTATTCTGACAACCACCCTAAAACCCCAACCGTGTCATGCTGAGTCCGCCTCAGGCGGACTCGGGATGACATCGAGGAGATTGCGCCGAATCGTGGATGTTTCCGCTCCCTGCTAGTCAACAGCTACAGCCGGTGTAACCGACGGAACTGCCTCCTCCCGTTTCGCCCGCTCCGGCACCCTCACCATCTGCCGCTTGCTTTTCAGTTGCACCTTGAAACACGCTCCGCCCAGACGGGTCGACGTGTCAATCTGCACCTGTCCGTCGTGCGACTCGGCACACACCTTGACCGACAGCAGGCCCAATCCACTCCCGTCGGCCTTGGTGGTCACAAACGGTTCCATAACGGCATCCCGTTGTATCTCGGGAATCCCGGGGCCGCTGTCGTGCACGGCAATCAGGGCCTCGTCGTCTCGGGCGGTTAACCGTACGTCAATGGTTCCCTTCCGGCCGGCGGCATCGGCCGCATTGATAATCAGATTCAACAGCATTTGATGAATCATGATGGGGACGCCGCAGAACGGCAGCGTGTTCGGTGTTTCGAGTGTCACGGTGCAGTGCTTGACTTTCTTGTGTGTGCGCGCCAGCTCAGTGGTTTCGCGCACCGCCGCCGCAAGATTGAAGTCGGCGATCGCTTCCGGAAGGTTCCGGCCGCTGGCTCGCAGTAGCACACTGCTCAACCGCTTTAATTGGCCATTTGCATGCCTCAGGTCGCTGATGATCTCCGCGTTTTGCATTACGCCATGTTTGTTCAAGGTGTGGGTGGCATAATCGACAATCGTCAGTACGTTGTTCATGTCATGAGCTACCGACGATGCAAAGATCCCGGCGGCCGCCCGACGCTCCGCGGCGATCAGCGCACTCCGGTAGCGGGCAAGTTCCTGTTCCCGACGGGCAATACGGCGAAAGAGAATGTAACAGAGCACAAACAACAGCACCGATGTCGTCACCACGAAAATCGTTCCCTTGATCTTCTCGATGCTCTCCAAATGCGCCATGCTCTGCGAGAACTCCAGTGCGATATGGCCCGACACGAGGATGTATGGGAAGGCAATGACCAGGAAGATACCGGCGATAATCAGCGCCAGACGCATCGGCCGGATTAGATGGCCCGACTCTTTTGGGGGCGCCGGCGGTAGCATGTCAAACGGACTTATCTGCATAGTTCATCTCCACAAGCCGCCACGGTGCGGCCAGGCTTCAACGTAACGTATTGTTTTTTAAATGCTTAGATAACGGCCGCGCGCGTTGTGGCATGCCCAGAGGTGGCAACCGCCGACCCAAGCTCACTATCACACTAGGTGTCGGCAGAACCGAGCGCCGACCTAAGTTACAAGGAGGTGTGAGATCAGACGGTGTTTTTGCAGATCAGTAGCGAATGTCAGGAGCCCCGCGCATCAATAGGTCACTTCGATTCCGAGCGTTCATGACGCGCGGTGCTCCTGACCTACATTATAGAAAAGAAAAACTCAGTTACAACCCAAACACCCTCACCGCATTCTCCCGCAACACCCGCCGCCGCAGATCGTCATCATACCCCTGCTTCACGAATGCTCTGAGATTCCCGTCCATCGACGGTACCCCTGGTCCGGGCCAGTCGGTCCCCCACATCAGCTTGTCGGCAAAACGTGGCAGATCGGGGAAGTATTCGGGAATCCGATGCGGCGGAATGCCGGAAAGATCCAAGTAGACATTCGGATGGCGGCGCGCGAGGAACTTGGCGGTCGGGACCCAGAGCGGACGTCCCGAATGTGCGAGGATAATCTTAAGCTCCGGGAAATCGCAGGCGACATCATCGAGATGAATCGGATCGCCGTATTTGATGCGCGCGCCTTTGAAAATCGTCGTGCCCGTATGGAACACAACCGGCACGCCACGTGTTTGGCAAGCGTCGTACAGTTTCGGCAGAATCGTGTTGCCCTCGAGATACGCGTTCGGCGCCATACCCTGATGCGGTGGATGCACTTTCACCGCACGCATCCCCCACTCATCGAGGATCTGTGCAATCTCACCATCCGGATCGGTTGATCCCACCGGATCAATCGACCCGTGCGCAAACAGGCGGTCCCGATGGTTGTTCACATACTCATAGGCAAACTGATTGCACTCGAAGGTAAACCCCATCAACTCCGGCGCCACATAGTTGATCACGCCGACCTTATCAATCCCCGCATCATCCATATAGCGCAACAGCACACCGGGATCGTTCATCAACTCCTCAAGTCTGTCCCAGTTGTCGCGTCCGCGCTTCAACAGCGCCAGGTTGTGCGCATGCATCAAGTGCCATGGTTGCACGTGCACATGGATATCGATGACGCCAATGTCCGATGCGGTTGTCATCACGAGTCCATCGAGGTCGTATCCTTCGGAGAGTCGGTAGTGATCAACGCATGCCGCTTTGCCACATAGGCGATGCCCGCGGCGATATACAGCATCACCGCCGGCCACACGAAATAGCCGGCATAGGGCTGCCAGTCGAACGTGTATAAAAGAATGGTCACCCCCCAAAGCAGGGCGGCATATCGACCGATATCCAACGACGTCGGCACCGGCAGATCCCGTTTCATGGCATACCAACCAGCGACAACGAGCGTGAGATCGCGGCCAACCGTCAACAGCAGTGCCATCAGCGGCATATCACGATGGATGACACAGAAGATCGCAGCCACCCCGGCGGCAATCTTGTCTCCCACCGGATCGAGCAGCTTCCCCCATTCCGAACTCATACCAAAGCGGCGCGCGAGGAGACCATCGGCAATGTCGGAGAGGATCGCATAAACGACAATGGCTCCCCCCCACCACCACAGTGTTCGATCCGGCGATGACATCAAGATCCACCATACCGGGATCAGCGCCAGGCGCGAGAGTGAGAGGATATTCGGGATTGTCCAGAACTGCCCCTGAACCAACAGTGCCATGCGGCGAATATCCACACCGCCCACGACGCCGTCAAGGCCAGCCTGTTACTGTCGTGCTACTTGAACGTGAAACCCAACGTATCGGTGCGGGCCACACGCCGTTCCGAAACTGCCGCCGTGGCCATCTCCCCGTTGATCTCATATATCCAATTGCCATCGTCGCCTGCACGACGCGGACCGATCTGGATCACCAGATCACCAAACGGGAATTGCCGTGTGGCCATGTTCAAACCGCGCGAATTGGTGTACATCTGCAGCCACGCGAGCGCCAGCAACGAATCGACTTTCGGTGCCGGAAAGGTATCCGACGAGTCCGGGGCGTAGTTGACAATCAAAATGCCAGGCGGCCGGTTAGTAGCAGCTGGCTGTTCGTGTTCCGAGGACGTGTTGTCCTCTCCTCCGCACGACACCAGCAGAAAGCACAGTGTAAACAAGAGAGGCCAGAATTGCATGCGGATCATTCGCCGCACCCCCAGTACACATTGGTCGCATTGAAGAACGTAGTGATGATCTGCAGATTCAAGTCGACCGCATCAAAGATGCAGTCGTGGTTGAGGTCGGCGGCGTTCGGGCGTGGCCCGGCCGGTCCGTTGAAAAACAAAAAACTGATCAACTGGTTCAGATCGATCGCATCGATCACACCATCATTGTCAAAGTCGCCCGGCCGACGGTTGCTGATGTGCACACCCGGCTGCGGACCATCCCCCAGTTGATACGTCTCTTCAATTGTCCCGTCCCGACCGTGACCAATTACCGAGTCGGCACCGAAACAATAGGCAAACACACCGCCCTCCAAACGCGGCGATACACCAATGACCCCTTGCGCCGTTTTCCACGGATTCGCATCGCCATTCAAAACGGTACGCGCAACAGCGTCATAACGATACACAAATCCCGAATCGATCCATCCACCGGCAGCCACATACCCGATACCGTCAGGTGTGAACACCAGATCGCCGGGTGAACCACCCAACGTCAACGAATCCACCAACGACAGCGAGCCCGGATCGATGATGTACACGATGCCGAACCGATCGAAGTAGTTCCCCGTGCACAACACATGAATGGTGCCGTCAGCGGCTTCCGCGATGACCTGCGGATTGGTGCCGACATCGACGGTGGCGATGGGAATGCCCGTGGCGGCATTGAAAACACTGACTGTCCCCTGCCCGTAGAGAAACGTACCGTAATCGAACCCGGTGTTCGCCACCCATAGTCGGGAATTCTGCACACAGCAGCCCTGCGGGCTCGTTCCGACGTCGACACGTTGCAGCGTGTCCCCGGACTCGTAGTTCACATACATGATATCATTCGCGAGTGTGAGTGAGACAACGCACATCGTATCATCGATCACGGCGACATCGTAGGGGTTCTCGCCTTCTGGAAAGTCAATCGTCCGCAGCACTTGGTAGGACTCTGAATCAAGCACCCAAAGATCGTCGGATACCGAATTCGTCAGCAATAGCGCACCCGTCGCAATCTCCATTTCGTTCGGCGATAAGCCAAGCGTCTGCACCGTCAGGACCGTACTGTCCCCGGCGCGATCGACCAGCGACAGTGTTTCTGCCAGTCCATTGATGATCAGCATACGGTCATCGTCGATTGCCCATGCGTCAGATCCAATTGAAACGATAATTGTCGACAGTAACGCGAGTACGAAAGAAACAGTGAGAGTACGCATGGTGGGTCTCCTTGTGTTTAGAACGAAATGGACGTAGCGACCGACCATTGGCGTCCAGGGGCAGGGTAGCGTTCCAGTAATTCGTAAAACTCGTTGGTGAGATTATCGAATGCCAACGCGACAGAAATCCTCGGGTTCTGTTGCCGAGCAGTGTACTGCAGCCGTGCATCGAACACACGGTACGGCGCCAGCGCCTTGTCGGGCGTATTCTGCCGACGAATGTAACGCAGCGACACCCACCGGCCCGATGTGCGCAACCGCCAGCGATCATATCGCAGCGATAACGATACATCGTGCGTGTGGCGCGGTGTCAACACGAGCGTCTGACCCTCGTAATTGACATCACCGGAGTGATCATACGCACCGTTGTAAACATGCGCGTAATCGAGTACGATCGCATCGTCAAACAACCGCACACCAAGGTGATCCTCGCGGCCGGTGATTTGCGTACGGTCGATGTTGAGCGGTTGGTATTGTCCGGTGACCGTCGACCGCTGCCAGACGATGATATTCTCGACATCACGCTCGAAATAGCGGCTGTCAAGGGAGAGACCGCTGCGGCGCATGCCAATGCCAAACTCCCATTCCTCTGCGCGCTCCGGCTTCAAATCGGGATTGCCGACAGCATACGCATCGGCTTTCCAGAACAACGACGTCAACAGCGGACGGCGGAACGATTCACCCCAGCCGGCGCGCAGATGCACGCCAAACGGCATTGACCATCCGACATCGACGCGCGGGACATACGACGGCGACGACACATCGTCGCCATCAATCGTCCCGGCAATCGCGCCCGACAGCACATGCGTTCCGATGGTGACATCCCGGTCGATACGCGCCCGGAGCGAAAATTCCATACGATCATGAACACCGAATGAAAGATGCGGCCTGAGGTTGTCGGTGCCTTCCAGACGGCGTTCGCGTCCTTCGACCTCGATCCGTGCCTCGACACCAGCCAGGCGATGTCCGGCGTATGTGCGACCACCAATGAAGCGCTCACGCAACTCCGAATCGGCACGCATGCGCACCGGCGACACGAAATGCTCGGTCGACTCTTCGTACCAGGCTCCGGCGCCGATGTCGCTTCGATGATAGTGGCCCCGTTTCCAAGTCCCCTGGATTCGTAGATGCGACGATTCATTGGAGGCATCCGGTGTCGTTTGCTCCAGGGCACCAGGCAGCCCGATATCGGATCCGTAGCAGAATCCCGACAGACGCGGCGAAGACGACGATTGTGGAGTGACCGCCAGAAATGCACGCCACGAGTCTTGTGCCGTACCGGTTCGTTCCGCACTGGTATCGCCGGAGGGGTACGTAAAGCGATCACCACGCTGCGCGTGCTCCAGCGCGACAGTGGCCGTGACCGGATCGAGCCGGACCGTACCGGACAGTGCGGCGTCATAATGGTCATGCTGACCGGCGCGCAGGGTCGCATCACCTCCGGCGGATCGCGACGTTTCGGTGCGAATATCAACCACACCGCCAATGGCGGCATCGCCCGATGTACTCGACTGCGCCCCCGGTGTCACGGCGATTTCCGCCACCGCCGACAACGGAATCGCATCGAGATCCACCGCCCCGTCCGCCCCCCCGGCCAGCGGCAGACCATCGAATAGCACCGCAACCCGATGTGGTCGCTCACCCCCGACCGACACTCGCATTCCGCCCGGCGATTCGGATGTACCGTACACCCGGACACCGGGAATGGCGGCCAGCGCCTCGCCCACCGTACGATGACCGGCGTCAATGATCTCACCACGCGTATACCGGCGAACGGTTGCTTCATCGAGCATTATTCGCTTGCGATGCTCGATCATTTGATCGGGCATCCGCACCGGTAAGCGTGTGAGGGCGATGTTGAGATGTCGTGTAAACCCTTCAACCACTTCGACCGTTAGCGGACCGTAGTCGCGATACCCAACGCGCGTCACCCGCAGTCGCACCGGTCCCATTGGTACCGATTGCATCGCAAACGTTCCATTGGCCCCGGTCTCAGCCGACTCGGTCGATCCAATGATCCAGACAACGGCGTCCGCAATCGGCAAACCACTCACCGAATCGGTCACCACACCAGTGATCGATGTATTCGATTGGGCGATGGCAGCTGTTGAAGACGCACACAGCGCCAGGATGACCGCCACCACCGGGATGGCAATACCGCGATAACGATACATCGTCACACTCCCCCAAGTCGGGATTCACGTGGACGATACAATCGTGGGAACGAATAGTTGGCCGTGCGCCGAAGACAAAAAAACCCGGCGTCACGGTGGCCGGGTGGGCATCACACGCGGGACACTGGCTGCCAAACCGCGCGACTGCTGTTGTCCCCCGATCCTTCCCGCGAAGGCATCGAAGGGCGTCTGATCGGACGAGCCGAGACAGACGTCCCGTATGTCGGGGCATCCGGCCCGGTTTCTGACTTCGCGGTTTCAACCTCCGGCGACGCCTTCCAAGGAGCGTCTTGCTCCCCGTGACTTTGCGGAAGGCACGCAACCTTCCACCTGTCGCCCTTGTAGCCGCATACAGCAGCGGGGCTGTGACGGATTCTCACCGCCTTCCCGGTCGGCTCACAGGCCGCCGGATGCTGTATAACAAATAGCGTACGAGAAACGGTCTGTCAACGTGAATTTCGCCTGAGGCCAACCGCAATTGTCGACTTTTCTTCACACTCAAGGCCCGGATATCGGACCACATGCGAAATTCCGTTGCCGAAACGTGTCTAAAAATGTACTTTCTATGGCCCATGATTTCGCTGAGTCAAAGACGAACGACGACAAAACCGGCAACGAAGAAGAAGAAACGATCCGCGCCGCCGCCCAAACCGGGTCTGATCGTATTCACCGATCTCGACGGCACGCTGCTCGATTTTCATTCGTATTCGTTCAAGCCGGCCACGGCCGCTCTGCGTGAGTTAAAGCGGCTGGGCATTCCCCTCGTGCTGGTCTCCTCGAAGACCCGCGCCGAGATGGAAGTGATCGCCAAAGCGATCAGCCACGACGGGCCGATCATCTCCGAAAACGGCGGCGCCATTTTCTGGCCCAAGGCAATGTCCCGCACCCGCCCAAAAGGCGCCAAGGCCAATAACGGCTACTGGGTGCGCGAGTTGGGCAAACCGTACGACGCGGTCCGCCAACGCCTGATCGAATTCCGCGAGCAAAACGGCGTCGGCTGTGAGGGCTTTGGCGATTGGACGCCCGAGCAAATCACCCGCCTCGCCGGCATCCCCGCAAATAACGCCCCGCTCGCCAAGGAACGTGAATACGACGAGCCGTTTATCTTTAAGCCGAACCTCTCCGAAAGCGAAGAGGAACAGCAGATTAAGAAGCTCACCGGGAGTGGCTTCACGGTCACGCGCGGCGGACGCTTCCTACATCTGACCGGCCCATCCGACAAAGGCAAAGCGGTCCGCGAACTGATCGCCTGGTACGCCAAGAAGGCCCCGGTCAAACCGCGCACGCTCGCCTTCGGCGACAGCCCCAACGATTGGCCGATGATGGCCGCCTGCGACATCGCCGTCGCGGTCAAGCGCCCCGACGGCAAGTACCACGCCTCCCTGCGCGAGCACAAAGGCATCCGTCTCGCCGGTGCCCCCGGCCCCGAAGGCTTCAACCGGATGGTGCTACGACTGCTCAAGCAGTTGCTGTAACAATTTTGAAAAGAGAATATACCGTGTGCCACTGACCTTGGGGCGTGCTGAAAAACCTGCCGACGGATATCATCTCAGATTTGGGAGGGCGAGGCTCCTGCCGAGCCCAACTGTGGGACATGCAGTTGCGGCTCGCCGGCAGGCTCGCTCCCAAAGGCTCTCATTTTTGGGGGTTTTTCAACACGCCCCAAGGTCAGTGGCACCCGACGTCTATCTATGGCTCCGTCCATCACTCCGGAAACCGCTTGTCGTATTCCTCCTGGGTCAACCGGGTGATGGTGTTCATTCCGGCCGCTTCGAGTTGCGTGTTGAGCGACGCCAAATCTTCACCCAGGATCGTCTCGTACGCGTCGTTCTTTTCGGCGATACGGTCTTCGAGGACCGCCATGCGGTCGAGTTGCGATTGGGTCGGACGGCCACCGTAACCGCTCACGGCCGAATACAGATTCACCACGTGCTCGCGCAACTGCTCCTCACCGGTCAGCCAACCCTCTTTTGTGGCGACCAGTGTCTTATGCAAGTCATCCAGACGTTCCGCGAAATCGCGCAACGCGTCTTCCAAATCCTCGTTATCCTCGAAATTGTCGGCGCGCGCCTCGGCCTGATCGCGCGCATCGGTCACCGATTCGGCAATGAACGCCAGCCGTTCCTGCATGTCGTACAACTGGAGCACCGTCTCCTGTTGCAGCGCACGATCCTCGGTGCTGTGCGGCGAATCGGGATCGTAAATGACTCTCACTACCCCACTCGCTGTATCCTTTGGACGAATGACTTTCACCATGTAATCGCCTGCCGGCAACATCGGCCCGAACAATGCGCCGGCAGCCAGCGACGGAGCCGGCGGCACTCGTGGCGGCTTCCTCCGCATCTGCCAACTGACCCGATTGATGCCGCGTTGCTTGCCGCCCGGCAACGTCTTGAGCAGTTCCCCTTCCGGATTGTAGATCTCGACTTTGAAATCACCGAACATGTGACGCTTCTTCATGTAGTAGGTGATCTTGGCAACGTCACTCGGGTTGCGTCCGACAAATCCCTGATCACCGGCGAAGCTCTGCTTCCATTTGGGCACCCGAATCGGCGTCGGACGTGATGATAAAAAGTGCAGATCGTCGTCGAGAACATCGGGCGTCAACTCGCGCAATGGTGTAATGTCATCAATAATGAAAATGCCCCGTCCATGCGTGCCGACAACCAAATCCGACTCACGCGGATGAATCACCATATCGCGCACCGACGCTTTCGGCAGATTCCCGGTGAATCGCGCCCACTGCTGCCCGCCATCGACCGTGACATACAGCCCGAATTCCGTGCCAACAAACAGTAGATTCGGATTGACGAAATCCTCGCGAATCACATGCGCGTAACCGTCGATCGAATCCGTCACAATCAACATCCACGTCTTGCCGAAGTCAGTCGTCTTGTAGACATACGTCGTCATATCGCCGGAGTAATGGCCGTCGAAGGTGGCATACGCCGTCGCGCGGTCATGATGACTCGGCTCGACCGTACTGCACCAGGTGTGCTCCGGCAAACCGTCGATGTTCGACACGACATTGTCCCAGCTCCCACCCTGATCGGTCGTCACCTGGACATTACCGTCATCGGTGCCAACCCAAATGACATTGGAGTCAACCGGCGACTCGGCAATCGTGAAAATCGTGCAGTGATTTTCGGCCGTCGAGTTGTCGATCGTCAGACCGCCCGATTCTTCCTGGCGCTGCTTTTCGGGATCGTCGGTGGTCAGATCATTGGACAACCGCACCCACGATTCGCCCTGATCGGTGCTGCGATACAGGAACTGCGCACCGCAGTAGATGGCTTTCGGATTGTTGGGGCTCTTAACCAGGGGCGTGTTCCAGTTAAACCGCAGCCTCGGCATATCCGCTTCGGGATACGGTTTAATTTCTTTAATTTCCTTGGTCGCGACATGATACCGATGAATCTCCCCACCCTGCAGTTCCCAGTAGATCACATCAGGATCGGTCGGATCACGGAAAATGCAGAAGCCATCGCCAAACCCAACCGATTGCCAATCCTTGTTCTGAATACCGCCGGGGCTGCTCGATGGGCCGTACCACGATCCGTTATCCTGCAAACCGCCATACACATTATAAGGGACCATCATATCGACACTGACACGATAGTACTGCGCCAGCGGCAGGTTCTGCATCATGCGCCAGGTATTGCCCCGGTCACGCGACTCATACACACCACCATCGGTGCCGACCAGCATGTATTCACGATCATTTGGATCGACCCACAGCGAATGCAGATCCGGGTGCACGTTGCCCCCGCCGCGGAACGGTGATGTAAACGACTCGCCGCCATCATCGGAGACTGTGAGTGTTACGCCCGGCTTATAAACACGCAGCGAATCGATCGGATCGACGACACAGTCGGCGAAGTAGAACGGCCGTGCTTGCACGTTGAACGATGCACTGGTCTTGACCCACGATGCACCGCCGTCTTCCGAGCGATAGAGCGCATTGTCATCCGACTCAACCACCGCATACACAAACTTGGGATTGGAAGGTGCAATCGAGAGGCCGATACGTCCCAACTCTCCCGTTGGCAGGCCCTCTTCCAATCGTGTCCATGTTCTGCCGCCATCGGTGGTTTTATAGAGGCCACTCCCATCGCCACCGGAAATGAAGAAATGTGCACTGCGACGGAATTCCCACATCGCGGCATACAGAACATCGGGGTTCTCCGGGTCCATTTCCAAATCGGCGCAACCAGTGTTCTCATCGACAGAGAGAATGCGTTCCCAGGTTTTCCCACCGTCGGTCGATTTGTAAACGCCGCGCTCCTCGTTGGCATCCCATAAATGGCCAAGCACACCGACATAGATGATGTCGCTGTTGTCGGGATGGATAAACACATCGATAATGCGTTCGGAATTCGCGAACCCCATGAACTCCCAATTGTCGCCGCCATCGGTGGTGCGATAGAGGCCGGTTCCTACCGATACGCTGTTCCGCGTTCGTCCTTCACCGGTCCCAACCCACACCGTGTCCGGACGCGCCTGATCGATCGTGACACATCCGATCGACATTGTGTGATCATCGAACACCGGTTCAAATGTGATGCCGGCATTCTCGGTCTTCCACACACCGCCGCTCGCGGTGCCCACATAGATGATGCGCCGATCGGAGTGGACGGCGTCGATCGACATGATCCGTCCGCTCATCGTCGCCGGACCGATGTCGCGCGCCTGGATGGCGCCAAAGGTATAGGAATCGATTGGTGTCTCCGCCTGCACCGCCAGACTGCCGCCACTCAGCAGTACGGCGGCGGCCAATACGGCCATACGCCAGCGAGTTGATGCGCACATAGAGCCTCTCCCGCGTGTTGCCGTCTGACGGACGCGCATATCACGCGTCGCCCGTCAGACGCCACTGCCCGTTACGATTGCAGATTGTCGCTTGTGATCCGCACTACTCGCCGGCCTTAGTCGTGTCGGCGGCGGTCTCCTCCACCTCCGGCATTTCAAACAACGAGTCCGGCATCTCGATATTGAATTGAATCGAGTCGATGTTATACTGCATCACGGTCTGCCCATTCATCTTGTTCTCGATCGAATGGGCGATCATCAGACCGTTGGCTTCTTTGTAGTCGCTCGAATAGCTGTCGACTTCGATTTCCGCCCCCTGCCGTTCGCGCATGGCCGTGGTCTTCAGTTCGAGATAATATTCGGCGTCGAGGTACACGTAGTCCACATCGCCGCTTTCCTTGGTGAGTTTCAACTTATAGACCGGTTGGCCCTCCAAGTCTTCCTCACCGATCAACTCGACCGTATGGCCCTTTTCTTCCGGATTGATCAACGGCCCCTCGATATCGGCCATTTCCCTGATCTCTTCGCTATCCTCCGGTGTCATCTTCTCGGGCGTCGTCTTCCCCATAAACGGCGAGATGTACCATCCGGTCTCACCGTCGTACGCCTGAATCATCGTCTGACCTTGTACCGTGAATTCAAGGCGCATCTTGTCGGGCCGCTTGATGTACAGGAGCCCGGGAACCTGCATGCCTTGCATCGTGGACGTCCCATAATACTTGGCGTTCTCAACCTTTTCCAATGCCTTGATACCGCCGCGCGCCTCGACATACTTATCGAGAATCTCGTCGACAGTCTGTGCCATTGCGACCGACGCACTCACGGCAGCCAGCAGAACTGCGACCAAAACGAGCCGTTTCAACATGGTCCCTCCAGTCATGGATGAAATTGGTGTCAACTTAAGCATGGCGACGTCGATGATGGCAGACCGCATGATGGTCAGCCATCACTCAACACGTCTGCGGATATGCAGAACAGCTCGAGCAAAGTCAATTGGGTATCTCAAAGGGCGGGAAGCAGATCACGGGCTTATAAGCATACCATTTATACCCACATTCAGCCTGTCTATTCCCACTATAGGGATGGTCGGAATGCGGTTCCGATTGGGAAGAGACGAAGCACGTTCTGTTTCGCACACAGACTTGGCCGTGATGGCGATACATCCATCCCGATCACTCGCAACCGCAACGCAACTAGTGTCGTGTCCCGGAAGTAGGTTAATGAATTTGTTCACGACCGCAGTGCGGTTACGCGCCCTTGCGTGACCGCTATCTCCTTTCCGGACAAGACGTCACCCGAGGGCGGGTGACGCCACGCTCGGGACCAGCCGCGTTGACTTACTTAACGGACTTCCGGGAGACGACAATAGAGTGATTGTCAAAATTACTTTCCGTTTGGATTTCTAGAGCGATTGTCAGAAATATTGTCCGTTTGCCTCAGCGATCCATTCGGGTGAAACAGCTCGCCGCTGTCATCCCCGCGAACGCGGGGATCCATTTTGAACACACTACGAGATTCAAATGGATTCCTCCGCCGCGGCGGACGGGGGGTCAATCCCAAAGTTAGTTGAAGTGTGAACGGCTCATTCGTTGTCATGCCG
>CAYTTY010000019.1:0-60652 GCA_964440935.1 uncultured Ignavibacteria bacterium | reverse complement strand
CGTTCAACTTTTTAACCGCCGACGGCGGTTTCAACTAAGAATGGGATTCCGCCGCAGCAGGGACCAAGCGGAGAAACTTGAGATTGACAGGATGGGGCACCTTGTCCGCTTCAGGACTGTCACCTGGATAATCTGTGGGAACGAACAGTGGAACCGATATTAACGGGACTAACCCTTTGAACCGCGAGACCTTAAATAGATAGATAGGCCCCTCTCCCTCCAGTCTCTTTTCCACTGCCGCGCTGGCACAGAACAGTATCTCATTCTGTCCATCATGGTCAATGTCCGCGATGCTTGAGAGTCGGACACCGCCTATTACTGGTTGGCCTTCAGGATGGTTGAAAACTCGAAGGGAGTACGGAAAGTTAGAATAATGACCAATTTCGTCTCCCGAAACGTTGACTGCGACAATTCCGCCAGGCTGAACAAATAAACCGGCAGGATTGGTGTCGTACCAAATCCAGATAGGTCGATACAGAAGGGAACCCACCAAATACACTAATAGCAGCAATAACGGCGATAACACCAACGGCCGCCGCCCCCACCTTCCCACCTGCTTCACCGCAAACTCCCCCAGACACAGCCGCTCCGGGCGGATGATGTTGCGATCGTCGAGAAGATCGGCAGTGGTGGTGATGGGGATCAGGTGCAGGCGACGATTGGGGTATTGGGTATGCAGGTCGGTGAGAATCGTCTCTGCGTCGTTTCGGTTTTTCTCGGGAATTGCGACGTGGGTGACCGGCGAGTGACAGACCCGTTCGATCTTGTGCTGCAGTGTCTCAGGCGAAATGTCGGACACGGTACCGTCCGGTTCGATCGCACCTGTGAGCGCCACCGATCGTCCGATGATGTGCCGGTCGCGGTGGAGGTCGCGGTTGCGCCACGCGCCATACGATACCGCAAACGCCGCCAGCCCCATCGAGCCACCGGAGACCAGTTGCCCTCTCCCCCGGCTGATCGTGTAGCGCCCAGACAGTCGTTGTCCGTTGCTTAACGATGCGGCTCCCGCTGACCATAGCCGGAGCGCAGCAAGAGCGGCTGCGAACGATCCGATGTGTGGATCGTCGGGTTTACGCACCTGATGATCGATCACGATTTCATCGGTGTCGCCATCGTCAATCGGTTCGACCCGCGCTTCAATGTCGGTCATGCGACCGCGCGGTGCGGCACCATTGGCGTTCTGCTCCACCAGCAGGCACCGGGCGCGATTGGGATATCCTGAATCGAGCGTGTCGTGCCAGTCGGACGCGAACCGTTTCAGCCATTCCGCCAACGGCGGATTGTCGTTCTCAACCTGTTCGGCCAGCCGGTCGATGACATCAGGCCCGATTGTGCCATCACCATCGCAATCATCCTCTCTGGGCACCGGGCCAAGTTGCAACTGTTCGAGGCAGCGTAGCGCGCGTTTCGTATCGCCCAGGTAGAGCCATTTGCGGGCAGCGAGCGACCGAATGGGATGGGAGACCGGTTGCGGTTGCGCGGGCGTATGCAATACGCCCCTACGATCACCCTCAATCTGTTTGTGATCCTCAGTGTCCCGTAGGGGCGCACTGAGTGCGCCCACCAGCGCCACGAAACTTGCAATTTCTTCCAGCTCCGTCGGATGCAGATCATCGAAATCAATCGACGGGATTTTTGCAAAGAGCGGTGGCAAGTCCTCCTGCCAGAAGGTCGCTAAGGACGGATTGTCGAATGCAATTTCGTTCTCTGTCCAGAATCGAGCAGCGAGCAGAATGCGGGTATCGTCGAACGTTTCAGCCGCGGCCCGCTGACGGTATACCTGATAAGCGCGGGCAAACGCCAGCGGCGATAACGAATTGGAATTGGAATGTGCGTTATTCGGTGAAGTCATATCGTCGTAGGCGGCAACACGAGCCGCACCGGATCACGCTCGGGGTCGCACGTCACACCAACAATAACCTGGCACGATCCGGATTCATCACAGACAAATCGTTCATTCCCGATTGTCACTATCGCATTTCGCGCGATCTGGGGATCATCGGCGATCACTGTAATCGTGAGATTGCCGGTACCGGCCTCCCGCATCACGCGCACAACGACCTCGGGCCGCTCGGCATAGAACGTGGAGATCGTTGTCGGCTGAACCTCGCCCGTTTCTGTATCCGCCGCGAGGTGCGCCACGCGATCCTCCTGGGGGAATTCCATGCGGATGAGCGTGACAATTCTCGTTGCAGATTGTCCGTCACGATACACGTCTTCAGCCAGTGTCTTCGCCGTGTCGGGAAGGCCCTCGGCCCACGATACATCAATCGCTTCATCCCAGTGTTCGAAGTCGGCGATCCGCGCACGGCAATCGTCGCAACTCTCGACATGAGCGACAATATCCGACATTTCCGATCGCCGCTCCGGCGGGAGCCGGCTCACACGCAGCAGATCATCAATCTTGGGATGGTGGGTTTCGTTTGGCATAGTGCCCCTGAGTATCAACTAGCGACCAAATGGAAGATTCGTAGCGAAAAAGGCCGACTCACGGTTCCAGCCCCTTCGCGCGTACCATCTCCCGCAGCCGCTCCTTGCAATCCTCGACGAGCGTCTCAAATGAGTACTTATAGAGCTTCAGAAACTGTTTAGAATCCAATCCGTCGATCTGTTCATACAGGTATTGCGGAATCTTGTCGTGCTCGCCGTGCTCTATCCAATCCCGCATGAGATTCTTCAGCGACCGCCCGTACGCGTCGAACACCGTCTCAGACAATCCCTTCTTCTCGCCCTGTTTGGCGAGGCACTCGTCATTGCTCTGCTCGATGGCGAGCGCGGCAAGTCGCCGCAGCTCGTTTTTCACATAAGCCCCACCGGGCAGAGGCTGGATCCCCCACGGATGGTCACCCGGATCACACAGAACCGCACGAAAAGCCGTGGTCAGCGCATACTGTGGCAGCGC
This sequence comes from uncultured Ignavibacteria bacterium, assembly GCA_964440935.1. Taxonomy (GTDB): domain Bacteria; phylum Zixibacteria; class MSB-5A5; order WJJR01; family WJJR01; genus WJJR01. The sequence goes on along the minus strand of CAYTTY010000019.1, from coordinate 57,750 downwards.
AGTGGCACACGTTGTGTCCTCTTGGAGCAATTCAAAGACCGCACGCACGCGTTGCGGCATATTGGCCTGCTCACGCACGGCAGCCAATGCCCATTGCTGAACTTGATCCTTGTCGGCCAGTGGGTGTCCATCAAGACGTGGCTCACCGCCGCCGGTCCACCGCCAGCACCGCAGTGCGCCCAAAGAGACTTCCTCGTAGTCGCCGCTTTTGAGCGCATAAACTATTTGACGTTTAATATGAAATGCCGACTCGTTGAGCGCGTTCTTGACACGATCCAACTCCTGATGAATATGTCCCGCCACCAGCGATTTGAGCTGATCGAAGAGCGAGTCGTGTTGTGCGTTTGAGCGCTCGAAGTGATCGCGGATGACATAGTACGGACGGCCATTGTCGGAGCGATACAGGGTCGCCAAGAGATCGACCGTGCAGTCATCGATGCCGGTCTCATCCGAATACTCCTGTAACGGCAGTTTCCAACCACGTGCCTGCAGACGCCGCAGATAGGCGCGCGCCATGTGGAAGGTCAGTTCAAAGAACGATAAGAACCGATGGTAATCGTCGGGCGATTCCAGAAAGTCAGCGATGGTGCGCTCGTTATCCGCCATGGTGAGGGGTCACGCGGAACGCGAATTAAGTCTGTTATAGCGTTGGCAGGGCTTGTGCCCCGCATCACATTACTGCCCACGTAAAGATGCGAAATCGCGTCGATCAACGCAATGACCATTACACGTTTAGGGTGGCACACTTAAAGCGAATCGTGGGAGTACCGTTTTGCTCAGCGCTTCGGATCGTCGCCCTTTTTCTTCTCGCTGGTGTCTTTGGTACGCGTGGTCTTGCGCTTGGCCGAATCGTCTTTCTGAGCCGGCTCGGGCGCAACAGCGGGAGCGGATTCGGCGGCTGGATGCTGCTTCTGAACCTTATCGGAGACACCGTCTCTATTCGAGTCCTGGAACTTGTCGTACTTCACGGGCTTCGACTTTGACTCGGTGACCTGACGTTTCAGCGCATTGAGCAGGTTGCTCTTCGAGCGTTCAGTGGACTCGCCGCCGCTCGGTTTCTCGGTTTTCGGCTGAGCCTTCTCCGACGGTTTCGATTCGGTCTGCTGCGGTTCTTTGGTCTTCGACTTGGCGTTAATCGCCAGCGCCGGGACCGACCAGGTCACAAACACTGTCAGCAGAACTATGGTGAGTAACCGTCTCATGATCTGTCCGCCTCTCCACGGCGGGCGTGATGCCCATACGATATATCGACATCCGCCCGCCGTCAAAGAGGTTTCCCTGTTCCCCTCTATATACGCTTCAAATCGGTTACTTACGCCGTTTTCCCGAGGTCTCCCTGGCCCGGGATTTGGTCACCGTCCGTGATTTCGAGCGCTCGACCGTGGCCTTACGCTCAATTGTGCGATCACGGCTCTTGATCTTGGCACTCACCGAGCTGTTCCGCTTAGCGTTTGAGATACTCTGCTGACTCTTACCCGCCGAGCGCGAGACCTGTGCTGACTGCCGGTCGTTCCGTGTTTCCATACGCGGACGGTTCGTCACCTTGCTGTGTGCACTTTGCCGAGCCGTCCGGCCTGATTCCATGCTCCTTGTAGAATTCGTTGCCCGCTTCGAGACAGACCGATCAATATCGACCGAGCGTGTTCGGCTGCGGTCGACCGTGACTCTGCTCTGGCCACGATCCCGATCCACTGTACGCGTTCGCTCATGCGTGACGGTCGTCCGGCGCTCAACATGCACATCCCCGCGTCCACGCTTATTGGCCGCCGGGAGCCGATGATCATCACGCCGGTGCCGATCCCGATCAACCTCGACTTTGAAATGCTCAACGCCCCCGCGACGTCCCGGTTTCACGTTGCCGCGCTCGATAACGACATCCCGCTGCACCGGAACGTGTGTGTATTTGTATCGCCGCTTTGGATAGTAATGCACGGTTTGTTTTCGGACCACGCGTCCACCATCACGGCAGACAACGACATGCTGTCCATGCCCATAACGACGCGGGATCCACAGCGGTGCGATTCCCACATACACATCATCGATGTAGATCCGTCCGCCAATCGGCCAGCCGATGTAGATTTCACCGTAGAAGACATCGGGCCACGGATCGTGCCAAGTCGGACGATGGTACCGCGGCTGCACGTAAAACGATGCCAAGTCCGTGGCACACCAGTCCCAGTACCGTCCGGTGATCTTGCGATTGACGGTCCGGATGTAGTCGAGACGGTTTCGTCCGGCGCGGAAATCGCGCAGCTCCGGATCGAGGCAAACCGCACCGCCATGATTGACCGAACGCATGTAGATCGGCCAGTCGGGCGGTCGAATCGGGAATTCTGACGCTATCGCCTGCACATACTCGATCCCCGACGGTCCGTCGACAGTCCACTCGTACATGTCCCAAGGACGCGGGAAGCTAATGACCTCGCCCGCTGCGACATAATTGTCATCCCACGGATCGTAGGGGTACAGAATCCGCAGATTGCCGCGCGTGTCAATGTTGTACAGAATCAGAAAACAACTGCGCGTGACCTCGACATTGATACGAATGTTGTCCCCCGGGAGATACTCGCCCCCTTCACCGCGGTCAGGCCAAATCCACACCCGGAAATCGTGATCCGGCGTTGGCTGCACCACGATACCTCTACGGCCATAGTCATCTGCCTGGGCAGCCGGTACCAGCATCACCACGGCGACAAGACCGGCCAGCAGCAGGCTCCACCGTTTCGCTTTCGTCCGTTCCATGACTGTCACTCCCCTCTCAGTCGCGTTGCCGGCGTGGTTGCAGTTATCGTTCACCCCTGCTCGCGTTCGTTGCGAGCGGTCGTGGCAATGGCGTTTGTGCTGTCGCGCGGAATGGCGGGCTTCAATTCAGGATTGCCCGGATCGATCTGGTACGCCCAGTCCATTTCGATATAATCGTTGGTGATCCGCGTGACACGAATCTTCGCATAGTGATCGTTACGCGTCCAGATCGCGTACGTGTGGCCCAGGATCAACTCGGCCCATCCGTTGGGAGACCAGCCCTCGGGCGGCGCCCAGTCGAGCACATCGAGATCGGTGGTGTACCCGAAATCCTGGATGTCGGTGAGTACGTCGGGATGGTCGACCGCTTCGAGATAGAGTGCATCGCCATCTCGCGAAATCAGAATGTCGGCCATCGGATCATCGCCGCTGGTCACCGAATACCGCGAGAAATCGAATGCCGACTGGCTGATGCGTGCATCAATGGCATACAGACGCACCCCGTACCCTGCTGGTCGCGGCGTGTCGAACACGTCTTCGTACGACAGCTCACTCAGGTTGCCGGCGTAATCAAACGATGACACAGCGTAGTAGTAAGTTTGACCGTTTGTCACGTTTCGGTCGACAAATTCCAGCCGTAGCGGCAGGTCATCGACAAGGACTTCGCCGATTTCGTGGTATGGGCCATCGAGATCGCGTGAACGATAGACCACGTATCCCTCTAGGTCCTGTTCATCGCTGCCCAGCCAGACAATCGTCACTTCACCATCACCGGTGATCGAATAGACTCCACGCGGAGTCGCCGGTGCCTGCAGATCGACGTCGGAGCGGTAGACATCGTCATCATCGCTACAGCCAACCAGAGCCATCGTCGCGGCCAGTGCCACTGCCAGTAGTATGAGTCGTTTCGTCATGGTCATATCCTCCTGCGATATCATTCCGAAGACTGCAATGGCAACAGCCGTGCCAAGGGATCATGCGACCCCCTTATTTATTATAGTACAATGAGTTAGAAGGACTCCCGCAACCGGGCATCGTGGGATCCGTTAGTTGAGGAATTGTGCGTCGAGGACAGCACGCACCGAAAATGGGCACCGGAACAGAGACACCCTCGTGGCCCTGATGGGGCTTTATCCATCAGGGACCAGCATAACTCACCTTTCCGAGTTTCCGAGTCTCCGGCGCCCGGTGGGTGCGCGGCCGTTTATGTCATGGGTGACGACTATGTCACCGCGTCACGAAACATGCATTGACGCCTGACGTATAGCGCACTCACCCTCCATCGTTGAACATCCAGGGAGAACACCCAATGACCATCACCATCGCCTCCGAGCAACCAGATCACATCGACGCCATCCGAGCCTTGAATGATGCCGCCTTCGGCCGATCCGAAGAGAGCCGTCTGGTCGACGCGTTGCGTGATGACAACGGACTCACACCATCTCTGGTCGCGCTGAACGACGACCAAATCGTCGGTCACATCGCCTTCAGTCCTGGCGTTATCAATACCAACTCCGGAACCGTACTGGCGATCTCGCTCAGTTGTATGGCGGTCCTGCCTGACTACCAGAACCGTGGTGTCGGATCGCTGATGGTTTGCGAGGGGATAGAGCGGTTGTCATTATAAATTTCCGATTGAGGAGAAGCGAGGCACCGTGTGTATCGTGATGACATCCGGGTGCCACGGGCCTTGAGGGGCGTGTTGCAAAACGCCCGAGAATCACAGCCTTCGGGAGGGCGAGCCTCCCGGCGAGCCGCAACGGCATGTTCCACACGGCGGCTCGGCGGGAGCCTCGCCCTCCCCAGTCTGAGGTGATGATAGACAGCAGGTTTTTCAACACGCCCCTTGAGGCCCGTGGATGGGGGATTGTGCAGACGCGGACGCACGGGCCTGATGGTTCGATCCGCCACGGCGGACTCACCACAAGAGGCCCGTGGCACCCAGATCCAAACGGAAAGGATTTATGACAATTGCTATAAAACAGGTGACAGACACGGGCCATCGCATCGTCTTCGTTCTCGGTCATCCGACTTACTATCCACGCTTCGGTTTCCAACGCGCGAGCCCATTCGGCATCCGTTGGGAGCACGAGTGTCCCGACGAAGCATTCATGATTTTGGAATTACAGCTGGGGGCATTAACGGGTGTGGCGGGGACTGTGCGGTATCACAAGGCGTTTGACATGTTTGTGTGATACTGGGTGCGGCAACGGTACATCCGGGTACAATCACTCCCACGGAAGCTCATTACAGTCACCCCCGCAAGCATTTCGCGAGAGCGAAGTGCGCAAGCGGGGATTCAGTGTCTTGCTATCTCGTCGAGTGAAAAAGTGGATTCCCGCGTTCGCGGGAATGACAGCAAGTGTGATTCAGCGTCAATGCTACTTCTCGATCCCATACTCCTTCATCTTCATGCGCAGCGTGTTGCGGTGAATGCCGAGCGAGTCGGCCGTTTGGGCGAGCGCCCAGTCGTGGTATTCGAGGGCGCGGATGATGTGTCGTCGCTCGACTTCCGCCATCGGGAGCGTTGGCGCCGGTCCACCAGGCGCGTCGCCAGACGTACTGCCACCTCCCGCGACAGTCACGGGGAAGTCGCTCACATCGAGTGCGGAACCCCGTGCGAGCACACAGGCGCGCTCCACGGCGTTCAACAACTCGCGCACGTTTCCCGGCCAACTGTAGCGCAGCAATGCATCCTTGGCAGCGGCCGTGATCCCTTCGATCGGCTGGGACCGGTCACGATTAAAGCGCTTGATGAACGTCTCAATCAGCGGGATGATATCTTCCGGACGTTCGCGCAGTGGCGGAATGTGAATCTGGATGACATTCAATCGGTAGTACAAATCCTCGCGAAATGTCCCCAGCTTAACCAACTCCTCGAGATTACGATGCGTCGCGGCGACAACGCGACAATCCGAGCGGATGGTTTCGGTGCCTCCAAGTCGTTCGAATGTCTTCTGTTCGAGCACACGCAGGAGTTTGGCCTGAATCGCTGCCGGGACATCTCCCAGTTCATCGAGAAACAGCGTGCCGCCGGTCGCCAGCTCGAACCGTCCGATGCGCCGCGCCGTCGACCCGGTGTATGCCCCCTTCTCGGCGCCAAACAACTCGGCTTCGAGCAATGTCTCGGGCAGCGCCGCACAATTGACCGCAATGAAGCTCTTCTCTGCTCGCGAGGAGGCGCGATGCAACGCGCGCGCGACAACCTCCTTGCCGGTACCCGATTCGCCTCGCACCAAAACCGTCGTATCGGATTCCGCGGCCCGTTTCACGGTCGAGAACACTTCGGTCATGCGCGGGGAATTGTACACGATATTGTCGTCGCGAAACGGCTCTTCCAACCGTTCCCGTAGATAGTGATTCTCCGCAAGAAGCCAGTGACGCTCTTGTGCGCGCTGCAACAAATTCATCAACTGCGGCAAATCGATCGGTTTGGTGACAAAATCAAACGCACCCTTCTTCATCGCTTCGAGACCGTGTTCGAATGTGCCGTGCGCCGACACCATGATCGCCTGCAAGTCGGGATTGGATGTTTTCAGTTGTTCCAGAAGATCAAGCCCCGATCCGCCGGGCATCTTGATATCGAGCAACGCGATTTCGAAGAAGGTCTTTTCCGCTGCTGCCAGCGCCTCATCGAACGAACCCGCCTTGGTAACCGCATATCCCTGTTTTTCCAGTGCGCCGCCCATCAGTTCGCGCTGCGACTTCTCGTCATCGACAACCAGTACGCGCAGTCCGTCCATAGGGGAGCCAAGGTAATGTGTGTGGTTGTGCGAGGGAATGGAAAAGACAAGAGCGGAACTCGGAGCGCCGAGCCCCAGCTCGGTGAGCACACTCGCTCACGGGACAGATGGATGGACTCTGACCACTATGTTAAGAGTGCAGTATCACTGAAAGCGTCTTGACCATATTTCGACGTGAGGTATGCAAGTCCTGATGAAGAAAGCCTCATCAGGGCCACGAGCCGTACCGAGAGTGCTCTCCGGGAGGCTCGCCCTCCCTAAGTGCTGTTAGAATACCGCCATCGATGACGGTACATACCGGCGCACGTCGCAGAACATCCGGTTGGTCAACAGCAGTCCGATCTCCTGAATCCGAAAACCGTTGTTCAAGACCATCTGCAACGACGTGAAATTCTTACCGTTGAGCCAAATCTTCGGCACCACATCATCGCCGCGTTCGGCCAGCAAATGCAGGCAGTGAAGAATGATCTCCGGGAGATACATGTCGCGCATCGCCAACACCGGTCCGATGCGTCCCTGCTGCGAAATGTATGCGTACCCGACCATGTTGCGGTTGTGACGGAAAACGTATCCTTCGTGATCATCGTCGGCCAGCCAATAACAGTGGTCGACCGCGCGGTTGATCCCACGCACTTCACGGTCCATCAGATTCAGATCGTTGAGCATATCGGTCGACGTGATCATCTCCGGCTTGATCGGCGCCGACAGTTTTGGCCATTGATACGAATTTGCGGGCGGCCCTTCGAGATGCATCAGGTTCTTGCGTGGGAACATGCCCATCTTGGTGTACATCCCAATCGACTTGGTATTGTAAATGAACGTGCACTGCGACATGAAGTGCGCTTCACGACGCGTGGCTTCATCAATCCCGTGTTTGAGGAGTTGCTTTCCCAGCCCGCGATTCTGGTAGTCGGGATCGACAAACAGGTAGGCGATGTGCCACTGACGGTCCCGCATGTGGGAACTGGAAAAACCGACCAGCTTGTCGCCCTCGTAGGCGCCCCATGACAGATCGGGGTCCTGGGTGTAGATATGACTGAGCAATGGCGGTGCCGCGCGGAAACGGGTGGTGTACGGCTCCAAGCCGGCCGACTTGCGTAAGGCGTTGGCCGAGCGATACATTAGCTTGGCGGCATCGAGCAGGTCGGATTCCTGCAACTGGACAATCCGAATCTCGGACTGCTCCTTTTTCTTTCTGGTTCGGGGCGCACGCCCCGCGACAGCGTTACTCATGATCAGACTCCGTTAGTAATGTCAAAGACACCCGAGAGGATGTCGGTTACGTCAGATGTCTAAGCCAAGTTGTCTGGACCTATCAGACCTGGGGCACAGCGTGATACTGTTCACAATCACGCGGCTACTACTGGTCAAGTCAACAGGATTCGGCGTGCGGTGCCTGACCGCCGGTCAGACAATCGGGCCTATCATTGACCATCTACGCAGCAGACAACAACTTGTTCCCGCCTTTTTGTTTCGGACTGTCACAACCCGCACTTTGCCCGACAGCCACTCAGCTCTCCCAAGCCCGAACTGCTGCTCTTCAGGTGCGGGACCTGAGGAGACTCGGGTGGCACAAATCTGTACCACCCGATGCGATAATGGCGGGATGTCTCTGCCCCCCTGCTATGGGCTCTACCGGTGAGCAGACCGACTATTCCCGCCGTTTGACAATGCTGTTGTTGGAGTGGCCCGGTGCTGCTTAGCACAAGCCGGGTCCCCACCCCACGCAGACGTCCGACTCCACGGTGGGACGCCCACCCGTGCGGAGATGTCTGCGACCACGCTGGGGGAGCCACCGGCTCGCCCCTACGATCCGCTGCCAGACTCACAATTCCGCAAACAAATCCCTGCCTTGACGGGTTAGAGACTGGAGGATATCTTCGTACTGGAGAATCGGTTGCCCATGAACGGCACACGCCCGACGATTGGTCTGACGACCCCGGTGCTCGTACTGAACCAGAACTACGAGCCTCTCAGTGTTTGTACCGTCAAAAGGGCAGTCGTTTTGGTCTTCCTGGGCAAGGCCGAGATCATTGAAAACTCCAACGGCCACCGGATTCATTCCGCAACGGAGACCTGGCCGGTCCCATCGATCGTCCGCCTCGGACTATATGTCCGGCGTCCACCCAAGAAGGTCCTGCTGTCGCGGAAGAACATTATCAAGCGCGACGGACACCGCTGCCAATACTGCGGCCAGTCACGTACGGCGATGACGGTCGATCATGTCATCCCCAAGAATCTGGGCGGCAAGGATACGTGGGAGAACCTGGTCTGTGCGTGTGTGCGCTGCAATAACAAGAAGGGCAACCGCACGCCCGACCAAGCCAATATGGCGCTGCGCCGGCAGCCCAAACGCCCCAACCACATCACTTTCATTCAGCGCTTTGTCGGACTGGGTGATCAGCGGTGGAAGCGGTATTTGTTTTTGGAATAGAGTTGCCGTCTTCTATCGTGTCCCGGAAGTCCGTTAAGTAAGTCAACGCGGCTGGTCCCGAGCATGGCGTCACCCGCCCTCGGGTGACGCCTTGTCCGGAAAGGAGATAGCGGTCAGGCGAGGGCGCGTGACCGCACTGCGGTCGCGAACAATTTCATTAACCTACTTCCGGGACACGACACTACAATGATTGTTAAAAGTATTTTCCGATTGGGACTCCATCCGTTAGGTTGCCAGAGTTCCCTGCTGTCATTCCCGCGAAAGCGGGAATCCATTTTCCGCGCGTATCTAAGTTCAAAATAGATCCCTCCGCCGCGACGGACGGGGATGACAGCCTGAGGCTTGATGACTAAACGGAGGGCTTCTACAAACCGAGAGTACTTATGAAAATCACTCTACTCCGAGTTCTGAGTAAACGACTGCAAGCTGAACTCTGAAATACCAGTGTAGACTTCCCCGCCCCCGTATGGGTGCGTGTAGTCGGTTTCCATAATGTTCTCGGCTACGATACGACGCAGTACCAATCCGTCGTCGGAGAAGTAGTCCGATACATGGACATCATCGAAGTGACCCACGTAGACCCAATCAATCCGAATGCAGTGAAATTCTCCTGCCGGAACCTCGATCGTCTTTTTACCCATCACCCGTTTCTCGATGGACATCTGGCCACCAAATGCAACGTCGCGATATTGCCAGGTCAGGTTCTTGCGAAGTGGATAGGGCATCACGAGATGGAACTCCTCGTCGTCGGTTGCGGGAGCCGATGCCACTCCCAACGGCACGCGGAACAAATCGTGGACAAACGACGAGAAAGACTCAAAGCGATGGTCATTGATGACAATCCCCCCGCGTACGACCGGCTTTGGCTCCAAATTCAAACCAACTTTCCACTGTGATAACATCTGGTACAGACCATCGTCCAGATTCACGAATCGGTTCCACTCATCCGCGGATTCATCCCACTCCGCCCCCATGAACTCCACGAGATCGTAAGAGTAGATTCCGTCTTTGTACAGACTGGAGTCAATAACCCGAATGCCCGCGTCGTGGGAATACGCTACTTTCGTCGGACGGTCGTCATTGAAGTCCTTTGTCATCGTGACATCATAGACCCACTGGTCGCCCACGGCGAGCGGATAGCGAAAGTCGTAGGGTTCGGGCTCGGTAGGCCCGGAGCAGGAGATCCCAACCAGGAGAACGAGTACCACAACACATTCAGTCGCTATATTTCTCCTTTCGCACCGCATAGTTACCCTCACGCCAATTCGGACGATCTGGTTATTCGTTCTCATGTTCCGGAAAATAGTACTGTGTTAGATCCACCTGCACGTGCGTTTGAACGCGCTCACTCGTGTTCTCGTGTCCTTCTTCAGGTGACTCGAAATTGGATTCGCTGTAGAGCACTCTTCGCACGAGTCCAACTGATGCATAGTACTCCGTAACATCCCATTGCTCTGATTCCCAGACAATGCTCCCGTCAATCCGCACACAGTCAAACGTCCCTGCGGGCACGGTTATTGCTTCAAGTTCAATGAGTCTACGTTTATGGGTGATCGTTCTTCCGTCCGGCGCCAACTCCCTGTATTCTGACTTCCAATCAATCCGGGTCGGATATGGAAGAACATAGTGTGCTTCTGTGTGGATGCCCGCCGGACCCGTTAGCGCGACATTCACGAGTGAAGGGAATATGAATTGATCGAACGTCTGAACCTCTTCGCACATCCTGTCTGCGGCTGTGATCGAATCGGACAGCTTTGGGGCATATAGCCAGATGCGACCAGGGCTGTTCCTTACAAAGAGACCGCTGGGTCGGTTGGCATAGACAGCATCAGCCTGAATAAGTGTATCCATCGGAATCGGCAGATCACCGTCTAGCAGGAAGCCCGAATACTGACCGATCCGAAACCACTCCGTGCTATCGGAATCGATGCTTGACGCAGGCAATGCCATGGCGTGAAATCCATAAACATCAATATCATCCTGGCCTTCCGGAAAATCGACGATTAGCCGTGTGCGGTAGAGCCACTGATTGCCTATTTCTAACGGGTAGACATAGGTTGGCGGGTCGGGTTCTGTTGGGCCAGAGCAGGACTGAATTCCCACGACCGAGAGAATTCCGACAAAGACCAGTATCCGTTTCATAACCCACCTCAGATGATTGTACCACTGATTAATGAGTGTGCCATCTTAGCTCCACTGGATTGGCTGTATATGAGTACACAGAGTCCACTGCCAGATCATAGACTTGCACTCTAAGTGTGTGGTGATTCTTCGTCGGATCAAGCGGCTCTTCGTCAAACTCAAGAGCACTGAGAAAGAGAAATCGCCACCTATCCACTGTACGTCGAAATAGCGACATGGAGTTCCGCAAAATTCGAGAACCCGTACAGTCCCGCTCTCAAGTTGTGGAGTCCAGATCGCGAGCGCATTGTCGGGTGCGCCTTCATATCCTTGGTACGGGTGGTATCCCAATCTTAGTTGAAAGTTGAACGGCTCCAACTCAGGTCGACCAAATAGGCTGACCTGGATTGGGCGAGCGCTTTCTCACACACATCTTGAATCAGTTCAATAGTCGCTTGCGTACTCTCATTGACTCTAGTATGAATCGGAACCGCTGCAGCCACCGCGCCAATGACCCCACCCCAAATGAATAAGAGCCCAACTGAGAGCCAGCCCTTTACCGCACTCCATTCTTGCATACCTGCCTCGTTACTTCTCAACCCTCATTGGTAACCTGTCAGATCTCAGCGCCAGCCGCGCCATACTTGTGGGGACCTCTAATTCAAGTGATTTGTCCAGCTTCTCAAGATCATCAGCGTCCAAGTCTAATCGCCTGGCCCGGATACGTTGCCATAGAAGCAGAGAATTTGGATATTCAATTGTGGCATGCGTCATTAGTCGTAGTAAACGTTGACTTCTCACTCCATCAAACATCGAATCCCGACCACCAAGCAGCCTTAGGTACGCGGACTCTCTCACCGGGGACCCTGGGCACGTTTCTATGATTGAATCTAATGTAGCATACATTTCACTATTATCGTGCCAAGAATGATTCACAACAGCTTCAAGTAGCTCTAGCGCCACCGAATCCTCACCGCTGGCTTTCCTGACATTGAAAGATGCCGTATCTGTCAATTCGGATTTCCCAATTTCTGCGGCTTCATATTGAAGCACTGCCCGCGCAGTGTAAGAGCCTGGAGGAAGTGGAAATGCCCTCTGCCCATTTAGCATCAGTCTCGAACCGAGGTCGAAGACCCCACCAATAGTATCTCCCCTTTGCAAAGAGAATGGTTTTCCGTGAATACCCAAGAAACGCAACAGCGAGTACCTATTCCCAGTTTCGCTCTTCACAGACAGGTTCAACGGCGGCCAGCTCAAACTAACTTCGTTAGATGGCAATAGCGCTACTCCCGATCCGTTGTTTACGATATAGATGGCGACCTCAAATGGTGAGCCTTGAACAAATTGAGAATCAGAGAGCACCAAGTGCAATGTAAGAGCAGCATCATCTCCATTTGAGGGGACGGGTTGCAACAACAGCGCAATCACGATGAGACTCCAGGTAACTAGCATGGTGCCGCTCTTCTGTCTCGCTTCCATCGAAGTCGCCCTTCAGTTCGCTTCAGTCCTGCAAACATGACTCTCATAGAGTTCCGCTTGTGCGCCTCAAATAATCTACACAATTGCTGTCAAAGACAGAGTTCCAATGCTTGTTGCAGAATCGTCGCCGATCCATTATCCATTGCGTCAAGAAACCCTGCATAAGGCAGGAATCGGCACCAAATTGTGTATGAAACACCAATCCTTGAACTGTATCTATGTCCCCATCCCGAACATATTGAACGTAGTTTACTTCGTCTAAGTGGCCTAGGTGTGCTCTTTGGTGGCCAAGCTCATGAGCAACACTACCAATCAGCCACTCCAGATTAGGGTTGCCTGACAAGAACGCAACCCTAGCATCAAGTCTCTCGTAGAGGTCCAACAACGTAACATACAACTGAATTGGAGAATAATTCCACGATCTTCAGCGTTGACGGGCAGCCGATCTGATGCGTCCGCCATTGAGTGGCTTTGCTACCCCTTTTTGAAACTCCTCGTGTAAGTGCCGTATGTCCCAGAGTCAACGGTGCGTTGCAATAGCTTCTGACTGGCGCGCTCTTCGACAAGAGCGAGGCTCCTGCCGAGCCGAAACTGCATATTCCACACCGCGGCTCGCCGGGAGGCTCGCCCTCCCAACGAATTTGGCTTTGGGAGTCATCAACACTCCCTGACGCGTTGGGCTATCGGCTACCGCCCGTTCGGGGTGTATTGGTACTGTGCTGGAACTACCCCAAATGCATCGCCTTCCGCACGTCCTTCATCGTATCCGAGGCGCGGGCTCGCGCACGGTCGGCGCCCATCTTCAGGGCTCTCTTGACCGTGTCGGGGTTGTTTTCGAGCTCGGTGCGGTGTTCGCGAAGGGGACGCAGGGCGTCGTTGAGATAGTCGGCCAGCTTCATCTTGCAGTCGACACAGCCCAACTCGCCGGTACGGCACGGCGGCGCGATTTCGGTTTCGTGGTCGGGATTGTAGATTTTGTGCAGCGCATACACAGGGCAGATTTCCGGCCGCCCCGGATCGCCCTTGCGGAGCTTCTTCGGATCGGTGAACATCTTCTTCAGACGTTTCCGTGTGTCGTCCTCGGGCAGCGACAGCGGGATTTCATTCTCGTATGACTTACTCATCTTGCGCCCGTCGAGACCCGGCACCGCCGCAAACGGTGTCAGCTTCGCCTGCGGCTCGGGGAAGACCTCGCCGTAGAGCGTATTGAACCGTCGCGCGACTTCGCGGGTCAGTTCGATATGCGGCACCTGGTCCTTCCCCACCGGTACCCAGCCGGCCTTGTAGACCAGAATGTCGGCCGCCTGCAGCAGTGGATAACCGAGGAAGCCATACGAATCGAGCCCCAACTCCTCAGCTTTATCCTTATAGCTGGGCACCCGCTCCAGCCACGGGATCGGAATGATCATCGAAAACAGCAGATGCAGCTCCGCGTGCTCTTTGACATCGGACTGGACAAAGATCGCCGTCCGCTCCGGATCGAGCCCCGCAGCGATATAGTCGATCGCCATCTGGTGGATCCGTTCGGGCAGCTGCTCGGTGGCGTCGAAATCCGACGTCAGCGCGTGCCAGTCGACAATGCAGGCATACATCTCGAATTGGTTTTGGAGCTGAACCCAATTCTTTAGTGCGCCCTCGTAGTTCCCCAGATGTAACCGTCCGGTGGGCTGCATGCCCGACAGGATGATGTTGTTTGTCGATGTGTCCGCCATGGAATACCTCTGTTAAGGATTGAGGCTTGCAAAAAAGTGCTCGCCGGGAGGCTCGCCCTCCCCGAGGCAAGAGCGGGAATTAAGCATATACGGGAGGGATTGTCAGCCTTTTGTTGGGATTGCAACGCATGGATAACCCGGTGTCATTCCGGGCGGAACGGAGCATCAGCTGTTGCTCGCGGCTTCGGGCGGTTGCCCCCTCACGCCGAGCTGGGGCTCGGCGATCCCAAGTTGGCCTTAACCCCAATTCCGTGAAACCTGCGACTAATTCCTTCGTAATCGGCATATAACGCCCATTCGCGGGCTATCCGGACCCTGCACGACATAGGAGGTTTATCGATGCAACGTGCGTTGATTTTGGCGGCTATCACCTTTGTCGTGGTCCTGTGCACGGAAGCAATCGCCAGGGACCACGGTTACATTTTCGGCACTGTCTATACCGAGTGGGGGGATAAATACACCGGGCGCATTCGGTGGGACAAAAACGAGGGATTCTGGGATGATCTCATCGACGCGACGAAGTACGACGATGAGCGCTACGAGTCGCGTCGCAAACGCAACCGCGGCGGCATCGAGATCTTCGGGCTGCATATCCGCGGTGACGATGTCAACTGGAACTGGAACTCATCCTCGCAACTCCGCTTCGGACATATTGTTGAGATCGAACCCCTCTCTCGCGGCCGGGCCACGGTTCAGCTCAAAAGCGGGGAACGGATTCGGTTCGAGGATTCCGGCTCCGATTTAGGATCCGGCATCCGCGGGATCGAGGTGTTCATCGACGGCGAAGGCACCATCGAGCTCGAATGGAGCGATATTGATCGAGTCGAGTTCTATCCCGAGCCAGACGGCTACGCACCGCCACGTGGCTCAATGGAGCGTCTCTATGGCCATATTGTGACCGAGGAGGGTGCTGAATTCATCGGTTTTGTGATGTGGGATGCCGACGAAATCTACACGTCGGACATCCTCGATGGCGATCAGCGCGGCCGCGATCGCGAGATTCGCTTCGAGGCGATTGAGTCGATCGAACGCAATTCAAGCCGGTCATGCAATGTCGTGTTGAAGTCAGGACGAGAGATGGAACTGTCCGGTTCCAACGATGTCGATTCGGGCAATCGGGGCATCTACGTGTTAGTACCCGGACTCGGACAAATCAAAGTCGAGTGGGATGAATTCGAAAAGCTGACCTTCATGACACCGCCGGCTCACATGCAGCCAATGTATGATGATTTCGATGGAGGTCACCGTCTGCGCGGCACCGTCACCGATGATCGCGGTGACCGATTCACCGGTGAAATCACCTGGGACAATGACGAACGCTACACTTGGGAATTCATCAACGGCGAAGAGGACTATATCGAGTACGACATTGAGCTGCAAGAGATTGCGTCGATCGAACGCCGTTCGAGCCGGTCGGCTTCGCTCACATTGCGCAACGGTACCCGTTTGGAGTTGCGCGGCTCCAATGACGTCGATGATGACAACAAAGGCATCTTCATTGACACCGATGACGGTAAACTCGTTGAGATCGAGTGGGATGACTTCGAGCGCGTTGATTTTGAGTAGAACTTGAATCGGACATAATCCTGTCAAAAATCGTCAGTTAATTGGCAGATAATTGTATTTGACGGAAACAAGCCGGCCCTGGAGGCAGTATGTAAGGTGGGTCTGGCGAGAGACAACTTGGTTACGACATCATTGACCTGAGCGCCCTCTTTCTTCTTTTCCCTCCATTCGTCGAGAGACGGCTGGTACTTGCAAACGGAGAGGGCGCTCTCTTTTTATCTACACTGGAAATTCGGACAGCTCTTGTTGCGGAGCAATGTAGCACGGGCGCCCCGTTTACATCGCCTGCTCAATCGGAAGATAGTTCTGACAACCGCTATAATCACACCGCGACCTGGACTCTATGGTTACACCTCCCTGACCTATGGGATAGTCCCCAAGGTCTTTCTGATGAAATCCCCCCGTCACGCCTCAAAGTAACACTTTAACTCCCTGCCCTATCAGACTACATTCAAACATCCTCCAACTGATCTGACATCCAAAACCTGTGGCCCCAGCGAGTTCTGGCAATGCGATTGCTGATCCGCCTTTGCGTACACCGCACGAATTTCACGGAGACAGCGGTGGTCAGAAAAGGACGGGGGACATCATGAGCAGCAGAGACAATGGGAACCGCTGGATGACGATCACAACCGTGTTGACGGTATTGTTCATTCTTGTAACCGCAGCCGGCGGCACAGCACAGACACTGAGTAACGGTAATGTCAAAGTGAACGGCCATTTGGACGTTCGCGCGGTCGAGGGCAATGTGGCGGTCGGCAATAACGACTTCCAGATCGGGCAATTCGTCCTGGGCCTGTCGTCGGACATCAATCACATGGTCAGTGCTGAAATGGAAGTCGCCTATGCTTCTGAGGCTCGCGAAGTCGCCGTCGATGAAGCTTTCATCGACTGGAGAGTCTACGTATGGGACGGCCAACCGAACCCGAATGATCCACTCCAGTTCCGGGAGACGGGATTTGTGGTGGGACAATTCGATGTACCGTTCGGAATCGATTGGCGCTCGTATCGCTCCATTGACCGGCCACTGGTCTCGCTGCCCCTCGTCATTACCAACACCCACCAGGGGTGGAATGACTTGGGAGCACAGTTCTACGCGAAGACCACGTGGAGCAATCTCGCGGTCTTTGCTGTCAACGGCTTCGGGACATCACCGGCGTTGCGAGTCAACGAAGTGAATCAGTTGCCGGAACCGCTGATCGCCGCCGATCTGGACGCAGAGCGAAGTGTGCTCCCGACGGAGGCGTATGGCGCGCGGTTTGGGTTGTTTATGAATGAGTTTATCGAATTCGGCACTTCATTCGCCGCGGGTTATCTCGAGGACAACACCCAGCAAAGCCGGATGTTCGGCTTCGATGCGTCGTTGGAATTCGAAACAGTAGAACTCAAAGGTGAGTTCATCAGTCGTCGCCGTGACTTGAACTCGGGCCGTTACCAGGATCTTGGGTATTATGTCCAGAGCTTGTATCGTCAGGGCCGGGTATTCGGCGTCGTTCGCGGCGATGCATACCGTCCCGACGATGGCTTGACCCATTTTTCCGGCTCCGGTGGCGCTGGCTATCAAGTGTTCGACAATGCGCAATTGCGTGCCGAATACCGTCTGGCAGAGGGATCATCCAACGATATCGTCTACCTGCAATCGGTGATTGCATTCTAAACTGCAGCGAAGTGCCTTTAGGGGGGCTGAGACGTCCCGTCCGCGAGGACGGGACGTTTTGTTCTGTAATGGATGGTGCTCGTCCTACTCCGCGAGTATGTCCTCAAAGAAGTCCAGCACCCGCGGATCATCTGACTGCCCCAGCCAGAAGATCGCCTGCTTGCGCACTTCGGGATTGCGGTTGGTGCGCGCGACATGAATCAGCTTGGGAATCCCTTCGTCGTTAGGGAGGTTGCTGAGTGCGAAGACCGCACGTTCTTTGACGTCCGTATCGGGGTCATTCTCCAGGGCATTTTCGATCGCCGCGGCTGCTCTCTCCCCGGCTTCATTCGAGAGCCAGAACAGTGCGTTGCCACGCAACTCGCTGTCCCGATCATTGCGCGCAATCTCGATCAGTGCATCGGTTGCTTCCGGAACATCGGGGAGTGTGAGCGCGAACACGACTTTCTCGCGCACCTCGGAACTTGGATCCGTATCCCGTATCTCCAGGAGGATATCGACCGCGTCGTGCCCTCCCACCGAGCCGATCCAGAAGACTGTTTGTTCACGCAGTTCCTCGGGCTGATCATGCTCCACAAATCGCTTCAATGCGGTCAGGACGGTCGGATCATCATGCAGTGCGATGGTGCTGATCGCCTTTTCAATCACATCATCATCGTCATACCGCCGCTCTCCGGCTTCAACCAATCCGCTCAACCACCGAATGCTGGCCGACGAAGACACACCGTCGAGCCAGATAAACGGCACATCATCCGCATCGAGCGGACAGTCCTCCGAGAACGCCCGGATCCGATCGATCTCGTGGTCATCGATCCGTACCAACACCATCAAATCGCCATGATCCAGAATGTCGTCGGTGCTGTTCATATTGAACGAACTGCGGCGTGATTCCAGCTTGCACAGGCAATGACGGCAATCCCAATCGCCGCAGCAAATACTGTAGTCGTCACGCAACGGCGCATAGTATCCGACCCAGATCGGATCGCCGTAGTCACGTGTCAACTCATCGAAGGTCCGTTCGAGAGAGCCGGTCAGAATTTGCGTTGTCATCGTGGTGTTTTTCACATCGGGCGGCTGGTCGGCTGCAAGCGCGTTCATGGTCAGGGCCAGGACGCAGCCAACCGCGCTGAGCAGGATCATCTTCCACGTCATCACTCACCTCGCTTTAGTCTTCCAATAACTGCAGCAAAAAGTCGGTCGCTTCTTCGGAATCCATGATGCTGAGCTTCTCCACCGCATCGCGACGCAGTTGCGGGTCCTTCTCGGTTCGTGCGATTTGGATGAGCCCGTCGACGTTGTCCTGGAGAAACATCGCTTCAAGGAGTTTACGCTTCACGCTGTCATCGGTCTCATCCATGTACAGCGTCGTCACCGCCTGCTCGACACGAACACCATCGCTGAGGCCGAGCTTTTCGATCGCGGCGCGGCGCAGTCGGGGATCGGCCTCGGTTTTCGCAACGTCGATCAGCCGATCAACATCATCACTCAGCCAGATCCCAGTGAGAATCGCCGCGCGAACGTCGGTCTCATTCTCCTCTTGGTAGATGTCCCAGAGCATGTCACTCTCATCGAGAATGCCCAACTGTTCGACGGCTTTCAGACGCAGCGCTGTCACATCACTGCCGCGGGCAATCGATTGGAGCTTGCCCGACGCGTCGGCGATCATGAAACCCTCGATCAACTTGCGCTTCACGTCATCGTCGGTCTCGACCTGATACAACTCCCATAGGGCTTCGACCTGGTCGTTGACACCTAACTGTTCGATCGCCTTCATGCGCAACCGCTTGTCGTTTTCTTCGCGCGCCACCGACAGCAGGCGGTCGTTTTCATCGGCAATCATGAAACTCTCGAGGATCTTGCGTTTGACATCGGTGTCCGTCGAGGATCGGTAGATGTCCTCGAGCAAAGCTCCCGTGTTACCATCCCCGAAGACCCCAAGATACTCGACCGCTCTCATTTGCAAGTCCGGCTCCCCTGCCCCCCTCGCATAATCGGCGATTATGGCAAAGCCACGTTCGGTCTCACTCTGTGCGAGGACAAACAGTGCACGTTCCTTAATCTGCGGCGGATTGTTCTCCTGCAGCAATTTCTCAAGCAGCGGCACAGCCCGTTGCGGGTCGGTGTGAATCAGATTGTTGATGATCATCAGCTTGAGCTCTTCGTCTTCGGCCAGCTCCGGCGAAATCTTCTGCCCTGAGGCCTCGCGAATCTGGTACTCGAGCGCCTTGGCATCCTCGCGCCAACGACTGTTGGAGAACGACGAACTCTGTAGTTTGGCCAACGCATCGAGCGCTTCGGCGCGCTTGTTCAGCTTATTGAGGGAGTAGGCCAACCAGTACAGCGACGCGTCGACACGCTGGCCCTTTATACTGATGACTCTCTCGAATTCATCAACCGCATTCTCCCAGTTGCGATTATCGAGCGCCCGTGTAGCGCGTTCATACGCTTCCAGGGCTTGATCGTAGGCACTGGATCCAGACTCCTCGTCGGACAATCCAACGCCCTGAGCGAACAGCGTTCCCTCATCAATGTGCCAGACATCCCCATCAGAAGCCCAAACCGGACCGAGTAGGGTAAAAGTCAGTAGCAGTGCGAGTAGTGTACGAGTCATGGCTGCCATCCCCTTCATCTGTTAGATTGCCCCCGGTAGAGAATCGCTCACGGTACCCGATTCCTCAAAATCGACACGGGACTGCAACACGCGAACTTTGAATATGAGCCCGTCGTTTTGAATGTCGCGACGGACGATTTCGTAGTCTTCCGACGGCATTTCACTCGGCGCGTTCGCCACTTCCATCAACACGCGTTCGATCTGACCGAGCAGCATCGCCATCGCCTTATCGCCTTCCCGTTGTGCGGCCTGGCGGTAGAGACGGTTATCCGAGACCAGTTCACGCGCGCGTGACTGCTCAGGGCCGATGCGCACCGTTCCGTTTCCGTCGGCATTCACCAATTCGACCAGCATCATCGAGGTGCGCTCAAGATGTTCGTTCATCGCCACGAGCAGCACCTTGTTGACCGTATCCTCCTGCGCCAGTTGCGGCTGGGGATCAGGCTCTTGTGACGACCGTCCGCTCAGGAATGCGAGTACGAGCGCTGCGGCAACGGCGGCCACCCAGCAAACGGTGCGCCATGGGATGATCGACGTGGTCTTTACCGATGTTTCTGTTGCGATATTCGGATGCACCCGCTGCCAGACCTCGTCGCCGTATCCCGCACCACGTTCCGGTACCGGCAGGTCACTCACGGCGTCGAGAATTTGTCGCAGCCGTTCATACTCGGCACGGCATGCATCGCAGGTGTCGAGGTGTTCACGGATGACGGCATGATCATCGGCGTCACCGTAGTGAAACAGGACCAGTTGTTCTTCGCTCACGTGTATCATCGCGAATCACCCAATGCCGGTTCCAGCGCTTTGCGCAGTTTCTGCACCGCGCGGAAAATGGTGTTTTTGGTCGCGTTGTCTTTGAGTTTGAGCGCGGCGCCGACCTCACGGATCGGCATGTCGTCGAAGTGCCGCATCACAAACGCCGCGCGTTCAGCCACGGTCAGTTGCCCCAAAGCCGCGGTGATCTGCTCACGAATCTCGCGACCCTGTACATGCACATCAGGACTCTCCCGGGTTGCCGGGATGACATCGAGCACCGATGTACCGCGATCATCCAGCGGTTGATCGACTTCATCGCGCACTTTGCGGGAACGCAGGTGGTCGAGTGCGCAGTTGGCGGCGATGCGATAGAGCCAGGTGCCAAAATTGGCGCGCGATTCGAACTTGTTGAGCTGACGATACGCTTTGGTGAAGGCATCCTGCACGATATCGTCGGCGTCGTTTTCGTTTCCTGTCATTCGATAAGCCATCGCAAAGACCCGTCGGCTGTGGCGTTCGACCAAACTCCGGAAGGCATCGACGTCCCCGGACAACACCTGTTGAACAATGGCGGCATCGTCTCCTTCCATCTGATGCTTAGACGGCTCAGTGGCCATACGGTTAGGTTGTAGTGTAACAGGCTGGGGGACAATAAAAAAGGCACCACCTAAAGAGGCGCCCCCCGGCCCGGCACACCGTATTGCAATCACGATTGAATTGATCGTACTGTGACATTGGATCATGTTGAGAATTTGCACGATCATCTACCGAAAGAAGCAGAGGAGATTGGCGGGATGACTCTCAAACAGGCGATCGCGGAACTTAAGAAGATGGGGACGCCGCAAAACGTAAAGATCTACAAACGTCACGGCGCGGGCGACAATCTGTACGGCGTCAGCTTTGCCAAGCTCGGATCGCTGAAGAAAAAGATCAGGGTCGATCATGAATTGGCGCTGCAACTGTGGGACACCGGAAATACTGATGCCCAGACACTTGCCACGATGATCGTTGATCCTCAGCAGTTAACTGCCTCTCAGATCAACCGATGGGTTGCCGGAATCAACTACCACCTGTTATCCGATATGGTGTCGGGCGTGGTCACCCGGACGCCGTTTGCCAAAAAGAAGATCGAGCAGTTGATGACATCCAAACAGGAGTTTGTCTGCGCCACTGGTTACAGTGGATTGGCCTCGGCATTAAAGGACAATCTTGCAGACATCACCGACGACGACTGCAAGCGCTACCTAAAGACGATTGTGAAAGAGATACACAAGGCCCCCAATCGCGCCCGGCACTCGATGAACGGTGCTGTGATTGCAATCGGTGTGTTTCGTCGACATTTGGCGGAGGAGGCCATTGCCGCCGCCGGGACAATCGGCACCGTCGAGGTCGATCACGGGGAAACCAACTGCAAGACGCCGGATGCGGTTCCGTACATCCAGAAGGCGCTGAAGCGTAAGCCGCGTCGGACACATGTGAAATGTTAGGGATTCTCCCCTATTGTCGCTATAACCGGGCACCTGGGACGCCCCGTCATGAGATTCTGATAACGATTGTCATTGTCAGGCCGTATAACCTCCTTCCGGCGGTATGAACCGGCAACCGTAGCCCGCCGGACGAGTCATTTGACGTGGACAATGGAGTATTGAACAATAAATCGTCGTAACCACAGGAGGTATTTATGGCGTTCACACTTCCCGATCTCCCCTACGCGTTCGATGCACTCGAACCGCACATCGACGCGAAGACGATGGAGATCCACCACGGCAAGCACCACAATGCTTATGTAACAAAGCTGAACAAGGCGGTCGAAGGAAGCGAGTTTGAGAAGAAGTCGATCGAAGAGATCGTCGCCGACCTGAACAAAGTACCCGAGAATATCCGCACCGCAGTCCGTAACAACGGCGGCGGACACGTCAATCACAGCCTGTTCTGGACCCTGATGAAAAAGGGCGGTGGCGGTGAACCGGGCGGCAAGCTTGGTGAGGCGATCAAGTCGACCTTTGGCACCTTTGATGACTTCAAAAGCAAGTTCGCGACCGCCGCGGCCGGACGGTTCGGTTCCGGCTGGGCCTGGCTGATTGTCAATGGCGGCAAGCTGAAGATCACCTCGACGCCGAATCAGGACAGCCCGCTGATGAAGGGCATCGCCGATGACACCGGCACCCCGATCCTGGGCCTCGACGTTTGGGAGCACGCCTACTACCTGAAGTACCAGAACCGTCGCCCCGACTACATCGATGCCTGGTGGAATGTGGTCAACTGGGACCGTGTGGCGGAACTGTTCGACAACGCATCGTAAGGCATTGCGATTTGTTTGAATGCATGCGGCGCTCCCCCAGAGGGAGCGCCGTTTTCGTTTGTGGTTAACTCCGTCTCACGCCCTCCGCGGGTGCCACTGACCTCGGTCAGTGAAGCTACGAGCTTGCTCGTCGTGCCGAAGAGAATGGTGGTGAGTAGGGGCGCGGTCTCCGCGGCCTCATCGTTGCCCGTGGCACTTGTAGGGGCGTATTGAATACGCCCCTTTCGCGTAAACCGTTGCGGGTGCGGGCGTACTCAGTACGCCCCTACGAATGATTGTCTCGTCAACGTGCGTTCGGACTGCGACTCAGGCCTTGTCAACACACCGATTGAAGCGGGCTGTGCGTGTCAACAGAAGCAGCATAGGAGCGGGCGCCACTGACCAAGATACAATGGCACACTGGTGACGTCTCCCCCTGCGATTTAACCATCCGTTAATAGTTGGACATTAATCGGACATCGCCAAAATGATTGCGCAACCTACGATCTTGACCCTTCGTATCCGGTTTCGGATTATGGGCAGATGGCCATTGACGTATGATTGACCACCCAACCTGAAGGAGATTTGACATGCCGACTATCGCCGAATCACTGATTGCCGAAATGGAGCAGGAGGCCGCCACCACCCGTCGCGTTCTCGAACGAGTACCTGGAGAAAAGCTCGACTGGCGTCCACATGACAAATCAATGACCTTGGGCCAATTGGCGTTTCATGTCGCCGACGTTCCTGGCGCAATCGCGAAAATGCTTACGCGGGACTCCTTCGATGCCGGGGAAATGAGAGGGCCGTCGGCACGACCGATTGATGAACTTCTCCCCTCGTTTGAGACTGGCATAGAGCAGGCCAGAGAGACGCTCCACAGGCTCGATGATGCAACGATCATGAAATCATGGTCGCTGACCAAAGACGGCCAGCCGATTCTCGAAATGCCGCGCCTGGCTGTGGCGCGCTCGATCATGATGAACCACGTCTACCATCATCGCGGGCAGTTGTCGGTGTATCTCCGTATGCTCGACGTGCCTCTGCCGTCGATCTATGGTCCGACTGCGGACGAGAATCCGTTTGGGTAAGACCAACTGAGAAAGTCAACTGGATGGCACTCGCAGGTCGGCGAACGCCTGTCGACGCTTAACGCGAGAGGATACTTTTTCTCACTTCGGGCACATGCGAGGACTGCCCGCCAAGATCAAGCAATTCGTTCACGATTCTAGTATTACCGTTCTGGTCGATAGTAAACGCATGCCACCAGTCACCGCTACCCTGTGTCGGTACTTCCATTTGCTCCAGCGTAATCCCTTGATAAACATCCAGGTGTGCACCGGACTCCGTGGTCAGCGTGGGTTCACCACCCTCGCGATGACCGTAGTTTTCCACTAGGATCCAGGCCGAATCCGGTACGTGCTGACCAATTGTGATTGTTTCCGGTCCAAATCCTGTAGAGTCATCATTATCAAGCCATGCATAGGGGAACGATGTCAAAGTCGAATCACCTTTATCGAACCAATTGACGTAGTACACAACATCATCATTCTGGAAAATCCAATAATGCAAATCCATATCTTCGGGCAAAGCATTCCATGTCAAAACGATCCGCATCTCAGCACCGGTGAGTTCCGTGGAGAGAACAAAGTGCTCCTCCAAGCCATCAGGGCCAAGATCGACCTCGCGTTTGACATCGATGTAACCCGGCATGCTGGCTGTAACTTCATATGTACCGTAGAACAGATCATCGAATTCGTACCAACCATCGCTGTTGGTAAGATCGGAGCGAACACGCGGCCCCACGGCTGTGACGGTAGCGCCCACAATGATCTCACCCGTTTGTGCATCCTTGACAGATCCATACAGGGTTGACACGATGGCGAACAGTTCCACATGAAGGAAGAGGGAATCACTAGTCAGCGTGTCCACAAAGACATTGGTCTCGTAATTCGGGGCTTCCACCGTTATTGTGTAACTCTGCTGAGGCAGTACACCGAGCTCGAACGATCCATCCGCACCGCTGACCGTAGAATATACCTCACCGTTGTGATTGAACATTACTGTTGCGCCGTGTACCGGCGTCGATGACTCCAATTCGGTCACTTGTCCCTCAACATACGTCCCCGCCTCCAGCAGAAAATCCACCACGACAGGTGACCCGGCGACGACAATGTTGTGCGATTGCGGAACATATCCTGTGTGTGACACGTCGATTGTGTAGTTGCCTTCGATCACATCATTGAAGACATACACGCCCTGCCCGTTGGTGGTGGTCATCTGATTTTCGGGCCCCGACAGTTCGACTTGCACACCGACAAGACCCCCACCACCGACGATCCCCACCGATCCGGACACGGTCGTCACTGTCTTGAGCTCGAAATCGCGCACAAGCGATGCGCCGCCGACAGTCAGGTTTATACTCTGCGTGCGATAGCCGCTCAGAGTCACCTCAAGCGTGTATGTTCCCGGTGTGACGTGCGACATCACATACTGACCCGACTGATTGGTGGTGGTCGTATACTGCGCAGGACCGGTCAACGTTACAGCGGCTCCGACGAGAGGCGATCCCCCGGTGTTCACGACAGTCCCCGACACCGTTAGTGGCACAAGCCCAAAATTCTCGGTCGTTGCCGCTCCGGACACCGTAACCTGCCGAACAGTCTGATTATAACCCGGTGCCGAAACAGTCATCGTGTAATCGCCGGAGGGAACATCGGTCAACTCGTAAAATCCCTGCGCGTCGGTCGTCATGTTTCGCACGACGGGCCCCGCCAAATTGACTGTAGCATCTGCGATGGGTGTCTGCGTGCCAAATTCCGTCACACTGCCGGAAACGGTGAAGACCTCCGGCAATAACATGAAGTCCTCGATCACCGGATCGGCGCCGGAGATCGTGATGCTCAGCACGTCCGTGATGAACCCATCCGCCGAGACGGTGATATCATACTCACCTTCCGGAAGGTCGGTGAACTCGTAGAATCCCTGCGCGTTGGTAGTCGTTTGATCGCTCATCGCACCGGATAACGCCACCGTCGCTCCGGCAATCGGAGTAGTACCATCGGGTGCATCTGTTACGGTTCCGGAGAGTGTGGTTGTGATAACGACTGGCCTCAGAGAGAAATCTTCTGTCAGCGACGATGTGGTGATTGACCGTACGCGCGACTTGGTAACGTATCCACTGGCGGACAATTCGATTGTGTACTGCCCCGGCGGTAGATCACTGATCGTGTATTGCCCGGAGCCATCCGTCGTTGTGTTCCCATTGAACGGACCGCTCACGCTTACACTGGCCGAAATTAACGGATCGCCCGTGACAGAGTCGGTGACAGTTCCCGAAATACTGTAAAGGAGCTGACTCAACACAAAGTCCTGATTGGTGAGCGGAACCCCGGCCACGGCGACAACATTGAGAGTATCTGACGTGTACCCAGTGGCCGATGCAATCATTTCGTACGATCCCGGCGCCACACCCGTGAATTCGTACATCCCCTGCGCATCGGTCGTGGTTTGCGCATTGGTCGGCCCACTGAGTTCAACCGTCGCGCCGGCAATTGGCGCTTGTGCGTCGTCGCGTACTGCTCCCGATATCGACGTCGTCTGCGGAATTGGTGTCAGCGCGGCATCTTCGATAACGTCTTGGTTGGTAATCGTTACAGCGACAGTCTCAGGTTCATATAAACTAGCGGTGAAGTCGATGACGTACTGGCCGGGTGGCAATCCGCTCAACGAATAGAATCCCTGGTCATCCGTGCTCGTATTGTCGGTGACCGGTCCATCAAGAGCAACGTCCGCACCGGAAATCGGTCGGCCGGTTATGACATCGGTAACAGCGCCCGATACGCTGAACACAAGCAGGTCCAAAGCAAAATCCTGGACTTCGGGTATGCTCGCCTCAACTACGAAGGTGCGGCTGGCAGGCTGATACCCATCGGCATCAATCGCAATCGTATACTGGCCGGGAGGCACACTGGAAAACTGATAGAAGCCCTGATTGTCGGTCGTGGTCTGTCCACTCGCTTCCCCCGACAGCGTTACTGTTGCGCCTTCAATCGGAACTGCGCTATTGTCCGAGTCGGTGACCGTACCCGAGATGATCGTACTCACCACAATCGCCGTCATCTCATAATTGCGTTCAACAGACTCGCCCGCAATCGTAACCGTATCCGAGAGTGATTCGTAGCCATCGCGCGTCAAGAACACCTGATAGAACCCGTCCTCGACATCAGCGATTTCGAATTCGCCGGCCGTGTTGGTCGTCGTGGATCGATCAGTGGAACCAGACAGTTCTATTGTCACATTGGGCAATGGAAGGCTGGTGATGTCATCGGTTACTCTTCCGGTGAAGTCGATCGAAACAATCACGACAACGCCCCGGTTGCGCAACTCTTCAATCTGCTGCTGAGCTTGTTCACCGAGCGGATTGCCTTTCACGATAACCGTATCACCGTCGTCAAGACCCGAATTGTTGACCAGTGGTGTCAGATCGGTAAGTTCGTTTCCGGTCAAATCGAGCTTGTCGATATTGATCATGAACTCCAACCCGTCCAGGTTGGACAACCCGCTGTTTGAGGCATCGACCTCAATAATGTCCTGCAATTCCGACACGAAGATGTCGCCACCTGATTTATCGAGAAGTTCACGAATAATGTCGAGCAGCTCAGAATCCTCGAACTCCACAACGTCATCCGGCTCACCGATCAGCTCAACTGTTTGACCCTCTTCTACAAGATTGCTGAACTCCGGAACCGTACCATTTAACGCAAGCAGCGACAATACGTCGATCGAAATATCAGCCATCCCCGGCGCAATGGCGTGGAAACGTATGCCCAGCAACTCGACCACGCCGGTAGGGACCAGATCATCTGTTACACTCTGACGCGTGAATCTCACGTCAAGTTCACCGGGTTGTGCCATCGTCACGTGTTGGATGGCATCCCCCCACGCCTCATCGGCAATGTGTGAACTGAAATCGAATGCGAGAAACGACGGGTTGTACGTGATTTTCAATTGCGTCGAGACAAACCGCTCGATGTTATATAGTTCGAGCGTACTGACGAATTTTTCCTGAGTATTCTGTGTGCGATGAAACGGCGCCAGACGCATCAGCGGCGTGACCGGTACCAACTGCAACTGCACCGAATTCAACTGGCCGGATTCGATTATGACCGTCGTTTGCGCCGAATAGACAACCACGCCCTGTTCATCGAACGCCTCAACGATAATCGTGGCCTCGCCGACCGGGAGCGAAAACTCGCCGAAGTTGAAACTGTTGCCAATAACGTCGGTTGTGTCCCGATACACAACCTCATCATCGACAATCGCCCGGAGAGCGACGCCCGAGATCGATTGCGTCAACGATGTCTTCAATAACCGGACATCGACACTCGCCGTACGCGTGCCGTTCCCGGGCCCCTGGCCGACATCGGTACACGTCACCAGCAGCGTCACTGCACAGAGGAGCAACGCACAAGTGGTCAGTCGATGGACACGTAGGTAATTCATCTCTACCAGTAACGCAAAATGAGTGCTGCGGTCACGCCAAGGCCCGTGAGATCGTTGTCATCATTGATCGTACCAGTGTAGTAAGTTCCCACCACACTACCCCATAATCCCGGTGTGAACTGGTAACCAACGCCGGCACCAATTCCCACATGGTTGGCCTTGGGACGAAACAGCGATGACGTCGAATCGTACTCGTTCGCCGATACACTCATGAGTTCCAGCCGGCCCAGCAGACGTAGCCGTTCCTGGAGCGGAATCACTGCGTTCGACTCGATCTGAAATTCATCCCGTCCCGACTTAAGGTTTTCCTCGGTCAGGGTCCCTTCTTCACCCGCCGGAAGTTCGGCATTGCCCCGCATGACAACTGTGGCACCGACTGACGCGTGGAACGATTCCGTGTACGATGCCCGGCCGGAAATGACAAGAGAGGGACCGGACTTGAACACCGCCTCCCCGCCGAATTCGTCATCGGTGTAAAGCGTATAGGTGCCAGTGACCGAAGCGTCGACTGGCTGCGAGCGGTACGCAATGCCGGCAATGCCGGACATCTCATCACCGTACTTGTACTCTTCCGTATCATCCGCTCGAATCTGGTAACTGCCCTTGTAGAGATAACCCCCGCCGAGCGTGAAGCGAACGTCATCAACCATTGGTCGAAAGAGAAGTTCACCTCCCACGTCCAGACCCTGGCCAAAGCGGCGAACATAGTACTGCTTGGCATTGTCGGCCAGGGCGACGTTGAGCTGATACTCATCCTCAGAGAGTTCCTTTTGACCGGTCGGTAGATTCAATTTGAGTGAGGCACTGACGATTCGTTTCTCGCCCACGTACCCGGTCGCGCGAAACCGCGTGTCATTGACCGAGGACAAATCAACATTGTCACTTGTCGGAATCGAAAGACTGGTGTTCGAATAGGTTCCGGACAACTCGACTTCGAACTGCCGTGAAACTATCTGATGAATCGACAATCCGGCTACGGCCTGATTCAGATCCTCGTCACCAGAGGCGCTTTCCTCCGACCAGCCATTGTACAGAAAAAACAGCGACGTTCGCGAGTACGGTCTATCCCGCTCGGCAGCGTGCACCAATCCACTGCCGGCGAGGACAACAGACGCGACACAGACACAGATTATGAGCACTCGAGTTCTCATGTAAATTGCATTACGGAATCGTCCCACCCACCGATGTACGCCCGGTTTCAACCGCCGGATCGTCGTCGTCGCGAGGATCAGCCGCTCGCTCTCCCCCCGCGTTGAAGAATTCCCGCGTTGGCCCGAGGTCAAATGACGGAGGTGGAGTCACAAATCCGGCCATCATCGACTCGAATTGTCCTGCAGGAACACTGCCCGACAGCAATAGACCGGTCTCCTCTTCCATTTCCGCTGCTTGCTGAAAACCGGGATCGATCTGTGCCGCCTCGGCAAAATACTCATTTGCACGTTCCACGTTGCCCTGGTCCAGCTGATCAATACCCTTGCTGAACGCGAAAAACGCCGGGAAACTCTCGGTAGGGATCTTCTCAATGGCGTTACGTTCGGCCGGGGTCAGTTCAACACCGAGCGAATCCAGAATCGCGAAGGTGATGTCCTTTTGCAGTTTCCATACGCGCAGATACTCTTCCTGAGTGGTCAGAGCGAGTTGGAACAGCGCCTGCGACGGTTCGACGATTCCCGTCTGCACGGAGACCTCTCGATCTCCGAGAAACTCCATACTGCTGTTCACGAGATGATCCGCTCCAACAATACGCCCCAGTCGCGGCGCACTGGCCAGATCAACCGAACCCGACTGCACCAATTCCAGCTCGGCGAGCACATCGTTAAGTCGCATCCGTTCGACGATCCGCAGGCTCTTCACCTGGAACAGATCGTACGTGACAGCAGCCGCGACGCCCTTGGCGAGCGGCGCCAGCGAGTCAGAACTGTCGCTGGCCAGTGTGAACGGCAAAACCGCAACGATTGGGCGGCCCAACGTATCGGTAACAAGCGTTTGCTCCAGTCGGATGGCATCTCGGGTCTGCTGGCGCAACGATTGATTCCTCAGATAGAGAAGACGGCCGCGCACACTCTTGGCCGCATCCTCATCGGGATCGGTCGACAGGAATGCCTCGTAGGCTCCTTCCGCACCGGCGTATTCTCCCTGTTGCTCTCGAGCCAGGCCAAGATAGAAGGCAGCCGTCGGATCACTGGGATCGATCCGATGTGCCGACGCCAGATAGTCTTCGGCCTTGGCATACTCGTCCCGATTGTAGTGCACTCTACCCAAACCGGTCAACGCCCGGACATTATCGGGATTCTCGTCCAGGGCTTTTTGAAAATGCGCGGCGGCTTGGTCGAGATTGTCCTGCTCAATGGCCGTTTCGCCCTGGCGAACGAGGGACGCACTACAGCCCGCGAACAGGAGGCAGATGAGCGCCAACGCAGAGTATTTCAGCAGTCGATCCATTATGACAACCGTTCTCACAAAACCGGTTTGCATGTGCAAACGCTGCAAACGCGCCCTAGGCTATGTCGAAAGTGACGCGTTATCAAGGTGAAAGACGCGGAACGCCGAGATCGGCCATTCTCTACCAAAGGATCTCGTCGAAGAAATCCTGCATGTCCTGCCATGACCGGCGATCGGCCTTGGAATTATATGCGGCCCCCTGCGACGCATCTTCCCCACGGGCCGGGTTGGTGAAGCTGTGAACGGCGTTGCCATAGGCAATCATGCGCCAGTCAACATTGGCGTTGTTCATTTCATCCCAGAACGCCTGGACTTGTTCCTGGGGTACATACGGATCGGCTGCTCCATGACAAACCAACACCTGCCCGACAATCTGCTGAGCGTCATCGGGATTCGGTGTGTCGAGATTGCCATGAAAACTCACAACCCCATCCACGTCGGCGCCGCTACGTGCTAATTCGAGGACCACGCCGCCGCCAAAACAGTAGCCAATGGCGGCAACCCGCTCGCCATCGACCTGATCATAGCTGCGCAACTGATCAAGTCCGGCCTGTGCACGTGCACGCATCAAAGGTCGGTCGGAACGATACTTCGAGGCTTCCTCGCCGGCGGCCTCAGGACCCTCCGGCCGGATGCCCTTCCCATAGATGTCCGCCCCAAACGCGACGTAGCCCAGTTCCGCCAATTCCCGGCAACGCGACTGGACATAGTCGCCCAGGCCTGTCCACTCATGCACGACCAGCACGCCGGGCAGCGGATCCTCTGCCGCATCGTCATAAGCGAGGAAACCTTCGAGGACGACACCGTCGTGTTCATATTCGACAGTCTCCGTCTGAATGGCAGCCGACGCCGTGACAGCTAACGCGAAGACTAAAATTGTGCTTAACATAAATTTCACAGACGACCTCCTTGTGTCTCAGAAATGGGGTCACTCATCGCTTTCCCCGGCGAATTTAACATTAGAGAAAAAGCATCAACACGGAGACAATGACCAGCGACGGGAGATAATTCGCAACAGGTATGTCCTTGATGCCGAGTAGACGAAACCCAAGCCCCAGCATGAGTAGCCCTCCCACAGCCGACAACTGATTCAGCGATTCGGGAGCGGTCAGGTCGGCCAGCGACTGCCCCAGCAGTGTCAGCGATCCCTGGACGACCAGAACTGTGATGGCCGAGAAGATCACCCCAATCCCGGTCGCCGCCGACAATGCCATCGCGGCAAATCCATCCATGACGGACTTAGTGAAGATCAACGTGGCATCACCGACGGTACCGTCCTGAATCGACCCAACCACGGTCATCGGTCCCACACAGAAGAGTAACGACGCCGTCACAAAGCCACTCACAAATTTCCCCGACGATGATCCGGTCCGCAATTTCAGCCATTCGGCAAAGCGTGCGAGTGCCGCTTCGATAGCCAACACCTCACCAATAACCCCCCCGATGATGAGCGATCCCACGATGACCAGAAAGCGCGTCCCGTCAATCACCATGGTAATGCCAATCCACAAGGTGACCAGACCAAGTGAGTTGAGCACCGATGTCTTGATCTTCTCGGGAAGACGGTCGCCGATTGCCAGGCCGATCACAGAGCCGACAATCACGGTACCGGTATTGACCAGTGCCCCGGTCATGGGGCCTGTCTCGATGCCGAATCGCGCTTGCGCTGCATCCGTTCGGCCAAATCGATGTAGCGCTCGGAGAGGTGACGGGCCTCGTCGGTCTGACCGGTCGTCGCATACCATCGGCGCAGCGACGCGTAAACGTCGCTGGTAAACACCAGGATAAAGCGCGTCAACTGGTCATTCGGTGGCAGGGTGTCCATCGCCGACTCGGAAACGACCAGCAAGGATTCAGCAGTCAGAATGGCATCGGTTGTATCACCGAGGTCGTACGCCAACTCGGCCGCTTTGAATGTTTCCGTCAGATCCCGTATCCAACTGATCTGAACAGTTGAGCCTTCCACCTCAAGCGACCCTTTCTCGACCGGGGGTTCGCTGGGTGGCGCATGCTCGGCCGATTCTTCATCGGATCCGCACTGAGCAAAGAGCAGAAATCCGACACACACGATCACGACGGGCAAAAATCTCATAGATGCACTCCTACACAAGAGAACAGTCGCCCCCTCGGCGACCGAAGCTCAAACCTAAGAATGAGATGGATACGGTCTCAGCGCAAGAGGACAATCACCGTCTCACGGTCTCGGACTCACGGCTGGGTAGCTCACGCAAACGGGCGGTGAAGTGGCGCAGAAAGCGAGACTGGTATTCGATGGCAAACCCGGAGGCCCGCTCTCGGGCGGCATACAGCCGCCGATAAGCGTCGATGACAAGCTGCAAATGCGTGGCGGTATAGACGCGTCGCGGGATGGCCAACCGGACAAACTCATGCGGCGCGTGTATCTGCTTTCCGGTTTCCGGATCGGTGCCGCCGAACATGATCGACCCGATCTCCACGGTTCGGATGCCCCCTTCGCGATAGAACCCAACGGTCAGAGTCTGCCCCGGGAATTGATGTGGTGATATATGCGGATACATTGCTCCGGCATCGACGAAGACCGCGTGCCCGCCGATCGGACGGACCACTTGGGCGCCTTCCTGACTCAGGCTCTCCCCCAACCACTTGACCTGGCCGGTGCGGTACTCCAGGTATTCAGGCGTGAGAACTTCTTCGAGACCGCGTGCCACGGCCTCGAGATCACGTCCCGCCAGTCCACCGTATGTGGGAAACCCCTCGATCACAACCATCATTTCACGAACACGCTCAGCCAGCTCGTCATCGCGCACCGCCACAAAACCACCGATGTTTGCCAATCCGTCCTTCTTCGATGACATCCAGCAGCCTTCACCATAGCTGAAAATGGCCTGGGCGATCTCCTTGAGTGAACGGCCTGATTGATCGCGTTCGCGCTGCGATATAAACCAGGCGTTCTCGGCAAAGCGCGCACAATCGAACATCAACCGTATGCCGTGCTGCTGGCAGATCTCCGCCACCTGTTTGACATTCGCCACACTGACCGGCTGACCACCAACCGAATTGTTTGTAATGGTCAGGACACAGACTTTGACACGTCCGGGCTTGCTTTGGATCAACTCCTCAAATCGCTCGCAGTCGAGATTGCCTTTGAACGGATGTTCGGCGGTGACGTCCTTGCATGACGGATCCGGCAGATCGATCGGTATGGCCCCGCGGTACAGCACATTGGCACGCGTGGTATCGAAGTGTGTGTTGGAGACAACGTAATCGCCCTTCTCGAGCAACAACGTGAAGAGCATATGCTCCGCTGACCGTCCCTGGTGTGTCGGGATGACATGCGGGTATCCGGTGATGTCCCGCACGACGTCCCGAAGATGATAGTAATTGCGGCAACCGGCGTATGATTCATCACCCTGGAGCAAGCCACCCCACTGCCGCTGCGACATCGCCCCGGTGCCGGAGTCGGTCAATAAATCGATATAAACGTCCTCCGCCTTCAGATTGAAGACATTGAATCCGGCATCGGTGAGCCGTTGTTCGCGTTCACCGCGTGTCAGCAGATGAATCGGCTCGACGGCCTTGATGCGGAATGGTTCGATTGGATGGTCGCTCATTGGTCATGCTCCCTATGTACTACGGGCGGCAACACAGCCCCGGTGCAAGCTCTAAGGTATTGAAACACAA
Source organism: uncultured Ignavibacteria bacterium (assembly GCA_964440935.1). Taxonomy (GTDB): domain Bacteria; phylum Zixibacteria; class MSB-5A5; order WJJR01; family WJJR01; genus WJJR01. Next base: position 23,041 of record CAYTTY010000019.1, on the reverse strand, counting down.
CGAGCCCAACAAGGTGAAAGGATGCGATGTGTCAGAAACAGCCAGACTATGGAACGATCTGTCCAGCTATGTCGGACTCTCAAGTCGTTCCAGTTGCCTCGACACATCGACAGTCATGCCACAGTTGTGGCCATATCGCTGATAGCCTGCAAGCTTGGAGAGGATTGGCTGATACATGAACAACCCTGTCAGCGTGATAGACCCCCTACACAGATATTGGATCAGCCTTGTGCTGGATCTGTTGGTGGCGGGGGGGATGCTGGCAGGATAGTCGACGATGAGTTGTCGCGTTGCTTCCGTAAAGTTTTTCCCGCAGCACGTCCAACCTGCCTCTTCGCTTTGACGGCCGCATCTCCCTCGAGCACGTCACGCTTGAGTACGTCAGGAAGAAGGTCATCAATCTCGCTGGTTGTAACACTGGCACCGGGCGAAAGCCTCCGAAGCTCACGTCTGATCACATTAAGTACAGGTTCGGAACGAATGATGGCCGCGACAACAAATCGATTGACAACCTGAACGTGCTCATGCAACACATCTATAGCCGCTTTGGCCAGACCCTCCTTGGAAAGCACATACAGAAGATCTTGATGATCAGCCTTCCGAGCTGATAACTCTAAGAAGTTGAATGAGACAACGTGTTCGCAGCCAATTGGTTGTTCGAAGGCGATTTTGTAGACTTCCCACTCAATTCCATTGGTTAGGACAATCCATGGAACACCATGATTGGCGCCGTAGCTCATGGCCTGACGAAGATGGTTCTCCCTGAGTGTGAGTCCAATTGCCTTGACTTCGATAATGAACTTCACCGAATCGTCTAGCTTGACAGCGAGATCGCAGAACGTACCACGAATCGCTTGCTCACTAGTAATGTCGGTATACTTGTCGAATCCGAAAACCGAACCGAGCAAATCAGTGACGATTGTCACCGTATCAGATTCGTTGACATCGCGATCCTTCGCATCCTGAAGAACCTTTTGGAAACTCCCAAGAGTCTTTCCAAACCGCTCCACAACCTTCTTGGGAACCCGAGCCATGTGGACACTCCTTTGCTATCGGTTCGTTGATGTCAATTCACAGATAGAAGTACATAGGATAGACGCAGAAGTCAAGCCAGGATATAGCTGACTCCGTATTGGGCACCAAACTTAGAACCCAGTCGTAGGTCGGCCCAGAGTTAACGACCAGGATAGTTGCCCAGAGCCCTCTGATTGGGACATGAAGCAATAGATCGCTTTATCCGTAAGATCTATCGCGAATGGGTATCACAGCAACGGCTACTTGCCCTCCCCCTTCTCAAACGCCGTCACACTCAACTCGCCATGCATGTTGTAGATCGAATACCCCGATGTCATCCAGCGTTCAAGCCCGCCGACGAGGTACATCACATTGGTGAATCCAGTCTGCTTCAATCTCGCTGTGGCCAGACTTCCCCGACCGTCCTGCTTGCAGTCAACCACGATTTCCGCATCGGTGCAAAAAGCGTCTTCGGCGCCATGAACTCAAGTCTATCCCGTGGAATCCAGACAGCACCGCGAATGCGACCCGTCTCGTATTCCGCTTCCGTCCGGCTGTCGAGCAACACCAACGTGTCTCCCATATCCATTTGAGCGGAGAGTTCATCGACCGTCATTGAATCGACCGCTTGTTTGGCCTCAACAACCAAGCCCTTCACTATCCCAGCCATCAGCTCCGGATCTTTCACTTTGGCAGATACCGGTGATGCGAGCGCGGTACTGATGGAGACCACGGCCACAATGCATATCAAACACTGATTGCATATCCATAAGATTCACTCGACCGTTGAGATCCTCCTGCAGTGGTGCCCTACCGCTCTGCTGTCGGATCCTTACCGTCTTGGATTACTGTAGCATATCACACAACCAATTTGAAACCCGGACGAACGGGCCTGTTGAAAAACTCACATCCACGTCGTGCAGGTGCGGCTCTTAGAGCCGGCCCTACGCAGAGTTACAATTCTTTTTTTCAATTTCAGCACATGGTCTGGTAGCAGGAAACGACTTCTTCAACACGCGCGAATGTCCCGACCACCGCCGGTATTGTTAAGAGCCGCACCTACGCAACAATTTGGCGCCGGTCACACCCGCTCCACCTGTGCCACCATCCGCATCGTCCCGATCACAATTCGTCGATGATTCCGCAGGTTCGGATGCACGTACGATTTCAGCGCGTCGAGTTCATCCGAACTGAGCAGTCCCAATTGAGACAGGATACCGACAACAGTCGGACCAATGGCGCGCGACCCGCCATCGGCAATCTTCACGGCAATCCCCCATCCCTTTTCCGGTATGCCCACACACTCGACTGCTTCTCCCCCGGCCTTGCTGAACACGCGACCGTTGGTGCCACGGGCCAAATCCAGATCGAGACGTCCTTCGCCCGATACCATTTCGGGATGTTCGCGCATAGCAGTGATAATGCGCGCGCAGCTCGCATTACACTCTTCATCGTGCGGCGGTTTGGGGCCGACCGACGCCGCCAGGCGCGCGAATCCGTAAGCGAGCTTTTGGAGCGGAACAACGTAATTCGGCACCGAACAACCATCGACACCCGAGCGCATCTGCGCTTCGTCCAACGCCAAAACGGCGGCCACCCGGGCACGAATCAACTTCTGCACGGGGGACTCGGGGTCGAGGTACGTGGAATGTGGCGTTCCCAAGATCTTGGCGAGAGCCAGCATACCGGCATGCTTACCCGAACAGTTGTTGTGTATCGCCGTAAAGTCGCTGACGGCTGGAATTGCCTGATCACTGTATCTGTACCACAGCGGCACGTGGGCACCACACTGCAAATCGTCGACCGTGGCGCCGATCGCATCGAGAATCTCCTGCACCGCCGTGACATGCCGGTCCTCACCACTGTGTGATGCACAGATCAGGGCCAGGTGACGGTCTTTCAGCTTGAACACATCGGGGAAACCACGCATGACGGTGGGCAGAGCCTGAAACGGTTTCAGCGAGGACCGCGAGTACACCTCAAGATCGGGTGAGCCGATATGGGCGACCAATCGGCCCGTATGATCGACAACCGCGGCGGCACTCCAATGAACACTCTCGGTGACCTCGCCGCGGGTTACTTCTATGGTGGGGACAAACATGTTGGCCATGAGACATTCTCCTCTTGGATTCACCGGCCAAGTTATGTCTTCGCAAGAGGAGTTCGGTCAATTCCTGTGGTCAGCGCGCAGTTAGTGACAATTACAGGGCCCGGTCCGACGAATTGTTGGATTTGACAACACTGGTCCGACGAAACAACCGTCGCCTGAGCAGACGGCGAATGAACATGGCATAGGTCATTCGCTGGCGCAAAACATCATGGTAGTCCTCAGCCAGACGGGGGTCTGAACAGAATGCACGAATGAGACGGTCCGGTAGCCCGTGAAAGAGATCGGCCAACCGTCGGGCCATACGCAATTCGGGCAGGAGTTCATGTTCACAGGCAGCCGCATATGTCTGGGCGGAATCGGTGGTGGAATCCATAATCAGGGCATCGGCGGCCAACTGGCCGGACCTGATCGCCCCCGCAATCCCCTCACCATTAAATGGATCGACCATTCCCGCAGCGTCGCCGGCACTTAACAGTCGGCCCCGAGCCAGTACTCGTTTGTGGCCGCCCAGCGGAATGGGGTGTCCCTCCGGTGCAAAAAGATCTCCTGGCAATTGCCATCTATCCCAAAGGTCCGAAAATACTTTACGGATATTCCCTACCTTCGACCGCTTGGCGCCCACACCAACCAGCAAACGGTCGCTATGGTGCAGCGCCCAATCAAATCCATGACTTACGGTTCCAAAACCCAGCCACGCCTCACCCGGAGCCAGACCCCATCGGTCGGCATACTGTACCGGAATTGTCTGTTCTACAGCGATGGCTGATTGATCATGCGTATCAACAGGACGAAGCCGTGTGATCAGTGATGAATTCGAACCGGTGCAGAGAATCACAGCCTTTGTCTGGTAACGACTGTTGTCGCTGATCACCGTGTATCCCATGGCATCCGGCTGAATGGCCTGGACAGTTTCAAAGCGGCCATTGGCACCGGCCGCCAGTGCCTGTTCATAGAGACAGTTGTCAAACTGAGCCCGGTCGACGAAGATGCCCAGCGGTTCATCAGGAGCGTACTGCTGAGACACATCGCCGAAAACCAGTGATGCGCGTGCAAACCGATGTGCCATGAGGTGACCGGGCAGCAAGACGTCGAGCAACTCAATCGCCCGTTGCGACACCCATCCCCCGCACAGCTTGGAACGCGGCATTCGCTGCTTCTCCAGCAGTAGCACTCGGGCGCCACCATTTGATGCGCGCAACGCGGCCGATGATCCTGCCGGACCGCCGCCAATGACAATGATGTCGTAGGAATCTCGTGTCACCGAATCAGTACCCGCGTTTCTTGTCAACAACGTTGAACAGCTCTTTACCCTGAAGATACCGTCGCAAGTTCTTCAAGAACAACTCGGCGGCACGGAACGAGTAGTCCGCCGTATCTCCCGATGTGTGCGGTGTCATTGCGACATTGGGGAGACGGTAAAAGGGATGATTCGTTGGCAGAGGTTCCTGCGCAAAGACATCGAGTCCCGCGCCGGCGATCTGGCTGCGCGTCAATGCAGTGATGAGTGCTCTTTCATTAACCACCGAACCGCGGGCAATGTTGATCAGGTAGGCAGTCGACTTCATTGCGCGCAATTCACTCGCACCGATCAGGTGTCTTGCCGCCGGAATTCCGGGCACGGCGAGAACAACAAAGTCGGCGTTCTCGAGCGCTTTGTGGAGACTACGAGTGGTGACCATCTTGTCAAATCCCGGCAGCCGTTGTGATGATCGCGAGCGGCGCACACCCCAGACTTCCATGCCGTGACTCCGGGCCAACCGTCCGATGCGTTGTCCGATACGTCCCGCCCCGATGACAACTAATCGTTGACCGGCCAGTTGCCGACGATTGAGTACGATTTCTTTGCGATTCCATTCGCGTGCGTTCTTCTGTGCATAACCCTGATGCAGACCCGTCGCGAAACTGAGTATGAATCCCATGGCGGCATTGGGAACGGTGTCATCGTGCAGGCCAACCGAAGATGTTAAGATTACACGACTGCGCTTGAATGCCGGGAAGAGCGCCGTATCCGTGCCCGCCATCCCCAAATGCAGCCATCTTAGATTTTCGCAGAGGCGGAACTGGTCCGGCGAGAACCGAAAGGTAGTATAGACCTCAGCAGCCGGTAATGCCGCGTCGCGTTCCTGTTTGTCAGTCACAATGGTGAAATCGACACGATTGCTGATGTATCGATCGCCGTCCACTCGTTGACGCAGCCAGTCGACAAACTCGGGGAACCGTCCCAGTGCACAAACGACCGGGATACGTGTGGATTGTTTGGTTGGCATCAAAGACCAGTGAAAGACGAGGAGCGGGACGGCTCATCCCATCCCGCTCCGAGACGACTTAGATCTTATGCTTCTTTTCAACTGTGCCGATGACCTCGTCGAGGATTTCCAGCGCTACGGTGCAGTGATCACGATCGACCACCAACGGCGGTACCAAGCGAATACCATTAGGACCACAACAGAGAATCATCAACCCCTTTTCGAAACAGCCGTGTTCGACCTCTTGTGCGACCTTCGGCGCGGGCTCTTTGGTCTGTTTGTCTTTGACAAACTCGATGCCGATCATCAGTCCCAATCCGCGAACATCGCCGATTGATGGATGCTCTTTTTGCATCTTGGTCAGCTCTTTCATCATGAACTTGCCCTGCTTGTCGGCATTGTCCATCAATCCGTCTTCGAGCAGATCGATGGTGGCCAGCGCCGCGGCACAGCCCATCGGCGTACCGCCGAAGGTGGTCGAATGCGCCCCCGGTTCCCAGTCCATCGTCTTCTGCGATGCAATGCAGGCACCGATCGGGACACCCGAACCGAGCGCCTTGGCGGTGACCAAAATGTCGGGTGTGATGCCGAAGTGCTCAATGGCGAACATCTTCCCGGTCTTGCCCATGCCGGTCTGGACTTCGTCGATCATCAGCATGATTCCGTGTTTCTTCGCCAGTTCGGAGAGCGCTTTGAAGTAGTCGGGGGGCGGAACAATATAGCCGCCTTCACCCTGCATCGGCTCCACCACAATGGCCGCGACATCAGAGGCCGGCGCCACACGGTTAAAAATCTGATCCTCGAGGAACTTCACACATGCGAGTTCACAGTCAGGATACTTCAAGTTGTACGGACAACGGTAGCAGTAGGCGTACGGGACGTGCGTCACCTCGGGTAGCAACGGCGCATAACGCTCACGCTGAATCTTCTTCGAGCAGGTCAGAGACAGCGATCCCATTGTGCGACCGTGAAATGCACCGACAAAAGCAAGGTACCGTGGCCGGCGGGATTTGTAGCGCGCCAGCTTCATTCCCGCTTCGACTGATTCGGTACCGGAATTGGTGAAGAACACACGCTTTTTCCCTTTGCCCGGCGCGAGGCCACCCAGGCGCTTGGCCAGCTTGCCGACCAACTCATGGTAGAAATCAGCCGAGGAAATGTGGACAGCTTTGCGGGCCTGATCAACAATCGCGTTGACCACTTTCGGATGGCAATTGCCGGTCACCGATACGGCGATGCCGGAATGGAAGTCGAGGAATTGGTTTCCATCAACATCCCAGATCCACGCCCCATCGGCGTGATCGATGACTGTGGGATAGGCGCGTGTATACGACGGTGAGACATACTGCTCATCAAAGCTGATCATCTTCTTGCTCTTGGGCCCCGGCAGGGGCGTTTTGATCACCGGCAGTTCTTTGGACATCGGAACTCTCCTGTCAGGAAATGGATGGACGACTGCTGACACTGCTGTCTGAGGCGACAGCGTTTAGGTCGCACCACGCAGGTAGATCCGATGAAGCAGGCCACGGCGAACACGCGAGTTTTGCAGCGAGCCAACCGTTGCAGAAATGAGAACACAGTGATAGAACATACTCGGGCATCCCCCAATTGCTCGAAAGGATAAGCAACGGGTCGATTCAACCCAAATGGTATGTATCATCGACGACAAGGGTGTGGCGGCCACCGGCCCATCCCCGATAAACCACTATCGCACAATCAATTAAAAGTAGATAGTTGCGCGAAGCCGCGAAAAAGAACACCATTAACACGTGGTTTAAACACTTACCACCGCAACTGACTGGTCGCCCTGAGTATGAACCGGGACTTCATCCGACATCCGTGGAATCTGCCACTCCGGCGTGCCGCCGGCGTCCAGTCCGATCTATCGAAGTTTGTCTCCCTGGTACCGTTGACCGTCACCCCTCGGACCGTGGTGGGGATTGGTTCGGCCGAGCGAGACAACCATCTATTCATCGCAGCCGTCGCAATGGATGTGATCGACGGCAAAGTCATCGACATCACGCACGCCCACGCCGTGGTCAAAGAGAAGTATATTCCCGGCTACCGCGCGTTCCGTGAAGGTCCGTTGATTCTGAAAGCGTTGAAGCGTCTGTACTACGAACCCGACTTGCTCATTTTCCACGGTTACGGCGTTTGCCATCCCCGCCTTTTCGGACTGGCATCGCACATCGGACTCTGGCTCGACTTGCCGTCAATCGGCATTGCCGATAAGCGCCTGATTGGTCATTTTGACCAACCGGGCGAAAAACGGGGCGACTACTCAACAATTCGCTACTCGCCGCAAGCGCCCGGCGTTGTGTTGCGCACACGCGAAGGCGTCAAACCGGTCTTCGTCTCCCCTGGGCACAAGATCGATCTACTCGGAGCGATTGAGCAGACGATGCGATTGGCCACTACCTATCGACTCCCGGAACCGCTCCGGCGGGCGCATATCGAAGCGGGGAAAGATATGCGGCGGTTCCTTGCTAACAACCGCAACCGTTAAACTCTCAGCAATAAACAGATACCACTCAGAACCAAGAATAGGGTTGGGCGCCACCCCTGACGTTCACTGTGTTGAAAGGGTCGTTATTGACTCCGGATCATGCGATGAAACCGAATGAGTGAATTGTAACCTCGCCAAGGTCCGGCTCCTATAGCGATTATCAGATTTCCTGTTCGATTGAGAAGAAGTGAGGCTTGGTCTACTTGCACATTCACGTTCCGGTGCCACGGGCCTATAGGCCCGTGAATCGGGATCGTGTGAACGTGGAACCACGGGCCTAAAGGGGTGTGTTGCAAAAACCCCGAGAATCAGAGCCTTCGGGAGGGCGATCCGCCGCGGCGGACCGGTGCGGCCAAGGGCCTACGCGATGTAGATATGACTACGTCAACACGCCCTGAAGCCAGATGCTACTTCATCTCAATACGTCTTTCCAATTCTTCCACCCGCTTCACCAACGCCTGAATCGCCGCCAAAGCAACACCATCAGCATCGATGACCGTGATGTGTCGTTCGCTCTTCCCGACCCCAAATGCTTGGTGGAAATCCTGTGCCATTGGGCCGATGTGGCGGACGGAAGAGTCTTGTGAGATGTAGCGCCAGGAGGAGATCTGTAGCTGCGCAAGTGCTTCGAGAATCCCGTCGGTGTTAACCGGCGTGATATCAGTCTTCAACGATTCGTCGGAACACGACGCCCACGTCCCGCTCCCCGCCGGCAGGCACACACCGGTGAGCGGTTGTCCTGCGAAATCAACAGAGGTGACAAAACGCACGCCACCCGTGGCACGCGCAGCGAACTCATTGGCTGTCGCTGATCGAAACGGCAGGCTCAGCGAATCCGCAAAGAGGATTGTCCCATCATGCAACGAATCGATCTTGGCATTGCGACCGGCCGCGAATGAGTAGTCGCCCCTTGCAGCGTTGTCTAAACCACCGGGGACACTGGAGTGTCGGCCCGACGCCAAATTCGTTTCGCCTCCCAACACCGACGCGTAGTCGCGGCTGGCGTGATTGAACAGTCCGCCTCCGACGGTTGTGTATTGGGCCGTCGTCGCGTTATCCTGCCCACCGGCAATGACCGACCACTCGCCAAGAGCGGTGTGATCATCCCCACCGCCAACGGTGGAGTACGCGCCGGAGGCGAGGTGACGCCGTCCGCCACCGACGGTTGACCATCCACCTGACGCCAGATTCGAGTCACCGACAGTGTTGGCACCTCCCCCGCCGACAGTCGCAAACACACCCCGAGCCCGGTTGAATCGCCCACCACCGACCGTCGCATGATTTCCGGTTGCGGCATTATCGGATCCGGCGACGAACGCGTTGGTCCCCGACGGTTCATGTCCATCCCCAATGCGGACCGGCGATGTGACATCCCCCCCGCCGGCGCCATCGATCGTGGCCGTGCGATGCGCATACGGAACCGACACGAAACGCGTGCGCGGGATTTGTTCTGTGTCCCCACCGACCTGAACGCTGAGATATCGATCCGGTGATGCGAAGACACTGTCATGAATTGGTGTCACACTACCAAGCAGCACATGAAAGCGTCCGTCGCTGACGGTGACCGAACCGTGGGTCTCCGACCAGAGCACCGTTCCTCCATTGGACGCGTCAAAGATCGCGAAATTGATCGCGATTGACGTTTCCAACGCGACACCATCGGAATCACTGAGAATACCCTGATAGTTGATGAGCAATGGCACCTCGGCCTGCGATGTTCCCGCAGTCAAGAGCAGAGAGAGAGTCAGTGCCGCCAGAGTGATCGATCGTATCGTCATCCTATCCTCCAAATCGCCATGCATGGTACAGACCTAGTCTCGGTATCGTCACAAACGGGATACGTCGCCAGAGCCGGCTTTGGCGGTCGGTGCCAATTGAGGAACACCCGCACGCCGAAGGCGCGCGGGTGTCGATTTCTTCCTTATTGGCTTGTGCCTTACTTCAGCAACAGCATCTTCCGTGTCTCGATTTGAGTTTCCGTTTTCAGCCGGTAAAAGTACACTCCGCTCGGCACCGCGCGACCTGAGGCATCGGTCCCATTCCAGCGCGTTTCATAAACGCCCGGCTCCTGCCGTCCGTCTTCGAGTGTGACGACGTGCTGGCCGAGGACATTGTACACGGAGATCTGAACATCGGTACTGCGATGAAGACTGTAGTGAATGACTGTTGTGGGATTGAACGGATTGGGGTAGTTCTGGCCCAATTCGTAGTGCGGCGACCAGGGTTCCGAATCGATTTGGACGGCGGTGGCGAACTCTTCGAACACGGAAATCTCACGCTGCGTATTGACCCAATCCGCCATCGCATCGGCTTGAAGTGTCGTCACCCAGATCTGGTTGGTAACCGTCTGGGTCATGTTGGCATCATCGTAGTCATACAAGGTGCGTGAAAGTTGCGTGCTGAACAGGATATCAACGTGGACCTCTTCCACAATCCGATCTCCGTCGTACTTAGTGGTATCGCTCGAGAACGGCTGCCAGACACCCCCGAAGTATGAGTCCGTGGATGAGATGATTTCACGATCCTGAGCATCATAGGTGTAGTTGATTCTCGATAAGGGCGACCAGGAACTCCCATTCCACTGTTCCGTCAAAGACTGAGCCCGGTTCCCGTCGGCGTCGTAGGTGTAAACATTGCGGCTGGCATCTTCCAGGCCACTGCCCAGATCGAACTGGTTGGTGACAATTTCCAACTGATCGTTTTGGTTGTACTCATAGATGACTTTGCCAGTGATCTTCCATGCGCCGGCGTCCCAGATCTCCGATGTGGACGTTTTCAGCAACATCCCGTCAAACTCAGTCCGCGTCCGCGATATGTTCCCCCAGTCTTGACTGCCGTCATCCCATATTTGAGTCGTCATGACGAGCTGGTTGCCGTTGGCATCGTACTCGAAAAGCGTGCGGCCCTGGTTTTCCCACACACCGGAGGACCATGTTTGCACAATCATCTCGGCCTGTTGACCATTTGCATCGTGCTGAATCGTCGTGAAGGACTGATTCTCCCATTGGCTCCCAATCCATTGCTCCGCGAGAATCTCCGAGGGCGATGCGTAGCCGTCATATGTGTACGAGGTGCGCGTGAGATACTCCCAGTGGTCGGTCACCCACACCCGGGTGGTGTCACTGAGAGTGCGATAATTGTCGATCGAGATCGCGGCACGGTAGGCATTGTCGAACGCCTGCGGATCATACATTTGCAATTCAGATGCGGCGAGACTGACCGCCAACAGAGCGCGCTGCGACAGGCTGGTCCCAGGTGGCGACGATAAGACTCGTTGATAAAACTCTGTCCTCTCAACCAGCGCGGATTGCGGCTGCGTTGGCTCCGCCTGCACAGCTCCAGTAACCAGTAACAGTGCAATCAGAAACACCACCGTTATGACTATCAACTTCGTCTTGAACATCGCTCAACCTCCCGGATCCTCGTCTCCATCTGTTGTCGAAACGTCAGACAAGCCACCACGTTACGCTCATCTGCTCTTTCTCTACACGCGGTTGGGCCCAACAGGGCTCATCCACTTAATCTTTTCAATATAGCAAAATCGCTCCCTCCAACGAATCAAAAAGAGAGTAATTTTCTCATAAATGTTAAAGGACTCGCCTTACCGGCTGCCGAGCAGGCACAATCAAACTGGCCATGATAGCGGATGATAAATTATAGTCGTGGTTGGCCAATGACTGGAGCCAATGGTGCTCGCAGGGCACCCCAGGACGGGCACCCGCCTATCGATTTCAAAGTAATCGATCTGACCGTAGAATCACGTTGGGGTGGTCTTTGAAAACACTCCTTCCAGAGCACTTGACAGCATTTTCGGATGAAACCCCGAACCTGAGCCGTGCTGCTCTCAATCGCTCTGTCGCAAGATCACGCTCTAACGATCGTCAACGAATCCAGACACTCACGCAATTCATCGATCTGGAATGGCAGACGCAACATCCAATCGCCCGGAAAGTCATCCGGAACCGACATCGTTTCGGCACCGACCACCAGCACCACCGGCAGTTGCGGATTAGCGTCCTTAAACCAGCGGGCCACGTTCCAGCCGGTGCCGCCGCCCATGCTCGAATTGATGATCACCACGTCAACGTCGTGGACGCGTAGTTGATCTTGCGCAGCGTCACGGTCTGATGCCATGAGCGCGTCATTGCCGAGTGAATCGATCATACCGGTCAGTAACTCCACCATCGCGTTGTCGTCATCGGCGACCAATACGGTGCGTACGTGACCGGTGACTTGCTGGTTTTCCGCCTTGGCGCGCTGATCGTCATCCATGACCGTGTGCGAGAATTGCAATTCCATGCCGATGCGGTTCCCATCCCGCACCAACCACCGTCCCGACACCGGCGAATCATGCTGGATGTCGTCCCGAGCGTCCACCGGCGACGTCGTTTCCGTAATCAGTGCGGTATCTTCCACCGCTGCCACGTTCTCATGGTCCGGCTCGGTCTGCTCTCCCCCTCGGACCAGGCGCACCAGGGTATGGCCGTTTTGTCGCAGCGTCGACACGATAAATTCGCCGCCCGGACTGTCCGCGCCGCGGCATGATTGCCTCCCGTGTTCCAGTGTGTCCCGCAGCCAGTGTTCGTCGACCCTGATGCTGGGCTGTGCGGTGAGATCGAGCCGCAACGCGTCTTCGGTTTGATGCGCCGCCCAATTCAGAATCACATTGTGAAGATCGATCCACCGACGCTCGACCGGCTCCTCTTCGATAAGTTCGGGCCCACCATCTGAGCGTTCGTCGAGAGTCGGGGCAGGCTCTTCATTAGATTCTTCGATCGCCTCCGGCTCACTTACTACAGCAGGCTCGTCTTCCTCCTCCGAATCATACAACTCGGGCATGTCTTGTGTCTCGCAAGGCGCACCAATGTCTTCGTCTTCAAAATTTTCCGCGTCGGTTGTCTCGATCCCTTCGCCAGAACGGAACGATTCGGACGAAGCCGAATGATCGACCGGCGCGGGCGTTTGCATTTCGCCAATGCTCTCGACCGCGGCGCCAACCAATCCGACCCACGTGTGCACCTCGTCGATGGTCTCGTCGGTGGGAGCCTGAACATCAAATCCGAACACGGTCACCCAACCCAGGGCGCCGCTGCCGCTCCCCTGCCATGGCCAGGTAATACTCCAGAGCGGCTGTGCATTGGGGCTCCAGTGTCCCAACCAGACATCATGATGGTGCTGCGGATGAGTGTTGATCCGTGCTGCCAATTCGGCCGCATCGGTCAACTCCGTGATCCCCTCGGCCGGGATGGTTTCCTGTTCAAACGTCCACGGCGGCAGGTTCTGACCATCGAACAGTTCGCGTTCGTCATTCATCCAACCAATCATCCGCGCGGATCCATCCGGCTCACGACGCCAGACATAGATCTGCGCCGACGGAATGCGCTCGGCAATGCACCGCACCAGCGTTTCCACCCGTCCTCGTGGCTCGGGCACCGCCAACGCGCGCTGCAGTCTCTCGCGCAATGTGGCCATGTCGAACTCCACTTTGTGCAGCTTACGACGATGGTCGAGTCGTTCCTCAACGAGTTCGCGCTGACGCCGTTCTTCCAAATCGGTCCGCTCACGGTGCAATGCCGCCAGCTCATCTTCCAGGTCGGTGCGCCGCTGCATTTCTGCGGCGATCGTCTCGCGGGCCTGCTCAGTAGCCGTCGTCATCTCGTCTTCGAGCTTGGCTGCCTGCGCTTCGAACGTGCGTGCTTCAGCACATGCCTCACGGTGCGCATCGCGCCACGACGACAGTTGTTTCTCACGCTCCACCAGCATGAGCTTGAACGATTTCAAATCGCGTTCAAGGCGCTGTTTGTGAGTCTCGGCGGACGTGCGTTCATTGTCCAAATCGTCCATAAGTTGGGCGATTTGAGTGTTCAACCCATCGCGCTCATCAATGAGTTCAACCTGACGCGTGGCGGCGGCTTGTTGGACTCGTTCCAACTCGCGACGCAGCGCTTCCGCCCGCTCCTGGTATTCGGCGAGTTCCGTGCTGGCCGTATCCAAACGCGCGTTCAGCACACCGAGCGTCTCCTTGTGGCTGGCGACCAGTTCATCGCGAGACCGGCGTTCGGTCTGAAGCGTTTCATCTCGTTCCTGCAATGTTGCTTGAGCGGTGCGCAACGATGCCGCATGCTCTGCGGCGACACGCTCGATATCATCGAGTCTTGCCTGCAAATCCGCGTTGCGCTCCTGAAGGGCCTTGAGTTCTTCTTGCTGCCGCGTCGCGATGGCATCATGACGCTCGCGTTCCTTGGCGCGCTCCTCTTGATCGGTCCGATGGAGTTCATCGAGACGGTTCTCCCAATTCCGACGTTCCTCCGCGGCACGGGACTCCATATCGGAGATCGTTGTTTTCAACGCTTCCACTTGGGTGTGCGCGCTACTGAGACGGGATTCGAAGTCTTTGCGGACTTTGTCCGTCTCGGCGTTGGCCAGTCGCAGTTCTTCGGCGTGCACGGTTTCGGCATCATCGATCACTGATTCGTACTCGGAGCGCAGTGATTGAAGTTCTTCCTGATATTGATTATGGGCTTGTGCCAATTGCGCTTCGAGAGCCTCACGGGCCGACGCCGCTTCCTGACGGACACGAGCGAGTTCATCTTCGTGACGCCTCTGTACCTCGCCCTTGGCCGTATCATGTTCCTCACGCAATTGTTGCACTTCCGCGCGATGGGCTTTCTCCATTTGCGACAAGCGCGATTCGAGCGATTGCCTTTCTGCGGCAGCCTCTTGACGGATTTGCTTCAACTCGTCGGCATGGCGCGACTGCATAGCCGATTTGGCAGTGTCTTGTTCACGACGCAGTTCCTGCAATTCCGTACGGTGCGTCGTGGCCATCTCGCCAATGCGGGATTCCAGTGATTGCTTCTGCGATGCGGCGTCCTGACGAATCCGTGCGAGTTCATCATCGTGACGCTTTTGTATTGCAGCCAACTGCGCCTGATGATCATCACGCAGCGACTTCAGCTCCTGGGTATGCTTGGTCTCGAGTTCCTCGCGCGTTGACTTCAACGTCGCTTCTGCATCGTCGCGCGCTTTCGTCATTTGGCTTTGATGACGCGATTCGAGTGCTGCGTTGTCTTCCTCGGCCTGCTGTTTTAGTTCAAGGAGGTTCTGCTCGGCCGCTTGCTTCTCTTTGCGAGCCTCTTCACGCTCGCGTTCAAGCTCGGCATAGGCCGCGTCGACCTGCGAACGGGCAGAATCGAGCTGACGGACAATACGCGCCTCGGCAATCACTGCGGCCACATAATCGGACGCCGCATACAGCCGGCGCGCCCGATCGTCATCAAAACGATGGGCGGAACGGTCGGCAAGGATGATGGCACCGAGCACCTGGCGGCCGCCCGAGCCAACACTGCCGCTGACCAACGGCAATCCAAGAATCGATTGGAAGCCTTCGGCCTCCCATTCCGGGAACGACGTGCGCAGCTTGTCGGCGCCGACGAACAGACGGGCTTTGTGGGCACTGGCCAAACGGTCAAAACCGCTGCCCGAACCCTTCACCGACTCAGTCTGCTGCCTGAGTTTCTCCGACAGATTCGCCCACCCGGTGAGAATCCATTCCGATTTGCTCTGGTTATACAACCACAACCCGCCGCTATCGACACCTGCGGCGCGGACCATCTCTTTGAGGGCGTAATCGAGAACTTCGAGAAAGGCATACGGCTGGCCGATTACCTCACGCAGCGTGTCGAACAGATCGAAACCCGCGCGAACGTCTTCCAGGTGGGCATGTTCAGCCGAAAGCTCACGCAGACGTTCAATGGATCCGTGGAGAATCAGAATGATACCAATGGCACTAAACAGGACAAGTCCGGCCTGCAACCAAAGGATCGCCCCAGAATTTGGTGCTGCCATGGATACCCAATAGAGAATGCCGGATATGATGCCGGCTGCCATGTATGCGCCCAGCCCGAGATAGACCCGGCGCCAACCCAGAAATCCAAGGCTCCAGTAACGTTCATGGGCACGAAATGCGACTACAGTGAGGATGATCGCGACAACCAGCGGCAGTAGGTACAACAAGCTCCAGTCCATTGCAGTATTCTCTCCTTTTGCTTTCGACGGCGGGTAACGAAGTTCTCCTGCCCCAAACTACACAACTGGTAGTAGGACAAGGATTAGCAACTGTCAAGAGAAAACCATCTCGAGTGACAGTAGACGTTGAATTCTCGGCAAGATTTAACATAATGGTGCGATGCAAGATGGGCCGCACGTTGCAAAGCGGAACAAAGACGTTGTATCAGATGAGAAGACAGCGAATCTGTGATGTTCTGACTGACGACGCTTAAGAAGCGAGGGCAGCGGCGCAATGGGTACCGACGAAGCCAAGAAACACCGCAATGAAATGGTCACAGGACTGATCCTGTTTGGGCTGGGCATCATCTTTCTGTTGAACAGCTTTGACGTCGTGGACATCGGTGATAGCTGGCCGCTCATTCTGGTGGTCATCGGCCTGTCGTTGATTGCCGGATCGCTGCGTCGTGACACGGCACGAAGGTCACCGCAATCGTGACCGATTTGCCGCCTTATCGGTCGGAGAATCCGCCGTGCGTCTCACCGGACGCCGCGCCGCAGGATCGCCTGCCTCGCTGGCGGCGTTGGGGTGTCGCGGTCATCTTTCTGTTCATTGTCCTAGGGTGGCCGTTTTTTGCACTAACCACCGGACCAACATCCGCCGACGAACTCGAAGAGATTATCTCCCAATCGCGACTGTGGCTGTACCTCTCAACAGGGTTAATCCTATGGCTGGTCTTTGCGTTGGTATGGATCGCCCAGCGGCTCGGAGGACGCCCACTGACCGAACTCGGGTTTACGCAGCCCCGATTGATGGATCCCGTAGTTGCATTTGGATTCCTCATTGTTGCCAACATCGTCTTGCACCTGTCGGCATGGATTCTTCAATCCGCATTCGGCATGGCTCCGCCCGACGAGGCCGTGCAAATGATCCTTCCCCAGATTCCGATCGAACGAGTCGGTTGGATCCTCCTGTCGATCAGTGCGGGCCTCTGTGAAGAGACCTGCTTTCGGGGATTTGTGCTGTTGCGCGGGGCTGAATATTTCAGGAGACCGTGGGTGGCGGTCCTGATCAGCAGCCTGGCCTTCGGCTCAGGCCACCTTTATCAGGGCGCCACCGGCGCCGTCGTGATTGCCATCTATGGCGTGATGTTCTGCGGTTTGCGATTATGGCAGCGGAGTCTGTGGCCCGGGATTTGGGCACACATTTGGCAGGACTTAGGAGCAATGGCACTCGGACCATTGACCAGCCCTTGATCGAGGTGCGTCTTGAATAACCCGCATGGACGAACTCAAGTGAATTTGATGGCGAATATGGTAAGAAGATAAGCTCGCGGAGGTACGTTTCGTAGCCGCACCGGTCCGGCTACGAGCCGGACGTACACGGAACAGTATCAACTTTTGGAACAACCCCCGAATGATGAACGATACCACCACTGAGAATCGCCTCAACGTCTTAGTCACCGACGGGTCGTATAAGCATGCCCTCGGCATTGTCCGATCACTCGGGCGCCGCGGACACCGCGTCGGGGTGATTGGATCGCGCCGGCTCTCTCCGGCATTCTTCTCTCGATTCGCATACGCCTCCTCGCCCTGCCCCGATTCATTGGACAGCCCAACCGAATTCATCAACTGCATGAGCCAGAGGATTCGTGAGTGGAGCATCCAATTGGTGATCACGGTCGGGTATGCCTCCGTGGAAGCATGCGCGATGAATGCGGAGCGATTGCGCGATACGGGTGTTTTCATGTTGATCCCGAGTGCCACCCAGTTTGCTGAGGCTTCCGACAAGTGGCAGATGATCACCAACGCCCGATCTGCCGGCTTATCCGTGCCGGACAGCTGTCTGCCCGAATCGCTTGACGAGGCGCGCGCGTTCCTGCGCAGGTGCTATGGCCGCTGCGTGGCCAAGCTGAGACGTGAGTCACTGGGCAAGGGAGCAACACTGGTAACTAACGAATCCCAACTGGACACTCTTTTTGGGCATTCGAATCAATCCCGGTTCGGCACGGTCATTCTTCAAGAATATGTGAGCGGCCATGGCTCCGGGTATATGGCCTTGGCGGAGGGTGGCCGGGTGGTGCGGGAGTTCGCGCATCGTCGACTGCGCGAGATGCCGGCATCGGGAGGATACTCGACCGCGGCCGAGTCGATCCGCAATCAATCACTGATGGATCAAGGACGGCAGTTGTTTGAAACGATGACGTGGAATGGACCGGGCATGGTCGAGTTTCGTGCCGATGGTGACCGTCGCTGGTTCATCGAGTTTAATCCGAAATTTTGGGGCTCGCTCGATCTGGCGTTGCATTGCGGCGCCGACTTCCCCGGTGACTTATGCCGGATGGCCAGCGGCAATGATTTGACCAATCGTCCAATGCCGGAGTATCGTGTGGGCGACCGCGCCTGGTGGCCGTGGCGCGGCGACGTGCGACGCCTATGGCAGCGGCCTGGCGACGCGTTCAAGCTGTTCGGCGATTTGATAAGCCCGCGCGCCCGCAGCAACTGGCGCTGGACCGATCCGACACCCAACCTGATTGAAATCGGCGGGGAATTGACATTTGGTTTACGACAACGACGAAGCAAAAGACTGCACGGATGATGTGCAATCAGCGAGCAGCGGTACGGAATCGGCGTCCGGTCGTCGAACACTGCTCTTTCATGTGCATACTCATTTCTCCTTCGATTCGTGGATGCGCCCGGAATTGATTGTGGCCTTCGCCCGTCGATTCAAAATCGACATGGTCATCGTCGCTGATCACGATGACCATCGCGGCGCGGAACGGTGCGCTGAGTTATCCGGAGATGACGGTCCCTTATTTCCTCTCGCCGCCGAATATAAGTCAACATCGGGTGATATGATTGCGATGTTTCTGAATGAACCAATCGTCAGCCGCGATCCGATCGGCATCATCGAAGAAACACATGCTCAAGGTGGACTCGTCGCGTTGCCCCATCCGTTCAAATACTCAAACTTCGACGATGAGGTCTTCCGTCGGACTGATATCATCGAGGCATTCAACGCGCGTACGTCGGATCGACGGAACGCGAACGCCACGCAGATCGCCCAGCAGCTGGGCAAGCCGACGCTGGCTGGGGCCGATGCGCACTTGAAACGCGAATTGGATCGCGCATTGAACGAATTCGAGGCCCCCGACGATTGGGACTGGAAACGTGTCCTGATGGATGCATCGCGCACGGCACGTGTCAAGAAGACCACAATCCGCAACATTCGCGCGTCGGCGATGATCTCGGCCGCCAAGCGGCAGCGGCCCGTCACACTCGTCAAGAATTTCGTTCGTTGGGTGCAGGTCTCCTCCACCGCAACACCCTAGCAGGATCACTTCGATGTCGAGACCGAATACAGTAGCACCGATTGCGTGGATTCTGCCATCGCCTCTTCACCGTCCAGCAATCACTTACACCATTCGCCTGCTGTCGACTTTGGTTGGACGCCGTGCCGTCATCACTACACCAGACGACCTGCACGCTACTGTGCAACAGTGTATACATTATTCGGATCAACGACAACAAACCGATAATGAATTCACCATCCCCTGCGACATCGACTTCTGGAAGACGGCGGAACAGGGTATTTATGTCACACCGCAACGAACAGCCGAATGGAACGGCGCGACAGTGCCCGTGTGGAATGCAACGCCAGCGTACGATGTCCCGGACATTCTGGCCGCAACGTTCTTTCATGTCTCACGGCTTGAGGAATTGGCACGCACGAAGCGCGACCGTCATGGACGATACCAGGCTTCCAATTCCTGGCTGATTCGCGCCGGACTCATTGAGCGGCCGGTTGTTCATGACTACGCCCGTGCAATCGCGAAGGCGCTCGGATTGAGCGAGTGTTCGCCATCCCCGTGGTCACACGATGCCCCGTCTGCCGTCGCTCTCACACACGACATCGACCGTCTGCATATGCACGGCGAATGGCAACACGAGTTGCGCCATCTCGGCGGACAACTATTGCGCGGGAGCGGCTTGGGACTCATTGGACGCCAGTTGGCAAGTCGCCGACGCACTGAGCGCGGCATGCAGGCCGATCCATATGAGACAATCGACCTGCTGGTCCGTCAACACAAGGAACACGGTTTCTCGGCAACATTCTACTGGATCGCCGCTGAACCGTCGGCGCAGGACGGTGATTATGGTGTCAGTCAGGATGACACGGCCAAGCTGATCCGTTCGGTTCAGGATGAAGGATTCGAAACCGCATTGCACGGCTCGTACAACAGTTACTTGAGCGCCGATACCCTGTCGGCGGAGCGTGACACTCTATTACGCGTCATTCACACATCGGTCAAATCGACACGCCAACACTACCTGCGTTTCGACGCCGCCCAAACCTGGCGAGCACAGTCCGAAGCCGGCTTGAAAACTGATTCATCACTCGGTTTTGCAGAGCGTGCGGGCTTTCGCTCCGGACTGGCCGTTCCATTCCAGCCGTGGTCGTTCGCCGACAATCGGCCCTATGATCTTTGGGAAGTGCCGCTGGTGCTCATGGATGTCACGCTGAAGGAATACATGCATCTGGACATCGACGACGCGATCGACAAATCGCGGAAGATCATTGAGACGTTGCACGAGTATAGCGCCGGCGCCGCCATCCTCTGGCACAACTCATCGCTCAACGATCTCGACTGGTGCGGCTGGGATCGTGTCTACGACGATTGGCTCGGCAATATTCGCCGCCTCGATGGCTGGGGGACGAGTGTCGGGCGGATGGTGGACGCGTGGCAGAGATATATCGAATCGTTGGGCAATTTACACATCGTTTAGAATTCTGGTGACCATTGTCATCCCGAGGGAGGATGCGCGAAGCGCACCGGACCGATGGATCTGCTTTCGTGGGGTGCGCCAGTCGATGGAATCGTAGGTCAGGTCCACGGCGCGTCGACAACCTTTACGTTTGCGATCCCGTCACGGCGCCGGGGACCTGACAACCGCCGCTTCGTATGCATTCGAGGCCCGTTCTCAGGAACCCGGCGCACAACTGCGTGTGGAAAACGAGAATGCTTCGGAGTGCGCCGTGCTCCTGAGCCACGACTGTTTGCTGGGATCGCCCCCCAAAATATCAACGGCCCTCCCTTTCGGGAGGGCCGTCACCCCCACTCTGCCGCGGGTGAGCCGCGCTATCCCTGCACGTTCACCCTGTGCTGTCTCCTATGCTTACCGCATCCTGCACACAAACCTGGCGACTTGTTTGGTGCTTGCGCTCGGCGTCGTGGAGAGTGCTTTGTCCGGTACCCTCTCACGTCACTTCTAGTACCGTCTACGCAGAGAGTTATTCCCGGTTTCAATCCCCTCTTCCCTCGTCGTCCAATCCATTGACCCTCAATTCCTTAGCTTTCCTGCGGTGCCACCAGAAGACCGGAAACACCACGATAATTGTCACAATCGCCTGAAGCAGAGACCACATTCCCCGTCGTTTCTGCCCTTCAATGAGTAACGCACGCTGTTCCTGCCATTCGGCGCGCAACTCGGCCTCTGACTCCTCCTCTGTCGTCGCGGCACTCGTCGTATCAACCGTCCCCGGAGGACTCTTGGGCCTGACCCGAGACGGCTCCCTGGGATGGAATCGCTTGAACTCCTCGAACGATTCCACTTGCCGCCACTCGTGCTGCGACAGCGACATTTGTGGCATTGCCAGTCGCAGGACGTTGTTCCCTGCGATGATCACGGCCACCAGCAAGACCACAATCGCCACAAAACTGACGAGGTTAAAGTATGTACCACGCCAGTCGAATCTCGACTTCATAGCCCCCCAGCCCCAGTTGTCGCTTCGAGATGCCCGATGATACGAAATCCTCCCGCCTTGCCAAGGGAAAAATGACAGCCAAACGAAGACCGATTTCTGACAATTTCGGACAAATCAGTCTGAAATAGCTTGCACGTGACAAGCAGGTGACACACCGGATGATAATTATCCCGATTTTGACGGCGGACGCTGCGGATGTCCGGGAGGAACAACCGATGACGACGGTTATGGACAAAACACATGCGTGCGAGCAGACATCGCGGAAGAAGCCCAAAGTCAAAATCCTCCGACGCAAACCCGATGGGCGCATTGACTGGCGCTTCTGGTCACAGGTCTTCTGGGCGGGAGTTACTGTCTGGATCGGCTGGGAATTCTACCGATTTGTCGCGTTCCATCAAGCCGGGGCCGCCGGGCCGGCTCCTACGCGTCCACCCGGAGTCGAGTCCTTCCTCCCCATCTCGGGCCTCATGGGTCTCCGCGACTGGTTCATTAACGGTGTACTCAATAACATCCATCCCGCTGCAACCATTATTATCGGATTGGCCGTTGTCTCATCGGTACTGCTGAAGAAGTCATTCTGCGGGTGGGTTTGCCCGGTCGGCTTCATCTCCGAAGCGGTCGGCGCAGCCGGTCGCAAGATTCATAAGTGGAAGGGCAAGCTGCCGCGGATTGTCGATTATCCGTTGCGCTCACTGAAGTACCTGCTCCTGGCCTTCTTCGCGTGGGCCATCTTCTGGCAGATGACACCGGAAGCGCTGGCGGCATTCATCAATTCCCCGTACAACAAAGTCGCCGACGTAAAGATGCTGTTGTTCTTCACCGAGATCAGCCCGGAGACTCTGTGGACACTCGTGGCGCTGGTCGTTTTGGGCTTTATCGTCAATGGTTTCTGGTGCCGGTATCTCTGTCCCTATGGGGCACTGACCGGTTTCGTAAGCTTATTTTCCCCCTACAAGATTCGCCGCGCCGCGTCGGCCTGCATTGACTGCAACAAGTGCAATCAGGCCTGCCCGATGCACATCCCGGTGATGCAGCTCGACCAGGTCCGCTCCGATGAGTGCAATGCGTGCATGCAGTGCATCGACGCCTGCCCGAGCGCCGAGGCGTTGGATTTCTCCCTGCCGAAGAACAAGGCGAAGCTCTCGCGGCGCTCGTTGTTCCTGGCAGTCGCCGGGATGTTCATCATCGGGATCGGCATCGCCCAATGGTCGGGCCATTGGCAGAATGCCGTTTCGCAGGAGGAGTACCGCAGCCGGATCCAGGACATCGACAACCCGGTCTATACGCACAACCGTGGACAGGCACCGGCCGAGCCGGGGACGGAATAGAGATCTGACAATTATAGCAATTGTCATAAATCCTTTCCGTTTGGATCAGGGTGCCACGGGCCT
>CAYTTY010000018.1:0-67368 GCA_964440935.1 uncultured Ignavibacteria bacterium | reverse complement strand
AGCTACGGTCCACTGATTACTTATACAAGGTACTTCTGGGACATAACACTAGAGCGATTGCCAGATTTCCTGTCCGATTGAGAAAGAGCGAATCTTGTTTCACATGGTATTTAGGTTTGGGTGCCACGGGCCTTGAGGCCCGTGGACCGGGGATTGTGCCGACGCGGACACACGGGCCTGAAGGCCCGTGGCACCCCGATCCAAACGGACAAGAGTTCTGACAATCGCTATAACAAGAACTGCGAACACTGCGCGGAATTCTTGAGCAACCGCCCCGCTCGCTCTTGCTACCGATATATCGGAAAGATTGAGGCGAGCGTAGCGAATTCACCGATCAGTGGGAGGATGATGCGGATTCGGTCACGATGCCCTTGGAGACCATCCGCGAGGGTTGAGGCGGCGGCATCTTCCAATTCCGCCAGATTCGCCAGATTCAGGACAACGCGATCGTTTCTGGTTGCCAGGGTTTCCCGCAGGTTCGCGACAAACTGAGCAGCGGTGGATGAATTAAGCTGACCCTTCAGGTGCACCCACACGGTTTCCGCTGGCCGATGTTCCACATGAATTGAGAGTTCTGCCGGGCTTTCGCCGGCCACCTTCCGCCACGCCCGTCCTTTGATCGGCGATGACATACGAAATCCATGACGCACCAGTGGTGGATGCTGGAACCATCGCAATGCCAGCGTCAGTCCCGTCCATAGCGCCAAGGCGACGGCCCCGATCGATTCCAGCCGCTCTGTCCATGTCGGCCGGCCCAATGTCGCGTGGAGCCGTTTCTGCAACTGTCCAATCCACCGACGAACGGTCTTTGTCGGTCCCAGGAGCCGTCCGGCAAGAAAGATGGGATAGGCTTTTCTGAGATCACCCGCAATCCGGTGCGCCTGACGCCGGAGAAACGGGTTGGGAGAATCGTGCAACTTGTGATAACCATCGAGCCAACGGTCGACCGAACGATACAACACCGGCCCCAATCGCCGGAAGTCTTCCTCGAAGCAGCGTGTCTGCGCTGTCTCGATGTCCTCAGATGTCATCGTTGGGTGCTTGACCATGGCATAGAAGCCGGTCCCGCGCTGGTAGAAACGCTCCGGGTCGGTGGCAACTTCTGGGAGCAGACTGCCCTCACGCACAACCTGATCATAAAAGGGTGTGCCGGGACACGGGCCGTAGATTAAAAACTGGGTGAGCACCGGCCGCAGGGCAAGCAGTCCGGCGAGTTCCTCCTCGATGATCTCGGGTGTCTGATAGGGGAACCCGACGATCATGGAGGCGAGAATCGTGATCCCGTGCTCACGAAATTCGTTGAAGATGTCCTCGACCGGCCGCCCCGATTGCTTTTCGTAGCCGGAGCGCGTGCCCTCGTAGCCGATCCACATTCCGTCGATTCCCATCTCGAGTATCTCGGTCACCGTGTACTGGCTGACCGCCTTGATGCTGGCAAATACAAAGATAGACAGCGGCTGTCCGCCCCGGAGCACACAGTCGCGGAACTCCATCGCCCGACGACGGTTGAGCAAGAAATCCTCGTCGATGATCAGAATGGACATGTTGGGATCGACGTCGAGGTAGCGTTGAATCACGTCGTAAATGTCCTGGCCGGTGGGAAGCAGACGGATGTGTTTGCGTTTGAAGTAGTGCGAGGTGCAGCAGAAATCGCAACCGTTGGGACATCCCAATCCTGCCATTACAATCCCGGTGCGGGAGGATTCTCTGCCGAACACGCGCAGCGGGTTGATAATCAGTGGGTGGCGGTACGGCATCGGGATGTCCGTCTCGCCGAGAAGCCGCCGCATGAAGCCGACACCCTCTTCGCGACAAATGACGTCGCCATACGGGAGCAGCAATTCGTCGGGCGCAACGGTACCATAGCCGCCCAGTACGATCTTTGATTCCGGTGAATGCTCCCGAATCAATGCCGCCACATCTTTCATCCGGTGATACGTCGCCAGCACAAACGACACACCGACAACGTCATACCCGCGCTGGAGCTCGCGGATAAGCTCCTTGCGTGAGGGATACTGGAGCACCACGGTGGGTGCGTCGAGATTTTCAGCAATGTACTCAAGTGAAAATTGGATGTGATGTGACCGGGGACTGAACAGGCCCTGAGCGCGCGTCACTTGCTCATGGAGCAACTCGTAGCCGACACTCGGTGCATCACCGTAACGTGTCCCGAAAGGACGACAGACCGTGGTCAGGAGGACACGTGGTGTGTCTGCGGAGTCTGCAACATCGTCACTGAGTGATTTACGATGAAGTGGGCGTTTGTGCCCGAGAAGGGAAGTTGTCATTCACATCCAATGTCGTACTGCTACGACAGGAAGATACTGTATGTGAGTCATTATTTGCAAGGCGGAAAAAAAGCTAAAGAATCGGATAAAATATATCCACATTGTAATAGGTGATGCGAATTAACAGTTTGACTATCTGTGGCCGTGTCATCTCCATCCGAGACAAAATGACAGATCGCGTCTGGATGCCCTCACGTCTGCCGCGTGGTCCCAAGACACTTGATAAACTCTTCGAACAGTTCCAAACCGGGCCATGCTCTCTGGCCTAACTCGGCGTTTGCTTCGACCCACTGGGGAACCAGCGAGAGCGGCACAAGTGGCATCCGGGATCCGACCAAGGATGATGTCAGGCGTGTCAACGGCAGTGACAACGGCATCGGCATCGGGACCTTTTCAATTTCGTAATTGTAGGGTTCGGCGCACCAGGCGGCAGGTGAGGTTACGTTGTACTCACGGCAGGCGACCGGACGATATGGATGAATGCTGCACGATTCGTCTTCGAGGAACGGGCACGGTAGGCCCAGCAGGAAGTACTTTTTGCTGATCTCGAGGATCGGCTCGTCGGTCGGCGGGGGATTGTACATCTCGTCAACCATGCCGCGCTGCTCGACATCACTGGCGATGTGATTGAACCGCGACATCACCACGTCACGCCGCTCATCCGGCAACGAACGAATGACATCAGCGAGCCAAAAAGCCTCCGGCGGTGAGACCGGAACCAGTTGACGGCAACACGCTCCACAACCAGCCGCGCACGAGATCGTCTTCCCCTGATTTGTTTCACGCTGATTGGCACGTGTCGAGAGCACCATGGTCAATTCGATGGCCGTCGGGACCAGTTCGGCCAGACGCATCGGGCCGGTGTCGACTTGCACCTGTCCGTGGATGGTGCCGCCAGGGTCGGTGAGTTCGACCGATTTGACGGCGATGTGATGCTCGTGACTCATATTCTCTCCAGACGATTACGTCAGTGCCTTGATAATATTACGAAGAACGAGATATAACCAGTGCGCCGGATCCTGGTGGAGTGCGGCAAACAACAATAGGACGCCCAACACAACGATGAGGGCAATTGTTGCAACTCGCTGACGGGACAGGTTTTTTACCACCTCGACTGGTTGTCCTTAACAAACCATCAAATTTCAGCGTGGTGCCATTATCCGTTGCAGGCTGATCGACAACACAACATGTCAGCTACCGGCGAAGGTGTCCACCGGATGATCAAGTTTTCCGAAGACAAATGACGCGTAGTTCGATACGAGTACATCTCCGGATTGCATCGCTACGACCGTGTCACCGCTCCACTCCAGTTGCCGCCCCTTATCAGTGTCCGCTGGCACTTGACTTAAGGGGAACGGAGCGGTCAATCGTGCGGGGAGTTCAGAATCTTGGGGTAGCCAAACGCTCCCATTGGTGGAATGATCATCGGCCGCCAGCGCCTCTTCCAAACGGACAACGATGATCCACTGTCGCTCCTCGATCAGACGCGGCGCCTCCTCCCAGTCGTGATCACCCCACATCGTTCCACGCCCAACGCGGTTCAGCCCCAGTTTCAACGGAACCACAACGACCGCCGTGGGATCAGTGTAGCAGGCCAGAAATGCACGTATCGTATGTGGTCGTGTGAAGGGTACAAGGATTGTGTTATCGCGAGGCGGCTCTGCATCACGCAATGAAGATGAGTTCAACAACCATAAACTCACCCATTGCATGACGGCCAGATGAGAGGTACCACTGTCGATGCAGGCATGGTATTCCCTGAGGCATTCCTCGGGTGTCTCTGGCTTCCGTACTGCCAAGGGTAACCTCTCTACAACGGATCGGTTGGTCGACAATCGAAATCAACGTCGGTTGGTGCATCATCACCACCACCATTGATCCTCTGATCGAAGATTTGATCAGCCTGATCGCGGCCGACGTCCGGGTGGTTAGGATCGTAGTCAATCTCCAAGTCGCGGACCGGTACGCGTCGTCCGTCATGTGCATCGGGTGTGTACTCATAATCGAGCCATCCGGGCGCATCATCAACGCCACCCACATCGGATGGTATCCGGTCACCCTGTGCGGCGCCAATAGCGCGGTGACGCCCTTCATGAACCATAACGGCTCCGTCGTCAGTCAATCCCGCCATCGCATCGGTCGTGTAGTTGCGTCCCGAGGTAGCCTCCTGCAGGGTGACAGCTTCCGACGCACGGAAGCGTATTCTCTCGGCACCGTCTCGTGTCACGTAAATCACATAGTCGTCGGCTTCGTTGACAACTCTGGACCCCTCGGGAAGCTCGCCGCATTCGGCCAATCCGAGCGGATCGCTCCATGTAATCGGATTCCGCGCATAGGCGTAGACGTTTAGACCGCCTTGGAGACCAATCGGATCTTTCTGAATAAACCGTCCGTCGCGCGGATCGTAGTAGCGGAACACATGATACGACAGCCCCGTCTCGGCATCGGCATATTGCCCGGGTAATCGAAGCGGCTGATGCACTGCTCCCGTCGCTGCAATCAGCGCCCCATAAGGATCGTACCGTCCCGACCAGACTGTTTCACCGGTCTCGTCGGTCATCGCCAACGGTGTCCCCAGATGATCGCAGTGGAAGAAGTACGTGTCGTTCTCCGTGACCTGGGCAAGCGGTATAAATCCGTCGAAAACATACTCGCGCTTTGTGTCATCCCCCACTTCGGCCAGCAATCGGGTACCGTCCCACAGGTACCGAATATCTTCCATTGGTGTTCGCTTTCGCACACGCCGGCTCAGTGCATCGTATTCATATTCGGCAATCATCTCCCCCTGATCATTTTCGATGCGTCGAAGGTAGCCCGCCGCATCATAGATCAAGACCTGCTTCGATGTGCCATTGTTGGAACCGGTCTCCCGTTTTGAAAGGTTACCGAATGGATCATACATCACGGGCTGACCATTACGCCGCGTCAGTCGATTTCCCGAACCGATTTCATAAGAGGTCAAACCGGCTCGTGTGATATTGCCGGCGGGATCAAACTCAAAGTTCACCGGATCCTCATCGGCACGCAGAACAGACGTTAGCCGGCGCATGGGGTCGTACTGAAAGGTCATCGATCCCAAATCGGAGTCTTCAACCTGTGTCAAAGTACCGCTGACGTCATATGAATGCTCCCGCCGGTGTACAATACGTCCACCCGATGACCGTTCGGTTCTAACAATCTGACCGACCTCGTTGCGTTCGATGTGTTCAATGCCATTGGGCCACTCGCGGCCAACCACCGCACCCGTTGCACTGCGCGTGTACTGAACACCGATGGCTCTGCCTTCATTGCGCTCAATGCTTACGCCCATGAGTCGACCCGTCTCGTCGTACTCATAGCGAACACCTCTGTTGAATGAGGTCGTGCGCCGTGTGATCCGGCCGACGATGTCGTACTCATATCGAACGCTCTCGTCATCCTGGCGCTCTTCGATCAGATTGCCGACACCATCATACTCACGTTCGATGAGATGCTCCGGTGACTTGGCCTTCATAAGCCGTCCGAGGACATCGTATTCGTACTCGTAAGTCTCGCCGGTTGACAGAATCCGTGACAGCAGAAGACCGGTCGGGTCGCGCTGGTATTCGGTACGCCGCCGTACCGGAGGACGATCGCCATCATCGGATTGGGGGACAATCTCCTCGACGGCGGTGATGAAGCCCGCCGGATCGCGTATGTAGACGATCTGTGTCCGGTCGAAATCGGTGAACGACTGGACGCGTCCGGTTTCGTCGCGCTTGAACGTGCACTCTTCACCGCGTTGATTGCGCAACCCTAAAAGCCGATTCTCGGTGTCATATCGGTAATACAAGTGATGACCGCTGGGTTCGATTCGTTCATGCAGCTTGTTGAATCCGGCATACCGGTACTGCGTTACCAGGCCATCGCGATCCACCTTTGCAGTCGTATTCCCTTCGGCATCATACCGCCACTGGAGACGCGATTCGTCGGGATAGCGAATGCGCAACCGACGACCCATAAGATCGCGATCGATGTGCGTCTCTTTGCCCAGTGGATTTCGGATGGTTTTTAGCTGGCCATACCCGTTGTATTGATACTCCTTCTTGGCGTCGTGTTCATCCCGCCATTCGACGAGCCGGCAGTGTTCATTATAGCGGAACCGATGAAGGCCGCCGACCGGATTGCGAACCTCAACGAGATTTCCTCGTGTATCATACGAATATCGCCATTGCCCACCTTTGGCATCGCGTCGGGCGATGAGGTTACGTCGTTGATCAAACTGTTGGTGAATGGCTGTTCCATCGGGACGCCGCATTGTTTTGACACAGCCGTTTTCATCGTATTCGATTTCCGACTTGCGACCGGCCGCATCGATCAGTTCAATCAGCCGGCCCTCGTCGTCATATGTCCGAACGGAAGCGTCACCGTTCGCGTTCTTGGCCGACTTGAGACGGAAGAACTCGTCGTACTCGCGCTCAACTATGTTGCCTAATGGATCGACGATTTGTTCCACGAGACCGGCGGCATTCCAGTAGTACACCGTCGGCTTGCCGTGAGAGTCTTCCACGATCGTCATGTGCTTCTGTTTGTCATACATCAGGACGTGATCGAAAATGCCATCGTCGCCCCAGGTGCGGACGCACCAGGCGTCCTGATCAATACCATCGTACGCAAAGTAGAATGACAATCCGTTGCGATTGGTCTCCTGGACGAGCAAGTGGTTTTTGTACGCGTAGTGGTACGCATGTCCCATCGCATCATAGGCGGCAACCAGGTCACCATTCCGGTCATACTCGAACCGCACCACGTCGAGGCGTTGTCCTTTGATATCGGGATGATCGGTGTTGAGCGCAACCAGCCGGCCCTGACGATCGTTTTGCAGAGTGATCTTTCGGCCGACGCTGTCAATGATTTCAATGAGATGTCCGGCTTCATCGTAGGTCAGGGAGAATTTGTTTCCGTTCAAATCCTCAATCCGCAACAGCGGGAGGGTGCCGTCGGCACGATTCTGTGAGCCAAAGTCGAGTTTCAAGCCATCGCCGGTATCGATTCGGTACGTCTCGCCTTTGCGACGCAGGGTCATGCGCTCGTGAGGATTGTGCCTCGATTTGCCGTCATCAACAAGCGGAAAGTAAATGTCGCGTCCGTCGTCCGCGTGATAAACGACACGTTTCCTTTCGATGCGAATAAACTGATCGTAGGTGTGGCCCCATCCGTGACCAAGCGGTCCCTCGTATGACGATCGGCTGTAGTACACGCGCTCGAACTTAAAGGGAAGCGGGCCGGGGAGTTGAAAGTCGGTGTGATCGGTCATCACCATACCCGACGCCACGTCGACCGGATGTCCGGTCAGAAAACAGATCGCTCGGCTCCGCCAACTTCCCGGCGCGGCGTTGAACACATCGTGCAATTTGGAAGACACGTATTGTGTCTTTATCATCCCCATCAGCGCCGCCATCAAATCCAACGCCGGCGGTCCACCGATCATAACCGGCATACCCATGGGGACTGCAATACAGGTCGATGACGGAAGCCGCAACGGCTCCCCACAGCTCATCGCCAAGTCACCGAGACGGCAGGCATTTGTCCCGCTGATGTAGACCGTCTTGCTACCGGTGATCATGATCGCATCATTCGACGGCACGGGAGCGGGCGATGGCGGGTCTGGCGGTTTTCCGGGAACCGGGGGTTTCGGGCCAGTGGGGGTGGGCGCCCACGCTGTTCCCGGAGGTGTCGGGAAGTGGGGCATCACCATTTTGTTGGTGGCTTCCGTCCCTGTATTTGCGGCCGGCTGCATGTTGATCGTCACCGGACCCTGAAAAGGACTGCCGAAGGCCATCATCCCTGCGGAAATGGCTGCTCCCACGATCAGACCCGCCGGATCGAAGACCAATCCGGTAAACGGATGGGGAAGCGGTGTCGGAATCGGACCCGCCGGAGTCGGCACCATCACGAAATGGATGTCGACACCGACGACGGGATCATACCACTTGGCACCAACCATGAAATCTGTCTTCCTTTACGCGGGCTGTTTCTCACCGACCTCCGCCACGAGGGCTTCGACCGATTGGGCCTGCTGTTCCAGTCCGTTCTTGCGCAGTAACGAGATCAATTCCTGTGCCACGTCGAGAAAACCGCTGACACGGACTTCGTCGGGCGAGGCCTCGCGGCTTTTGTCGGCGGCGGCCTGCCAGCAACGGACTGCATCTTCTTGACGCCGCTGCTGAAGATGGCATGTCCCTGCCATTCGCAACCCTTCAATAAACAATAGACTGGACTCGCCTTTATCGGCGGCATCGGCCGCGGCTTCGTATTCCTGCGCCCCCTCATCCATTCGTTTGTTCTTCAACAGAAGATATGCCAGCCCCAAACGAATCTGCGCCACCTGCGGATACGCTTCGACAGACTCGGCCAAATCGATTGCCTGGCGATATTGCGCTTCGGCTAACTTATCTGATCCGAACTGCAACAGATAATTGGCCAAGAGCAACGTCATCATTGCCTGTTCGAGCTTGACGCCGGCATTGGCACACAGCTCGCACGCCTCGCGTTGACGCTTGATGGCCGTCTCGGCATCTCTGTTACCGGAAGCCTGCGCCGCGGCGAAGATCAACTCTCTAAGGCGTTCGCCTTCCTGTTCACTCAGCACGGGCGGCAACCCCGCGGCCTCCATGGCCGCTTTCGACTCTTCGGGTGTCGGCGGCGGTTTGCCCGGGCGTGGCGGTGGCGCGACATCGGGGGCGGCTGCTCCGGGGAGCGTACCGCGCGCACGTCCCGGACTCGGCTTGGACATCATCTGTTTGAAATAATCGCCCAGCTTGTTTTCGTCGATGTCGAACGAGGTTGTGACGCAGGCCTGCTTTACGGTCTTGAGAGCGTCAGCCAAGTGATCACCCCGCTGATCTCCGATCACAAAACGCATTCGGGACTGCACAAAGTAGGACAGCAATCGCGAGATCTCGCTGCTCCAGCGCTTGTAGTCATCCACCACGACCGGCAGCCAGCAGACAAAGGGTGGATCCAGTTCATCGCGAATGCACTCGCGAAAGCGCTCAATATGAAGCGCCAGTCGCGTCAGTGGTTCGGTATCCGGTTTTGGACGAACATCCAAATCAGGAAGTGGCTTCTCTTGCTCTGCATACGATGTCTGGAGCAATGCGTAGTGCTGCCGCAGAAACTGGCTCATGTCATCGAAGGTATTCGAATGCGCCGTGTAGGCGTGATCAAAGACCAGATACGGCGACATATTGCCGGCGCTCCACTCCTCCGCGCGCAGTGCTTTAATGAGTGTGCCGATATGCTTCTGCTCAACGATCACACGGAGTATGCGCGCCTTGGGATCGTCGCGGAATTCGCGGAAGTCGTCTTGAAATATCGTAATTGCTTCGGTAACCGGATCCATTACGAGCAACTCACTTAGTTGATTCTTACCATGGCGCCGACAATGCTGACACCACTCGGGTCCAACGTGATTTGTCCACTGCCGCTGGACATCATAATGTTGCCGGGAGTGAGCTTCAGTGTACTACCACCGACCGAGACTTGCACCTCCGCCTGACCCGTTATCGCGATTTGCGGCCCATCCACGAGCACCTTTACCCCGCCTTTGGCTTCCAGGTTGATGGCCGCGTCGAGAACGATATTGCCGGCACTGGTCTTAGCCGTGTAATTGCCAGCGGAGACCGTCACTTCGCGATTCGCTGTAGCAACGTTGAGTACGGCATTACCGGTGTTGACATTCACCGTGCGGTTGCCCGTTTTGACGTTGAGGGTGTCATCGCCGGTGTTCACGTTGACCGTGCGGTCGCCCGTCAGGATATTGTGGGTATCGTCACCGGTGTTGACATTGATCGTACGATCGCCGGTGTGCACAGTCACGGTTTCATCGCCTTCGTTAATATCTTCCGTGCGATCCTTGTCGATCGTGATCGTTTCATTGCCATGAACCGTCTCTGTCCGGTCGTTGTCCACGGTCGTGGTCTCATCGTGCTTAACGGTCTTGGTGCGGTCATTACCGATGGTCAGCGTTTCATCGTGGCCGGTGTTCTGGCTCTTGTCGTTCTCGGTCTTGATCGTGGTGTTTTTTTGCGCGTGTAAGTAGACTTCCTCTTCATCCTTCTTGTCTTCGAAACGCAGTTCGTTGGATCCGCCACCGCCTTTGGAACTGTCGGACTTGATCGTGCTTTTGGTCTTCTCGTCATCGAGTGTGTACGGAGGCATATTCTCGGCATGATACACGCGTCCGGTGATAATCGGCCGATCGGGATCGCCCTCGATGAAATCGACAATCACCTCATGGCCAATGCGCGGGATGAACATCGCGCCCCAGTTCTTCCCGGCCCACAATTGGGCGACACGAATCCAGCACGAGGTATTTTCGTCACGCTGCCCTTCCCGATCCCAGTGAAACTGAACTTTGACACGGCCGTATTCGTCGGTATAGATCTCCTCACCCGACGGGCCGGTGACGATGGCAGTCTGTGTGCCTTCGACGACCGGCTTGGGTGTGCGGCGCAGAGGTCGAAACGGAACAGACGATGGAATACACTTGAACGTGTTGTTGTAAGTAAAGCGTCCGCCGGCGTCGTCCTGTCCGAGCGGCTGCGTTCCGTGATGATGAACGGCCGTGATTAAATAATCCTGATTCAAATCGGTGCGTGGATAATCGTCCAGACTGAAGATGCTGCCGGATATCAACCGGGGACAGACGCTGTGTCCCTGTCCCTGTAGACGGCGCGCCTGCGTGGACTCCAGCCGAAGTCCGGCCAGTGTTCCACCGCGACTTTCGTCGCCGTACAATCCGGGGTATTCGTAGATCTCAAACTCGGGATTGCGGTCGGCAGAATCATCCTGCATCAGTCCAAGACTTGGAGTTTCGAAATTAAAGTCTTTCAGTGTCGCCTTGCCCGGACGCAACTGCTGGGAGTAGCGGAAATCGTAAATGAACTCGCGTCCTTCGACCGCACCGGACCGGTCACGAAACACCACGGTTTGCGCCTCGGCGATGGGCACGTGCACATCGGCCGAGTCGGCCATGACGAGAATGTCCTGGCCGTCCGAATGCTCAAAGAAGTAGAAGATTCCGTCTTCTTCCATCAACCGTGCGACGAAGTTCCAATCGGTTTCCCGGTACTGCACGCAATAGTCACGAGGTTCGTAACTTCCCGACAGTGCGAAGCGGAACCCATCGGACGAAACACCGGCATCGGTAAGAACCTGCTCGATGATTTCCTGAGTCGTCATTTGCTGGAAGATGCGCGACTTCATCATCTGCGAAAGAATCCAGACCGATGGGACGACCTCGGCGAAGTACGGGGTAAAAGTCTCGCCGGCAACGGCCTGTTCGAACCGGCGGATGATGCCGAAGATCGAGCGGTCACTCACCTCTGAAGCAATGGTCAACTCGGCCGGTTGGCCGACCACCGCATCGAGATCGATGTTGGCGTCCTGGGCCGCCAGCTCCAAATTAAAATAGAACAGATCACTGATCGCTTCCGACCCGGTCAAATTGACGACTCGCAACTGACCGGAGTATCCGGCGGTGGCGAACATTAAGCGGGCTTCATTGGCATCCAATATAGTCATAGTTCACCTCGTCGATCTTTTCGAGATGTGCGACACCTTTGCAGGAGTCAGGACTCGGCAGAATCTGTTCTCCATCAATCACCGAACGATGGCGGGGAGAATGATCGGCGTCCGGACAGCGGTGCAATTTCCCGCGCCGCACCGCTTTCAATCCGACGCCTCATGCGATCAATCCCCTCTTCGACCGTCGCTGCCGGCCCGACTGTTTCTGCATTTTGGAATTCCCCGGGCCACACGCTACGCGCTTCGTCGAGCCAAGAGGTTCTGATATTCTGAGTGCCAATGTACACCCGCCGGGACCCATCGCCCGGTGATTCGAGTACTGCCATAATGTGATAATCCTCAGGTTCAGTGCCTGAAGTGGGCAGATAGATGATCTCAAACCCGATGAAATCCCATCCGGCCTCGGTGAGCAGTTGTTGTGCCAGGAAGGCGTAGCCTTCGCAATCGATCAATCGCCGGTGCTGCCGCCGGGGCCGCGAGACGATTTCGCTCCACCGGTCACACGAACCACCCGGCCAGGCGACATCGATTTGCGCTCCCCGCGTGGCGGTCTCGATGTGAACCATGAACGAACCAGCGTACTCCCGGTAGGCCGCCAGAGCGGCATCGGGTTGATTACGAAGCGTACGAAAGTACTGGTGCAAGTCGTCGGGATGAGGATGCCCACCCGTACGCCGTACCGGCCGCCCGATGGCCTCTTGAATGTCACTATAGAATGACTGACGACTCATGCACACTCCACCTTCTGCACCTGACCCTCGACATCACTGATGTGCAATCTACACGGCTTCCGGAGAACCGACTTCTGCCGGTGCCGGGTCGCCGGAAAAGGTAAACGTGAAGTTCCCCTGCTCATCCATGCCGAGTGTCAGCGTGTCCGGCAACGGCCCTTGTGTCATACGTTCGAGAATTTCCGTCGAAATACGCGGCAGCAAGGTTCCCTGCATGATGTTGTCGATATTGCGAGCGCCCGTCTCGACTTCGGTGCACCGCTGGGCGATCTGATCGACCACGGCATCATCGTAGTCGAGCGTCATCTTGTGACTTTGTGCCAGGCGCTTCACAAGATGCCCGAGCTTGAGTACGACAATGCGCTTGATCGCATCGGTCCTCAGCGGGAAGAACGGCACAATCGTCATGCGCCCCACCAGCGCCGGTTTGAAGTGCTTGTTCAAGACTGGCCGGATTGCCGATGTCACTTGCTCATGCGTTGGAGGTTCATCCTGCATACCCAACTCGGTGATCGTGTCGGTGGCAAGATTCGACGTCATGAATACGACCGTGTTCTTGAAATCGATCAAACGTCCCTCACCATCGGAAAGCATACCCTTATCGAACACTTGGTAGAAGAGGTTCATCACTTCGGGATCGGCTTTCTCGACTTCATCGAGAAGGACCACCGAATAGGGTCGTTGGCGAACCGCTTCGGTGAGCACACCTCCCTCGCCAAAGCCAACGTATCCAGGCGGTGAACCGATTAGCCGTGACACCGTGTGCTTCTCCTGGAATTCCGACATGTTGATCGTGACCATGAAGCGCTCACCGCCGAACAGGAGATCGGCAACACCGAGCGCGGTTTCGGTTTTACCGACACCGGATGGTCCGACAAACAAGAACACACCAATTGGTTTGCCGGGATCCTGAACACCGGCCTTGGCCGCGCGGATGCCACTGGAGACCGATTCGACAGCAAAGTCCTGTCCCTTGATGCGTTCTTTCAGGCGATCGCCGAAGGTGAGAATGGTCGATGCTTCATCTTTGATCATCTTGCCGATGGGAATACCGGTCCAGTCGGCCACAACTTTGGCGACAACGTCGGGAGTAACATCCAGCGGGATCAGCGGCGAGACACCCTGTGCTTTTTCCAGTTCCGCCATGGCGGCTTTGAGTGCCTCGGTCTTGTCGCCGTCGGACATGGCCGCCTCAGTCGACTGGGACTCCGGCTCCTCGCTGCCTTCGATCTTCTGTTTGGCTTCGGCGGAGGCCTTCTCCTTGAGGCCATCACCGTTGGTCTTGCCGAGAACCCGATCACGGGCCGCGAGATACTTCTCGACCGCTTCGCGCTCTGCCAACCAACGATCGTTGAGTTCCTTGGCTTCAACCTTGAGAGATTCGATTTGGTCATGCA
This sequence comes from uncultured Ignavibacteria bacterium, assembly GCA_964440935.1. Taxonomy (GTDB): domain Bacteria; phylum Zixibacteria; class MSB-5A5; order WJJR01; family WJJR01; genus WJJR01. The sequence goes on along the minus strand of CAYTTY010000018.1, from coordinate 53,403 downwards.
ATGCCAGCACGCGCTCGTCGTCGGGCACCGCTTTGCTCTTCAAGTCCCGTCGGTATGCATCACGTTCGCGTTCAAGCGTTTGGATCCGCCGGTTGAGATCTTCCAGACTCTCCGGCTTGGCCGTGATCGCAATACGGACACGCGCGGCCGCCGTGTCCACAAGATCGACTGCTTTGTCCGGCAGTAAACGGCCGGAGATGTACCGCCCGGCAAGTTCCGCTGCAGCGACTATCGCATCATCAGGAATCTCAATCCCATGCGACGACTCATAACGTTCCCGCAGTCCGCGCAGCATCACGACCGTATCTTCCACAGAGGGTTCGTCGAGTTTAACGAGCTGGAAACGTCGTGCAAGTGCGGCATCTTTCTCGAAGTACTTCTTGTATTCCGACCACGTGGTGGCCGCGATGGTGCGCAACTCACCGCGCGCCAGCGCGGGTTTGAGGAGATTGGCCGCGTCCGACCCACCGGATGCGCCACCAGCTCCGATCAGAGTGTGTGCTTCGTCGATAAAGAGAATGATTGGTTTTGACGATGCTTTGACTTCGCTGATCACATTCTTCAGTCGATTCTCGAATTCCCCCTTCACGCCGGCACCAGCCTGCAATAATCCGAGATCGAGGACCAGCAAAGACACATCGGTAAGAATCGACGGGACATCGCCCTCGGCGATGCGCAGGGCTAATCCTTCGACAACCGCCGTTTTCCCGACACCGGGCTCACCGACGACAATCGGGTTGTTTTTGCGGCGGCGGGCCAGGATATCGACCATCTGCCGGATTTCACGATCGCGCCCGAACACCGGGTCAATTTCACCGGCCTTGGCGCGCGCGGTGAAATCGATGCAGAACCGTCCGAGCGCGGTATCGCCCGTGGGCGCACCGGCTTTGTCGGTTGCAGGCGCGGTGCCGGTCGGCGCGGCATCACGTGAAAGTTTCGTCTCGCGAGAGGTCGCAACAATGTCGCCGAAATCATGCAGCAACGCTCCGGAATCGATATTGCTCATCTCCAGAACCTCGCCGCCGACAAGGTATTGCTCGGGACGTTCCAAGAGTGCCATGACCAGCGTACCGGAGCGCAACAGCGGCTCACCCAATGAGAGCGATCCGATCATCCACGCTTCTTCCAGCCATTTCTGCAACAGTGGTGAGAATACGGGCTTGCCGGTGTTCCCGGTTTTCAGGCTTTCGACGTTGTGCTGGAGTGCACCGATCACGCGCGATGGCTCGACCTCATAAAACCGAAGAATGAGCTGGAAATCGGCATCGGCTTGATCGAGCAATTTGAGCAACACATGATCGACCGTCACTTCGTAATGCGACCGTCCCACGCACAGTCCTGCGGCGTTCTCGACTGCCTGACTGCAATAGGTGTTCATTTTACGCAGGAGTGTTCTGAGATCGAGTTTTGCCATAATGGATCCTCACAATACCTTGGAAATCGTCAACAGCCACAGACGGCTGCGCGCAGATATCAACCAACTCCCACCGGTCGATCGAAGCGAATGGGAACGTCGTCCGACGGCTTAGAGAAAAATCCCGCCGACCGTCCCAATTCTCCACGATCACCGAGTGAAACCGATAACTGCGGCGAATCTTCGCCGCGCAAAATCAATTCAACGTCAAATGTATGCCAGCCACCGGATGCGAGCCGGGCCAGGCTGGACAGCGCCGTCATATTCTCACTGCCCGGGAGAAACGATTTGTATGTCTCCATATCAACGGGGCCAACGACTACCCGAAACCGTCCCATGCGATCAGGTATTCGGCTGCCCACCGTTGTGTCGACCCCCAGTCGAGAGGCGCGTTGGCCGATGCGACAGAGTTGCTCGTCGTCCAAGTAAACCCAGCGCGGGACGCATTGCTCAATGGTCACCCGAATGCCATGGAAGTAGGCGCTGATGATGCCGGCCGCACCGCTGGCCGAAATCGGATGCGAGGACCAGTGCCCGGCGAAGCGAAGCAAACGGTGCCGGGGAATGCCATCCAAACCCTCCAGCGTATCGGAATCGAAGCCGGCCAGTGCGAAGAGCCGCCACGAGTAGTTGTCACGCCCTCCCCGATTGTATACGAGATGTCCGCGGTAACGGAGAAGCCCCCGGGCAAACAACGACAGCAACCGATGATTGAACACATCGAGAAAATCCCGAACAGGATCGTCTTCGCTCGACTCCTGGACTATCGATTCGGCGTAGTGATTCGGCAGCGGTGAATGCGCACCGTACAGACCGAGGAAGTTCGTGGTCAGTCGATACGGGGGCCGCTTGTCGGCCTGCTCCACTACGGAATCTATATCGCAGGGCGGAAACGCTAGTGAGGCATTGGGACGCAGACGCACCGGTTCGTCATCCGGCGGACCCTGATGGCCAACCGCAATACTTTCCGGCAACGCTTGTTGCAGCAACCACATCGCCTGCAAAAACGTGAAGCGCGATGGATCGTCAGCAAGCGCTTTGCCTACAGAAGTCTTTGTTGCCCCAGCATCGGAGGCCATTCGTAGGTCCCGCCCTGTTGGATTCCCTTCACACGGAGTTGCGTGAAGCAATTCATGGTTGCGTACAAACCGAAAAACGAGTTGAGCACCGACGCGAAGAGGAGCATCTCCCCTTCGCCGGCAAATGCATCTTCCTGCAATTCGAGATCGATTCTCATACCGCGATAGACCGCGCCCTGGCGGATCAGATCGTGGGGCTGCGCCCGCACGGCCTTGATGCCCGCCAGTCGCAGCTCGTTGGTGCGTGCCGCCTGCCGATCAACAAGCGCATGGAAGTTGTAGAGAGCCAGCAAGGCGCGCAGAGATTCGACCTTCGTCACCGTCAAGTAATTCAACGACAGGTGTGAAATTAACTGCCACAACAGTCGTCCCTCGAGTGGCGGCGGAACCGACGGTGTGACGCGTGTAATATTGGTGAATGTTGCAAAGGTCGGTGATCGCGACGTGGCCACATTCACGTCACCCGGACGCAGTTTTTCGCAGATCTCCCGGTTGGTGCAAGTCAAGTCGGCCGCCACGGTTTCGGTCGACGGCATGATCCCGTCGGTGACACCCGCCGCAAACGACAAATACGTCTCCGTGCCGCCGCCAACAGCCGCCGGACGCAGACGCAATTGATAATACTCCGATGTACTTGACGGTCCGCCGGTACCGTGCTCGTATGAAAAGAACGGCGGATACTCCCGCTCGGTCACGGTTCCCCGTACCCATCCGATGACGCGGTCGATGGAAAAGATCTCGTAATGCTGGGGAGTGGGGGCGTCCGCACGCAACCGGTACTCGGTCTTGTCGTGATCAACCCGAATCGGCGCCGAACGCAGACTGACGAGATTGACGGCCGGCGTACATCCGGTGCGCACAACGCCGGATTTGACCCGCAACCGGTCGGACGGTCGCTGGTCAAATTCGAAGCTGATCTCAAACCGGCCTTTGTTGTCCTCGATTTGCAGTTTCGCCAGCGCGGAGATGTCCTGAACGGTCACCGCCAGGAACTTCTCGGGCAACGCAAAGAACTCCTGCAACAATCGGTATCCGGGAAACGACTCTGCCGGATACGGCAGCAGCGCATCGTCATTATCGAAGCCGAACGGTTCACAGACCGAGCCATCATCGACGCGGATTTTGCGATCACCGCAGGAGAATGTGACGGCGCGTACGTGACGGGTGAGCAACAAGTACAATTCGTAGGCAATGGCGGCCTCACCGTGCAGGTATAGACGAAGTGAACCGTAGTCGATCTCCGCCGAATTGGCCTTATCCGACATACGGAACTGGAGCTTGAGTTGCGCCGGTCGCGACATCGGCATGTCGAGTTCGGTTGATTCCAGCGTAAAGGGATACAGCAGCACCTCGGAGGTCGTCCGAAACCGGCAACGTGTACCATCGACGGGCTTCGAATCGATCTCAGTTCCCTTGGGAATCGTCTGCACGTCCTGCAATGTGGCCGATGGATCAAACTGCACGACGGTCATCGATGGCACCGGACGCAGGTAGTGCGGCCACAACAATCCGATAAAGGCGTGGGTCAATTCGGGCAGTTCGCTGTCGAGACGTTGACGGACACGTCCGGTGAGGAAGGCGAACCCTTCGAGCAACCGCTCAACGTCGGGGTCGGTCCCCACTTCGGAGAGCATATGCCCGGCCTGCGGATAGGCGTCGGCGAACTCACGGCCGAGCTGGCGCAAGTAGGTCAGTTCATCCTGATAATACTTATTGAACATACAGACCGCCGCCTCTGACCTCAGCCTTCCACTTCAATGCGCGCCGACCCGACGTTGGTTTGAAACGAGATCGGCGTTTCACCGGTGTCGCTGATGAGTCGCGCTTTGATGTCGAAGCGAATGCTAAACGGATCGTCTTCGTCGGGAATCCATGTCGCCACGACGTTTTTCAGCCGGGGTTCATACTTCTCGATGGAGTTTTGAATGGCCTGGCGCATCGGGGCAATAGACTCGGGCATTGAAAACATGAATTCGTTCAGGTCGGGAATCCCATAGTCGGGTTGCGCCGGCGCCTGGTCATGCCGCGAATTGAGCATCTTGCGCAGGTGCATGAACACCGATCGCCGCAGCCGGTTGGTGTCAACCGACATGGTTTCGTCTTCGCGGGGATCAGGGTCAGCGACTCGTTCGAGCAGTGTGCGCGCGCGGACCACTCGGCTTTCTCCTCAATTCACAGCGCCCGGCCATCATCATGCACCGGCACGGACAAACGGCCGTGGCGGCCTCACACCTGCGTGAGGCCGCCCGACCACGAGCGTTACGAATGCAAACGCGATACTACGAGCGCGGAACGCGCCAATCGTCCTCGGATTCCACGCCATCCGGCACCCACGTCCAGATGATCTTGCGATACGTGTACGCAACATCCTCCATGTGGCCGTAGCTGGCGAACTGCGGATCGAGACAGTTGGGCACGTGCGGCCGCACCGAGACGACAATCGCATCTTCAAGCTGAATCGTGTAGTAGTGCTCTTCGATGCCCGCGTTGTCGATGCGGTAGAACTTCATGGTGACGTCTTTCATCCGCTCGCCCGACGTCAGCGCCTGGAAAATCTTCGGCGATGATTTGTCGAAGACCTTCGTGATGGTGAGCGGGTTGTGAACACGCAGGCCGGTCGGCTGGCCACTCTGCGGGTCCCGCGGAATCGAGATGTCGTGCTGCAGCGCCTGGCAGAGGATCGTTCCCTCGCGCCCGGTCTGATCACATGACCCTTCGACGGCACCTTGATTCATACCCTCCATCGTCATGTAAAATGGCATTGGCATGGTTCTTTCCCTCCTTGCTGGTACAGCTTAGGTTTGCTAACACCGGTCGGGAGACCGGCCTTCTTTTCATTTAACTCTACGAACCCAGTTCCCAAAAGTTACGACTTATCGAGCTTACCAACCAACGACAGGGTGAAAAAGGCGCCCATGTACTTGAAGTGCGGCCGCACCTTCATGTCGACTTTATACCAGCCCGGCTCGCCCTCAACATCTTCCACATTAATCTGTGCCTGACGCAGCGGCCGGCGGTTGCGGACACCCGGTTTCGGGTTGTCCATGTCGGCGACATACTGCTGAATCCAGTTGTTGAGTTCGCGTTCGAGATCGCCGCGTTCTTTCCACGAGCCGATGTTTTCGCGCTGCAGCACCTTGATGTAATGCGAGAGACGTGAAATCACGAACATGTACGGCAACTGGGTGCCGAGCTTGTAGTTCGTCTCGGCCGCCTTGCCTTCCGCCGATTGGCCGAACGTCTTTGCCTTCTGGCAGGAATTGGCCGAGAAGAAGCAGGCGTTGTCGGAGTCTTTGCGCATGGTCAGGCCGATGAACCCTTCTTCGGCCAGCTCAAACTCGCGACGCTCGGTGATCAGAATCTCAGTCGGAATCTTGGCCTGGGTCTCACCCATCTGTTCAAACGTGTGGACCGGCAGGTTCTCGACCGCACCACCGGCTTTCGGACCGATGATATTCGGACACCACCGCCACTTCGCGAAGCTGTCGGTCAGACGCGTCGCAAAGGTGAACGCGGTGTTGCCCCACAGGTAGTTCTCGTGGCTGTCAGTCACCGTTTCGTTGTAGTCGAACGCCTTGATCGGGTTGTCTTCCTTGCTGTACGGGAGGCGCAGCAGGAAGCGCGGGCAGGTGAGACCGACGTAGCGCGAATCATCGGATTCGCGGAAGCCACGCCACTTGGTGTACCGCGGCCCTTCGGTGATCGACTTCAGATCCTTGAGATTCGGGAACTTCAGCCAACTGTCTTCACCGAAGAACTCCGGTCCGGCAGCGGCAATGAACGGTGCATGGGCCATCGCACCGACGGAGGCACAATATTGCATCAGCGCCACATCCTGCGAACCGGGGCCGAATTCATAATTGGCGATCATCGCGCCCACCGGCGAACCACCGAACTGCCCGTATTCACGCGAGTAGATTTGCTTGTAGAGTCCCGACTTCGGAATCTCCGGCGAATCGGTGAAGTCGTTGAGCAAATCTTCCTTCGAGACGTTGAGCACTTCGACTTTGATGTTCTCACGGAAGTCGGTCCGGTCAATGACGAACTTCAACCCGCGCCAGGCGGATTCCAAACGCTGGAAATCCGGGTGGTGCAGCACCTGATCGACCTGCTTGCTCATCTTCTGATCGATCTCAGAGATCATCTCGTCGACGAGCTTCTGCTGTACACGTTCACCCTTGCGTTCCGGCGTGGCGAGCATTTTGATCAACTCGCGCATGCCGTCGCGGGCGACGTCAAAGCCTTCATCGGACGGTGTCAGCTTGGTTTCCTGGAGAATTTCCTCAACCAGCGAACCCGCCCCCTCGGCCGCCTGGGCCTCCTGTTTCTGTTCTTCTTCTTCAGCCATAATGATCCATCTCCTTTACATCCTCCTCGTGAGGGCTGTTACGATTGTTCTCCTGATTGATCTCCCGACAATCCCAGCTCATTGAGAAGCTTGTCACGCGCGGCATCGTCGGACATGATCTCCATGATCTTTTTGCGGAATCCGGGGACATTGCCCAAGGGACCTTTGAGGGCCAGCAGCGCCGTCCGCAATTGCAGGAGACTGTTCAGTTCCGGCACCTGCTTGACAATCGCCTCTGGTCCAAAATCATTGACGTGGTTGAACTTCAGACTGACGGGCATTTCCGCGCCTTCTTCGTCGGCCAGCACATTTTTCACGTTTGCATCCAACGATAATTTCATCCCCTTCATGACATCGTTGAAGTTATCCTTGTCGATGTTGATCGGATTGCGATCCTCGAGGGGTGTATCGTCCGGACGTTGCGAGTAGTCGCCCAACATGACCAGCTTCAGTGGGAGTTCCTTTTCTTCGTCGACGCCGGTTGCCGGCTTGTAGACGATGTTGACCCGTTCGCGTGGTGCTACTGATCCTTCTTGTCCCATTCTGTCTCACCTCACTTCATGGTGTGTTATAACGATTGGTTATTGTTGTATCGTCATCCCCTGTCCATGAGGGGTTCCTTACCGTGCGGATAGCGCCAGTGCCGTGGCGGCATCCAAGCGACACAGTCGATCCTGCAGTTGATTGGTCTTCTGCATCAGTTCCGGCGTGGCACGCCGCTGGTCTTTGAGCAACATGCGCCGGGCATTCAACAATGCGGTATACACCGATAGACAGAGTTTGGGCTCCCACATTTCCAGTTCATGCCGCTGAATCAAATCCTCGAGTTCCTCCAGATGCGGCGTGGCCAGGAGCGGCTGTCCCGCATCAAGACAGAGTTTGGCCAGGCCCAACCGCCAGAGGAATTGCCCTCGTCGCTCACCGGTCGATGAGATGCCCTCCTGCATGATGCGGATGGCTTGGGGCAGATTTCCACCACCGGCCAGGCGACGGGCATCCGCGCTCTTCTCGGCCAGATGCTCCGGCTCGTTGCTGTCTGAGTCCCCACCGCTTGACGGTGCTCCATCCCCGCTGCTCATTCGCGGAAGCACATCCTTCTCCAGCCATGTCTCCGTATCGGGTGAAGCGAGCGGAGAATCGTTGGCAAACTTCAGCTTCGGCAGCTCAGGGAACCGCGACACGAGTGCGCCGATTTCCAGCATAACGGCGTCGGCCGCGGCTTCATGGGTTGGACCCAATCCTTTTAATCCTAATACGACCCAGCGGTGGATGTCCAGCCAAAAGATGGCGTTGGTGAACGCCGCTTCACCCGCTTCAATCAAGTTGGCCCAATCCTGCTTCTGCTCGAGGTCGAAGCAACGGGTACTCAACTCGGGCGCGGGCGCGGGGATCTTCGTCGTCCCGTTCTCATTCGGTGGAGCGTCCTTGTAGAGGCCCCACGATATCGAACGAATTAGCCGGTACGGCGCCGGGTCGGCGTTATCGGTTTTGCGAAGAAAATCACAAATTTGCTTTACCGTATTTCGGACCTTGCCCAACTCGCGGCGTGCGTCATCGACCGAATTCAGCTCGATTTCGCCCGAGGCCGCACGCTCGGCCGCTTTGCGTTTCTTCTCCTCAGCGGCCCGGGCCGCCGCTTCGAAATCCTTGATATACTGTTTGATCGCCCGCTGCAAGTCACCGAGATCGGGAGCATCGTCCGCCAGTTTCTCCTGCAACAACTTGTTGATCTCATCAATCAGTACCGCGCAGTTATCGAGCGCCTCTTTTTCATCGCTGGCGGGTTGACGATCTTCCGCGATTCGTCCACCGCGTTCGCCCAGCCAGGAGAACGCTTCAATGCGGCCCCGCTTCCGCTTCAGCGGCGGGTCCAACGTTTCCCAGTACGTGGTAAGCAGATCACGGCAGATGGTGAGGCCTGTCTCCAGGCCGGCGTAGTCGCGCGTCTCGTAGAGTCCATACGTGAGATAAATCGCAGCGAGGAGGTTCTTCGACCGTGACTTGAGAATGTCCGACGCCTTGTCGATCACCAGCGACCACTCGACGGGTTCTTTGGTGACGGAGTCGAGCTTCTTGACTTCGGTGCGCAATTCTTCGTAATCGTCGTCAAACTGGACCGACTCCCCGGCCGGATTGTCACCGGGGATGGGATCTGTACCCAGGGTCTTGAGTTCGTTGAGATCGGCCATACGTACCTGCCATCCCTCAGGCGGCGATCGCCCGAATAAAGTCCTTCATCGTATTGGTGCGGTCATCCAATGCACCGGCCAACTGCGCGCCCAGTTCGTCGCGCGCCGTTTCGATGTTCTCCGCTCCCATGAGATCAACAAACAACATCGAACCATCTTCCCAGCCCGGAGCGAACAGATTGATCACACTCTTCGGGGCGGGTGTATTGAAATACAACGTACAGCCCCGCGCCGGTGGTTGAGATTCAGCGTTCCAAAAAATGGCCGAACGCTCCAGCGCTTGATTACCAAGAGTTGAGCGGCAGATTTGGTACCACACTGCGGTCTGCAGCACCACCATATCCATCGCCTCGGCTGTGGGCAGATGCAACGAGAACGTAAATCGGCTATGATCGTGTCCGCGCCGTGGCGCCAAGGTACGAAACAGATTCTTCATGAGTAAGTACTTGCGGCGGTCGAGAAAATCATCGTAGAGACCAAGCCAGAACGATTCCATCGTCAGCTCGGACAAATAGCGGTCAAAGCGACTCTCGTACTCGGTGAGGCTCTGCGGTATCGCCGATGCCAGATTCATGATCTGCGCCGCACGTGAATTGTCGATTCCATCGACGCAATTCGTTGTCATGATGCGATAGGCGGCCTTGAGAAACGGCGCGAACGCCTGCGGGGCTACATGGATTCCACTCCCATTTCGGCCCAGGTATGCATAGGCAAACACCGAGAAGGGATAGCGGCGGCCGGTTCGATCGTAACTGGCGCGGCTGACACCAATCAGCGCCGTGGACGGGTCCTTATCGCGGTAGACAAAATAGATCGGCGCCGCACGATCAAACATTGTTTCCCATCCATCGCCCACCTGCAGACGCATATTCGACATGCCTTCCTGCATCCATTCATCCATGGTGCGCGCCAGCGGACCGCCGGCATTGAGTCGGATGAAATCGGGATGCGAAGGCAGTTTCCCGAAGAGCCCCACGGGCGGCATGTTTCCTCGACTCATGAGCCGTCGTCCGTCATCTCTGACACACTGTCTCCGGGCACTTGAACATGGTGAAGTGCCCATCTAAAATGAACGCCTGATCGCCGCCACTCAGGGTCAAACGGGCCGTGAGTGTTGGGGCATTGCCAGACGAGCTTTCAAAGTTCCACGCAAAGGTTCCGCCGCCCTCGTGGCGCCCGGCGTCGAGCAGGCGGAAGATGCACCAGTCCCCGGTCCGCACCAACGGCTGATAGTAGCCCCCCTCGCGCGGATCGACCCGCATCTCGACGCGGTCGGTCCCGACCGGTGGCCAGCGGAAATCACGGGATACGGGAGGGCCCATTACGTACCGCCACGGTGCAGCACTGCCGTATTGGAAGTCCAGGTACCGAATGTCCTTCATGTTCGAAGCGGATGCCGTAAGCGTGAAACGCAGCTTGTCGGCTCCTCCACTGAGCACCTGGATAATGCGCTGGGCGGCGTTCATCGCCTGCCGGAATTCACCGGAGACCGGGATGAACAGATCGTCGGTGCCTTCCATTTCATCACGCACAAACGAACGGAAATCGCTGGTGAAGAACGACTGCAACTCGCCCATCGATACATCGGATTCGCTGGATGGATTAAATGGATACTTCGTCGACAAGAACTGCTCGAATTCGTCGTAGACCTGGGTTTGCCACTGTCGTTCAAGGCACGCGCAGGCGCCGCGTTGCGCGGTGGTCCAGCTTTGCGCCAGCGGTTGCGTCAGAAACGACACCGCGACACTGGACACCCCTGAACCGGGGACGAGTTGCTTGACGTCGCTTTCGCCGCGGATAACCCGTTGTTTGAACTGACGCAAGTTGTTCGCGCAGCGCGCTTCCCCGGCCAGTTTCGCTTCGATGTCCTGCACATCCGACGACAACGAGTTGATGATCTCCAGATATTTCATGTACCCCGCGTTGTCTGAGCTGCCGCCGCCTTCCTGCCCGAGGAACACGCCCAGACGGTAGAATTCGTCTTCGATGCGCGCGAACGGATCGCCTTCCAGATTGGTGATGCGCGAGTGCTCATAGGCTTTCTTGAGCACTTCGACCAAGGGCGACGGATCCTGTCCGAGCTCGACCAGCACCTGGAATGCTTCGGTCATATCGTAATAACTGCTCACATCCCCACTGGCGAGAAACTCCCGCCATTCACTGATGAATCCATTGACATAGAGATCGGACAACAACTCGCGAATCCGTTCGGGACTGAATCCGGAAAACGCATCGCGCAATTGCGGTTCGGCGGCGATGCGGTCCGGCATGTCTTGAATCCGGCCCTTGACGTGCTCGTCCCAGCCCTGTTTGGTAAACGCGCCTTCGACGGTGCCGCCGCTGACACGCGATGAGCGTGTGGCGTCGGTGTAGCGGAACTCGCCAACCAGCGCGTTGACATCTTCGATCATCGTGATGAACAACTTGTTCGGTGTCCAGCATCGACCGGTTTCGCGCTCGGCGTGGGCCACGACCGTTTTGTTGGGATGGATGCGCATCGGCGGCAACGTGGTATCCGAACGATGCGCCCAGTAGTAATCCACCTGATTCTGAATCTGATGCCGCACGTCGATTCGGGAATTCTCAGGAATCGAGTCCTTCATCCAAATATTGAGAATCCGTTCCTTCAAGGTACCGGTGGCCGGCGGCACCGAATCGAACGGCAGTGTCAGCATCTGGTAGGCGGTAAACGCCGCATACTGACTCTTGAAAACCGAATCGTCGTCGCAGTCGAACGTGGCGCTGAGTTGTGTCTCCAATCGATTCTTGGTCGGCAGAATCAGCAGATCGTGAAACCGTTCAAAAAACGCCTGTCGTGCGGCGGATTCGACCACCCCCCCGCTGTGCAGTCCCCATTGCGCCATCAGTGGCGTATTCGCCTCACGCCGCTCGAGGTCTTCGCGCAAACGATCGAGCGAATCGAGCAATTCCCATTGGAAACCCATCGATGCTGCACGCGTCGAATTGATCGCATCCACGGTTTCCTGGGCAAGCCGTTTGTTGCGTTGGCGATTGTTTCCATACGACAGGGCCAACAGCAAAATCAGCAGACCGGTGACCACGATCTGCCCGACCATGGCCAATCCACGCAACCACCGGCGGCGGCGAAAGGCTTTGGAGGTCGGCGCCACCATCGACTCATCGGCGAGAATGATTTCCTGGAACAAGTCGCGGATAAAGTAGGCCTTGGTTTCCGGCACCGCTTCGCCCTGCCGGAACTGATCGCCGGGAAGACCGAACTCACGGCTCATCGCGCCGATCACTTGGGCAATCGGCGTTCCTTCCTGTGTACCGCTGGTGAAATACACACCGCGCACAATAGGGTTTTGCTGATAGGGATTGGGACGGAACAGCGTGTCCATGAACTGGGTCAACTGTTCGCGGGCGGCTCCCAGCTCGACGGGGAACATGTACACGCCGCGCTTGCGGGCCGGCTGCGTCTGCTTCTCCAGGTTGGTAATCCGTCGCCGTTCGAGCGTCTCCTGCAATTGATCGAACTCGCGGGCGAACTCGGCGCCGAAATCCTTCCCAACCGGTTCACTTTCGCGCGTGAAACCCCAGACTTGTTCCCGATCGACCTTACTTAAATCGGAAAACGATTCGACAAAACCGGAGACCAAATCGCATTTCGTGAACACGACGTAGATGGGAAACATGATCTGCAAACGCATGATCAGTTCGTCGACACGTGCGCGCAACGCACGGGCGTGCTGATCGAGCGCATCGGCATCCTTCTGCAGCAACTCATCCATCGAAATGGCAAGGATGAGACCGTTGATCGGTGCACGCGGACGCGCCTTGCGGAGCATCTCCAGAAAGCTCTGCCACTCTTCGCGGTCTTCCTGGACGTTCTGAGACAGTGTATAGCGGCCCGCCGTGTCAATGATGATCCCCTCGTTGGAGAACCACCAATCGCAGTTCCGTGTACCGCCGAGACCTTTGATCTTACCGGGATCGTCAGAATCAGGATCGACGGGAGGAAAATGCAGGCCGGAATTACGAATTGCCGTCGATTTGCCGGCGGCCGACGGACCGATGATCATGTACCAGGGGAGCACGTAGAGCGCTTCCGAGCCACGGCGTCCCTTGGCGACGCGCGAACTCTTCAGTGTGCGGATGGCGCCGTTGAGCTTCTTCTTGATCGCCTCAAGTTCATCCTGAATGTCGGGCTGTGCGACCATTTGATCATCAGCCTGCTGGTTGAGGAATCCCTCCAGCATGCGCGCGTTCTTCTTCGCTCGCCACTTCTTGATGCCGAGGTAGATGAGATAGCCGATCAGGATGAGCCCCGCGACGAGCCAGCAGTACAGTCTGTACTCCTGTCCAATGATGCGGGGGCCACCAAATGCAATCAGCAGACAGACGATGATGACCGCCCCGAGGACCGCGAGCTTAGACTTCAATATGGGAAGGATCATGGCAAACATGAAATCGTATCCTCGGCGCGCCTACCGCAGCGCATTGATAATGGTGGCCGACATCTCATCGGCATGCGAAAACGATGCATACCGCAGAACGGCAAAGACAACGAACAGCACGACCAGACAGGCAGCGGTGACAATCCACATGGGAATCTCACGCCGGAGCCGCTGCATCGTGGACTCGGGCGGTTCCCAATGTGGGGACAGGTCGACAACACGGCCGCGAATGCGTTCGAGGTCGCTGCGAATCGACGAGATCAAGTCCAGCATTTGGCGCGGATCGGCAAGGGCATACTTTCCCTCGAATCCCAGAGCCAGGCAGAGATAATACATTTCAAGCAAGTCGGTTTTCAGGTCCGGCCGCGACCGAATCTTATCGAGTTCGTCGAAAAACTCGTCACCGGCATTGTTGGTTTGGAAGTATTCGAGTGCCAGAGGACGGTTAGACCACTCTTGTTTGCCAAACCAGTCCGATTTCGCAATGGTCTCGTCGACAAAAGCCACCAATGCGAAGCGGGCCGCACGGATGTCTTCGGAGAGGAGACCGGCTTCGCGTCCGTCACGTTCAAACTGTTCGAATGTCCCCTTGACGCGTTCCCGGAGGCTTGCGGGATCACCGAGATCCTGCCCCTGCGACAGCGTCAGAATCATCGACAACGCACGGCGTGACATGGCCGTCAGCGTGGTCGGTGGAGCGTCTTGTATACGTGCCATGAGTCGGCATCCTCATTCCCTATGGTGCTTGATGCACAAGCAGTCAAACGGTCGCTATGCTCTGCTGCGCGGAACAGCCACGCATTCAATGTCGAGATCAGGAAAGTTCTGCCCGGGCACGTAGATCCCAATCTTGGCCGCTTTCTGGATGAATTCCCATCGATCGCCACGTCGGTCGATGCGGAAGTACACCATCCCCGCCTTGCGCGGGATCGCCGCGGGTGGCAATTGAACGAAGATCACGTTGGCGCCGGGAATCGCACTGCCGATCAACTTGTCGAGCAGCTCCGGCGAAATCACTTTGGCGTGCTTGCGGAACTCTGCGACAATATCGCTCTCCGACATGTCGGCGGCGACACCAATGTAGAAATCGAAACTCTCCAGCAAGTCCGGGTCGGTGATCTCGCCTTCGAAGCGCGAGGGCTCCACCCGTTGCAGCGCAATGCGCCGGTGGGGATCTTGACCCTGATACGGAATCAAATCTCGCAGAACCTGCAACAGCGTTGAAAATGTCGGACCCAACTCATGGTGCCGATACGGCGGCAGTTCGCGGGCGTGCTTGGCAACGCGCACGGCCAAAGCGCCGGCCATCATCGACAGGGCGTTGAACACCGCAAACGGATGGACATTCGGTTGGTGCAACACCTGTGTGAGATACGGAATGTGCGAATTGAGCGTCATCAACTGCAAGTAACGCGGAAAGTCCTCAGTCGAAAATTCGGTGCCGGTTTCATCCTGATAGCGCACCATGCCGAGCAGATTGTCGACGCGCGAGGAGGCCAACTCCAAAATGCCGCGCAACTGCGCCATCAGCCAGCCAGACGCCCCAACATTGAGCAGGGGCGGCGCGTACCGTTCGCGCAATTGCGTCGCGCCCTCGGGCGTCCGCTCGACTTCGGCAATCTTGATGGTGTCGAATCCCTCGAGATCCTCCCCGCCGAACAACAGCATGAGCCGTTTCTTCGCGAATGGAATCTCGCGCTCGCTTTCACCGGTGACCTCATCAGCCACGGTGGTGAAGGCGCGCTGGTAGCGAGTCGGGGGACCATCGGCCGATTCATCCATCTGCACTCCCGGCGAACCGGAACGCAGGTGGGGCAAGGCGATGTACACCGATAACGTTTCATCGGTGGGACCGAAGAGGTCCTCGAAGGACCGCGATGGGGGGGGATCATCGACCGCGGGAGCCCGGATCGTCGTGCCGTCGGGAAGGATCCCTTCAAATTCGCTGAGTGCGAAGATACGATTGTTGACCGCTTCCGGATCGACGACCACACGGCTCGCTCCCCAGGCGAACGGCGCCAACGATCGCGACATGAAGGAGCGATCGTACACATGGAACGTGTCGAACTGCTGTAAATGATGTTGGGTGAGAAAGAGTCCCTCACTCCAGAGCACTCGATGATACTGCGCCATTCGGGATGAGCCTCGTGTTGTTAGTCTCTTTGGACCCAGTCCTTACCGACCGTAATGTGGAGGGTCTGGCTGGTCTTCTTTTGCATCTCAAAAGCCAATCGTTCGGTCTTATTCAGGGGAGGATTAAAGAAATTGGCGACCACCGCGAACTCCGGTTTGGTATCGCGCGCGTACGCGTACGGGATAATCATCTCCACCTCTTTGGTCTCCCCGGGCGTGAGGTACACCACCGACGTGGCGAGGGTGTCCTGCTTGTAAAATTCATCGAGCCGCGGCTTGTCGAACAAGGGGTTGAAGAACACCTGTGTGTTGAATTCGTTAAAGCGGTGGCTGTCCTTGAGAATATAGGTCCGCACTTCCACCGCCTGCGCATTCTCGCCATCGTGGTTCAGAGAATCCGTTCCGGTGATTTCCACGTTTATCGTCATGTCCTTGCCGCGCTTTTTGAAGATCCAGCCGCATCCGGACATGGCAAACAACAAGACAATTAACCCCCACGCTGCGCCCAAGCGCAGGGCATTACGCCGCCACTGCTGATTTGTGTTCACTGTGTGTTCAGCCTCCATGGTCTCCTCCGGCTGGTTGCTCCGACCCCGATTCTGCCTTTGCCCCCCACATATATTCGAGGTATCCCTCGCGAAACGCACGCAGAAAGCGATCCTGGTACCAGCCTATATCCTCATCCATAATCTGCTCAAAGCGCTTGGAGTAGCGTTCCCAACAGGCCTTGTGCCGGAACGGATTGAGCTTCGCGGCGCCGGCTCCGGCGTCCTTTTCGATCATCTCCGGTGAGACTTCATCGAGAACAGCCCGCGTACCCTCCTTCAGAGAGTGCCGGAATCCGCTCAACAGCGCCATTTGATGGTGCTTCAATTCATCGATGGCGGTCTCTAGTGCTTTTGTATGTTGTATGGACTGTTCTTCTCCACGCCAATCGAAGAGAAATTTGCCGAGATCGCCGTGGATGTCGCCGCGCCGGATCATCCGGGTGGCTCCGATATCATTGTCGGAGACCCGTGAACTGATCATCGAGAACTCCTCCTGGAAATGTCGGCGTCCGGAGAGCAATTGGCGGAGTTCGTTGACCATGATCATCACTGAGCGCCGAATGCGCTCACAAAAGGCGCGAATTTGCCCCGGATCATCGAAGGTCACCTCTTCGCCGGAGAAGTAATGCGCCAATCGGGTCAGATACTCGTGGGAGATCTGTTGAACTGATGGGGCATCTGACATGTCCGGCCTGGGTGCGGCGGATTTGGACGCACTCGACTGATTGAGTCGGGACCGCAGCAATTCGACAATTTGCCGCCGCAGGACAGGATCGGGCGGTCCGGTGCTGTCGTCCGGCTCGGGAGCCCACTCCTGCTCCAGTTTGTCCAAGAGGTCACGTGCCCCGTCGAACACGACCTGATCCATGGTGTTGTCTTCCATCCAGTGTCGCTGCCGCGTTTGTTGTACTCCGGCATGTGCCCTGAGCGCCGGGTTCCAGTTGGCGTTCGCGCCATTAGGTACAAAACCTGAAAACGATAATCAAGATATTGCCCGTAGGGAATTGGAATGTGGGGGAGAGACGATTTCTGTGTTCCCGGTTCCCGACGGTCGCAGCGGACCCGCGCCCCGATTCGACCTGTACGGCTGGCAATTCAATACGGAGAGGGAGGGATTCGAACCCTCGGACCTCTTGCGAGGTCAACGGTTTTCGAGACCGCCCCGTTCGACCGCTCCGGCACCTCTCCGGAACCAATATAATGAGTGGACCGGGGGTCTGTCAGGGTCTTTTAAATCCCGAATGTGCCGTAAGTGCGCGTTCTGAGGAATTGGCAGAATTCATCGAGCGTTCGACAGCGAACCGGCATGCCGTACACTTTCTCAGTCGGCTCCGACTCGTCGATGGAAAAGACGGTGATCGGGAAGGGACGCCACTGCGGAGATCGCTCCCCAAAGTCGCCACAACAGACCGCCGCGTAGAGGGGGATGCTGTCGGTCTGCCAATAGCCATTGAAGACGAAGTAGACGGTGATACTGTCTTCGCAAAGGACCGCACGTTGGAAGCCACCTCGCCACAACTCACCCCAAGTGCGGAAGCCAACTGTCTCGCTCTTACCCAGCTCGAACGGCGGTTCCTCGGTCAAGTCGTCAGCCGGCCAGCGGTAGGCCACACTCCAGAGATTTTCGACTTTATCTTCAAAGATTCGAGTCATCCGCCGATCATCGAACCGCTTGATCATCAACATCGCCTCGTCGAATCGCCCCCGGCCGATGAGGTTCCAGAAAACCGTGGCGGTCGTTTCGGCGTCGGCTACATAGAGTTGTTCCCAGAGCCAGGCTTCGTCGTCGGAAAGCTGGTACTTTTCCTGCATGGTCTGGGGGCGCTCTGATTCGATCGAGCAATGGGCGACGACCACCAAAAGCAGGAGTATCGTGGCCATCCGGCCCGCCGTGGCCCAGTTAACGTATACGTTAGGCTTCTGAGGTGTGGTCATGCGGCGGTCTCCGGCGCTTTGAGAATGTCCTCCAACTGGTCCGCCGTTGGATGGAACAGGCGGTAGGCCAGCAAGGTGATCATCCCGAAGAACGCCAGCTGGCGTATATCACCAGATAAGATGTAGAGGATCGAGCCATAGATGATCGGTGAGGCGCCGAGCGCGTAGATAATAATCGACGATTTCAACAGCCATTGATCGATTGCGGCCGGATCATGCCGAATCGGCTCTACCCGCTGCCGGGTGAAGAACTGCCGCCTCAGAATGAAGGCTGCCACCAGTTCACCCAGCGCCAACGCTCCACAGACGAGAAAGGGAACCGGCGGGCTGGCGGTTGCCATGTCCCAGGTAGGAACGAGGCGCGACGCGTGAATCGCGAACGCCAGCAACGCGATGCCGGCGGGCAGCATCAGGTTTACCACCATACCTATCCGTGAGGCGCGTTCAGACAGTTTCTGGGGATCAACAACCATCACTAGTCTTACTACGTGGCCAATCTCGGGTTCATCTGGCGTTCTTGAGCCGCTGCTGGACGAAGAAATCACGCATCAGGGCGGCCGCTTGCTCCGCCATGATGCCGCCGATCATCTCGATCCGGTGATTGAGGCGCTGGTCGGATGGGATCTCAAAGAGGGAGACACATCCGCCGAATTTCGGGTCGGTGGCCCCGTAGACCAGGCAATCCAGCCGCGACAAGACACTGGCCCCGGCACACATCACGCACGGTTCAATGGTGGAATACAAGGTGCCGCCGGTGAGCCGCCATGAGTCGAAATGCGCCGCCGCCGCTCCAATGGCGACAATTTCAGCATGTGCGGTCGGATCGCCGAGACGTTCGGTTTGGTTATGACCGCGTCCGACCACGCGGTTGTCTTTGACCACGACGGCACCGATCGGTACCTCTCCCTCATCGAATGCCTGTTCGGCTTCCTGGAGGGCCTGGCGCATAAAGTATTCGGCGCGTTCGAGATCGAATGGGATTGATGAACTCATAACGACTGTGTCATCCGTAGCAGCTCGGTCACCAAACGCGCCGCCGTGAAGTCAGAATGGTGCAGTCCCGGGATGGGCATCAGTTCGACCACGTCAAACCCGACGATTCTCCGTTTGCCAGCGACCTTCTTCAGGAAATCGATGGTTTCGTACCAGAGCAAACCACCCGGCTCCGGTGTACCGACGGAGGGCATAATCGACGGATCGAACCCGTCCAGATCAAACGTCAGATAGACATCATCGCTGAGCTGATCGATGGCGCGATCATGCCAATCCGATCGTCCCACACAGTCACGGGCCCAGACGATTGGGAGTTTTCGATCGGCGATCTCTTTGAGACACGCCTTGGATGCACTCCGAATGCCGACCGATACCGCTGGGCAAACTTCACGGACGCGTCGCATAACCGTAGCATGGGAGTGCTTCGATCCCTGATAGGTGTCGCGCATGTCGGCGTGAGCGTCGATTTGCAGTACAGACAGATTGGGAATTCGCGATTTATGTGCGCGGACGGCGGCAGCGGTAAGTGAATGCTCGCCGCCGAGCATGGCGCAGTATTTCTTTGCATCGAGATGGCGGCCGATTTCACGCTCGACTTTGGCCACCATGATGGCGGGTCCGTCGGATTCGGCCTCCACTTCATCAGCCGTATGAATGCCAAGCTCGGCCAGATCGGGGCCGGCGCCACGGTCGGTCGACTCGATTTCTCGTGAGGCGGCGATGATCGCTGCCGGACCATCTTTCGTTCCCGACTTATATGAGGTGGTCGCATCATAGGCTACGGGGACGATTACGACACGCGCCGACGTGTAGGCTGATTCGTCGTTGGTTAATCCGAGGAAGTTATGTCCCCGGGGCGGATCGAGATCGGGTGACGATATCATAACAACAGTATATCGACTTGCAGACGGTAAGCGTTCATAAAAACGGCACTCCGGCCACCCGGAGTGCCCGCTACCTGCTTATGCCTCATGCGTCAATCGGTAATCAGAACGGCCGCGGCCACAACGCTTGTCCACAGACCATTCTTATCACCGGTGGCGGATTGAGTGGAGTTTCGGGTCCGGTAAATTTTTCCCGAAATCTTCCATTCTTCTTTGTTTTCGTCCCAACTCTTGTCGACGTCGAAATCCAATCCGAGTGATGTTGCCAGCATCGTCGCAGCCAAATCCTCGGCGTATTCACCGGCCCGGCGTTCGGTCATACCGTAATCGTGGTGCTCCGTCAAGTAGCCGACTTGACTCGGGTCTTTCGGAATCGCTAATCCGATCGTGGCTGAAATCAAACGTGACGGTTCACAAGTGTCATTCCGGCTCATCACAACAAACGCTATCTGCCCCTGGGTCATTTTCTTCAATCCCGCCTGACGCGATATCACCCGGCAGTGCGGCGGCAGAATCGATGACACAGGCACCAAGTTGTAGTGCGCAATTCCGGCGTCGCGGAGCGCCAACTCAAAACTGGACAAGCGCTCTCTATGTCTCCCGACTCCCTTGGTCAGGAAAATCTCTTTAGCAACAATCATTGACCTCTCTCCTCCAGGACGAACGAATCGCCATCGGCGCGCGGGCAATATAGTGAGCGCGGACGGCAAATCAACTGAAGGGTCAACTCAGTGGTCAGTATTTCCGTTGGGCAAGTCCGGTGAAACACCCCGTCATCAGGGCGCCGAAGGCGGAGTGGAATCGTTGGATTTATCGGAAGATGCCCCGAATGGCCACCACCACCGACGCTTCCGTTGGGCCCGCCGCAGTCGACGCGTCTCGTTCTCACGCTCTAGGGCCTTGGCATCCAACTCTTCGATCTTCAAAAGCAGCCGTTCCACGTTCTCACGACGCTCCATCATTTCGCGGAAGGTGTCATAGTCTTTGATATTGAATAACGCTTGAACAAATGGCTCAAAGAACACCATGGCTTGAGCGCCGATGTAATTGAGCGGTTTGACGGACTCCAGCGCGAGGATTGCCGGAACGGTCATCTTCCATTCGACGACTTTGGCGGCGATCTTCTCCATCACTTCCGCCTCACGCTCCGTTAGAGGTGGTGGCCCGTCCTTCGCACCAGCGCGGGCATTGAACCAGCTTTTAAAGCTCATTCTGAGGATTCCTCCTCAGAGGTTGTACGAACGCGTTCGGAGACAATGCGCAATACGTTCTCCCGTTGTCCATCGAACCGCAGATAGAATCCTCGGAAATTCTCCAGTCGCGACGGTTGCACGAAAGGCGAGAGTAACACACCATTCTTGTCCGGATAGTAGCTGCGGAATTGGTCCCACGTAAACCGGCGATGCACACCGAGAAAACGTGATTCGAGTCCGCCTGCATACAGGACATAGTGAGTCGGTAAAAAAAACGAAGACAGTGATCCCCCCAGGATCGCGACGGCCAACAGCGCATAGAACGGGCCATAGAGAAACCACAAAGCCATCGGGATACCGGCCACCACGGCGATCGCCAGCCCCCGGCGCGATCCCTGCCGTTGCACCGGATGCGACCGCCAGGACAACAGGACGCGTGCGGGGTCATCGTGTTCATGAACCGACTCCACGTCGGCGTGTGTGAAGAGGACACTCATGTCAACTCACCGTGCCGCCCGGCGCTCCTCCCTGGCCCGGATCAACACGGTACCGCTCGTTTTTGACCTTGTTGATCTCTTCAAGCAGTTCATTCGGATCGATCAGCTTTTTGCGCACGAGCAGGCGGACCAGCGCTTCCTGGGCCAGGTTGTTGGACAGCGCCAGTTCTTGGTAGGAAATCTTGCGCTCTTTGCCATCGACCACCATGCGCAAAGCATATGGTTGTTGTTGTTCGTCAGGACTCATATCGGCCATCCTCTCATTTCGATTTCTCCGGTTTATTCGCCTCCACGGGGACAATGCGACGATTCACGTAGTGCAAGACGGGAATGTGAGTGGGATATCCGTCTTCATCGAAACGCCATTCCCCGGTGGCGCCGCGATAGCCCGATTCACGCGATAACGTGAGGACGATTTGTCTTGGCTTTGGGTTCCGTCCAACGCCCTCGCCCAGCCAGCTTACTACGTCATAGACTCGTGCGGAGAGCGGTGCCGGTAGATACGACCATTCCGTCTCAAACTCCCGGACAAACGCCTGCCACTCGGGCCGCGACTCATCAACCCAGTCGTACGAGACGAAGATCGTTGAATCCAAGGACTTCCGCATGCGCCGTAAGCCGTCTTTGTCGGACCACCCTTCGGGGCCGAAGGCATAGACGCGAAAACCGTGAAAAACCATCTGAGGAGCGATCAACACAATGTCTTCGGCATCTCCCCAGACGAGCATTCCTTCCATCAACGACAGCGTGTCTTCTCGTTGTTCCTTTGTCAAGTCGGGCGGCAGTGTCCGCTGTCGGAGCGTTCTCAGTTGTTCACCGAAATCCGTATCCCCGGGTGTAAAGTACTGGACCGGGTGCATGGTGCGCCCTTCCCACTCAACCAAATCAGCGAAGGCGGTTCCCGCTTCACGTCCCTCTGGTGTGTCGGACACCAATGCACTCAACGGATCCAAGTGCAAGGTGTGTATGGCGTACTCGGCGAGCCGGTGCGCCTGCTCGGCGGGTGGACGCGACATCTGGAACAGCCGGTCATAGGACTCACTGTAACCGCCGCGGCGCGCCAGCGGCAGCACCTGGGGAATTCCCTCGTCATCAAACAATGGTGCCGTACCCAAAATCGCCGCGGAGTGGAGCGGTCCGATGACACAGTCACAGCGATGATGGACAACCGAATCGACCATCATGACCGCACGGGCCGAGTCGGCTTGCGTGTCGAACACTTCAATGGTAACACCTGCCGGAAATTGAGCGGCGGCCAGTTGTGCCCCACGCACGATATCGTACCCGAACTCCTCAAAATCGCCGGACATGGGTCCCAACACGCCGATCACGAATTGCTTGGTTCGCTCAGCAACGGATGTACCATTACCAAGTCTCGCACTCGCTAGTGTTGCCGGTTCCGATGACGGATGGCGCGTGGTTATTTCGGCATAGATATCATTCGCCAGCCGTTCTCGTCCTTGCGCGCTCCAACGATCGGCAATCCACAGTCGCACCCAATCGTATTCCGGTGACTCATCCAACGAGGTCAGGAGAATCTCCAGTTCGGTTTGAGACAGCGACCACGTGATCAGGGGTTCGAGATTTTTCCGCGCGACCGGTTCATACTCATCATCTCGCACACCGAGCGCCGCGACGTACGCATTGACGGCGGTAACATCCTCTCCCAATCGAAACGCACAGTGACCGATCATAATGTATGCGGCTGCGAGGTAGGGCGAGTTGGGGTGTGTGTCGATGTAGTACGCGAAGAAGTTGCGACAGACTCCATAGGCCTCGCCGGCGTACAGGCACTTGCCCACCATGAAGTCGGCGACTTCCTGCCCGCGCCGTGACAAGCTCGCCGACGAGGAGATGTCGCGGAATTCTTGTTCGGCGACGGCGTATTCCCCGTCGACGTACAGATCAACGGCGGCTTCGAATCGTTCCCGTAACACCTGGTCGCGCGTTTTCAGCGCACGCCCACCGGGAATCGCCGCCCAAACCGAGGATGCCAGCAACAGGATGCACACACCCATCCCGACCGCCGCATAGGCACGGCGATGAGCGTTTCGACGGAACCGTCGCGACGCGGATATTAGCCGATCCGCGGATGGCATCGCGTGGTATTGACTCGTCGACGGCACTGCGTCTGTCGCACTGTTGAAATCGATCAGAGGGAGTATTTGCCGAAATCTTCCGGATTCAGATTTCGCAACCGTTCTTTCAGCGCTTCGGGATCGTACTGTTCCTGCCCCTCTTCACCCTGCTGGGGGCGCGACTGAAAAAGGTCCTCGTTCACGAAGATCGGCGCCTTCGCCTTCAGGGCCAGGGCAATCGAATCGGACGGTCGCGCGTCGATTTCGAGCGTCTGGCCGTTGCGATTGACGAAGATCTTGGCATAGAACGTTTGCTCACGAAGTTCCGTTACCTCAATTTTGGCAACGGATCCTCCCAAACGTCCGATCACACCATTGAGCAGATCGTGGGTCAATGGCCGTTTCGACGCCACTCCCGATAATTCCATGGCGATGGCCCACGCCTCGAAGTGGCCGATCCAGATCGGGAGCACCAAATCGCCCTCTTCCGGCGCCAGTACGACGACGGGGGAATTGGACGTCACATCCAACGCCAGCCCATTGATCTTCGCCTTAACCATGTTATCTCTCCCGGGAGGACTATCAGGCGGCCTGCCCTTGATCTCCCTTCTTCACAACCCACACTTTCACTTGGGCGATCACATCGCGTTCGAGTTTCACATCCACTGTGTATACACCCAGAGAGCGAATTGGCTCCTCCAGGAGGATGTCGCGACGATCGACGAGGAAATTTTGCTGCTTCAGCAATTCGGCGATTTGCGACGAGGTGACGGAGCCGAAAATGCGGTCTTCCTCGCCCACCTGAACTTCCGCCGTCAGCGAGACTTTTTCCATGGCCAGTTTCAGCCGCTCGGCCTCTCGCATCCGTTTCCGGTCGCGGAACTGCTTCTGGCGATTCACTTCGTCAATCGAACGCAGGTTTCCGGGAGTGGCAGGAATCGCCAGGTTCCGCGGAATGAGATAGTTGCGGGCGTAGCCGTCCTTCACCGTGACCACTTCGCCGCACTTCCCTAAAGTGTCGATATCATCTCGTAAGATAATCTTCATCGGTTAATCCCACTAACGACGCAACGGCGTTCACCGGCGCCCTATTTGAATGTTTCGGCAACAAACGGCAGGAATGCCAAGTGACGTGCCCGTTTGACGGCTCGGGTGACCCGGCGCTGGTATAACGCCGAAACGCCGGTGATGCGACGGGGGAGAATCTTCCCACGTTCGGTCACGAATTTGCGCAGCAACCGTTCATTGCGATAATCGATTTCATGCAGCTTCAATTCGGTGAACCGGCGTCCCCGAGGACCGCCACGCGAGAACCGTGACCGTCCACCACCACCACCACGACCGCCGCCGCGTCCTCCGCCTCTCATGATTCCTCCCTTGCTGTGGCTTCATCGTGTTGACCGCCGGATTCGGGTTTGCTGGCATCAGGTTCGTCCGATTCACTGCGGCCGCCGGATTCGCTGCCGCCTTCCTTGCCGGATCCACTCGATGCGTGCTCGGTGGCCTGCTGTGCACTGCCCTTGTCGAGCTCTTCAAGATATTTGGGATTGTCGGCCACAACGGTCAGATAACGCAGACATGATTCATCGAGCTTGAACTGACGTTCGAGTTCCGTTGGAATTGACGATTCGGACTCATGGATGATGTGCACATAGTATCCATGAGTCTGGTTCAGAATCTCATACGCCATGCGCCGGAGACCCCAACGGTACGTGTTCTTGATCGAACCGGCTTGGTTGATCACGCCGGAATACTTCGCGATCGCCGATTCCCACCCATCGTCCTTAAGCTCAGGATCCAAGATAAACGTTGTTTCGTAAAGCTTCACTCATCCTCCCTCGGTCGTTGGGTATCCGAACAGCCATTGGGGGCGGGTTCGGACACGGAAGGTTTGCGGTTATACTTGTTTGCGGCAACAGCCACGCCACGGGCCAGAATCAACTCTACCGCATCGGCGGCAGTTGTTGCCATCTGTCGGGCGACAATAAACTCCTCGGCAGAAAAGGGGTCAAGAACAAACTCGGCCGGATCGGTGTCTGACGGTACCGGTCCAACACCGCAGCGGCAGCGTGCAATTTGTTCTGTGGCAAGAGATTCAAATATCGAATCGAGGCCGCGGTGGCCGCCGCTACTGCCTTTGGCGCGAATGCGAACCGTACCGAGTGCCAAATCGATGTCGTCGGAAACGGCCAAGACGTCGGCCGGGGTCAAGTCGAATTCGTCACACGCCCGACGCACCGCGTGTCCTGATAAGTTCATATACGTCAGCGGCTTGAAGAGGCAAACCCGCTGCCCACCGAGGCGTCCGACGGCACGCATCGCGTCCTCTTCAGGAGCAAAGCACAATCGCCGGCGTTCGGCGAGAATGTCACCGACCCACCAGGCAATATTGTGGCGTGTGTCTTTGTACTCGTCGCCCGGGTTCCCAAGCAGGACAATTAACCGCAATGCCACTCCGATCACTCAGCCTGCTGGCGCGGAATTCTTTGCGAGCGGTGCGTCCCGCCATGATACGGTGCGCCAGAAGTCTGCTGAACCTGACTAATTCGCGCGTTTCACAGAGAGGTACTGGGCGTGGCGCAGGAGAAAATCTCCTTCAATTAAGTAGCTGCACCCAGGGTTGCCCGGGTGGTACTGAATTGCTCCCGCTGCCTGGCCGCGTGTCCAAATCAGCGTCGGGACCTGGACGCGCCATATGGCTCCTTGACCGGCACTCGCCTTCGAATCGGCATACCCGCGGACTTGGTGCATGTCGAGATACCGCTTAGGCGGACGGCGGCCCTTGAGCAAATCCTGGTCAAATGTCTTGCTCCCAGAGTGGTACAACTCGCTGACATAGCTTAACCCTGACATACGGCTATCTCCTTATGATTAGCAACCTTGAGGCCGCTTCTGATATTCTTCAATGAGGATTAGGGTCATCCCCTACTTTGTACGAGAAAGTGCTGATCCGGTCCCCCTTAGTCAACAAGGATCGTCGATGCTGCCGTAGAACACTTGATGGCTGTGCCTGACAGCACTGCCGTCATGGACGTCTGCACACGGCGTCCAAGACTCTGAGATCCCGATAAGGAAGGGGTGGAAGGGGCCTGATCTTGTGATCGCGAGGTCATCGGGAACGTTTGTCCGGCCCCGAAACGTAGCGCAAGCCGTTGTCGGTTAACTAGTTAGGGTTCGTGGCGTCATTATTTCGGTCTGTGATTTGATGATTCCTCGTTAATTGCTTAAGTTAAGGGCTCTCGTCTCGTTGCGCCAATCACAAACAGGGAGGACACTTGCTAATGACTTATGAAGATGTCAATGAGGTTAAAGCGAATTTCGATAATGTCTACACAGCACCAACGCCCCATTCATATCTGAAACTGATGACCCACCATGGATATGAGATCTCCGACCAAGCCCGGCCTTACTGCGCCGAGGCGGCGAAACTTATGCGCGAGATCAATGGTGATTCTGCACCCATACAGATGATCGATGTCGGCTGTTCTTATGGAATCGGAGCCGCCGGCGTGAAGTTTGGGCGGACGTTTGCCGAGATGACGCGGTTTGTCAAAGACGATCTGCCACAGAGCTACGACGATGCCTCGAAGACGATGCGTGAATGGCTGAATGGATCACGCACAGCCGCGACGATCAACTGTGTCGGCATGGACAGTTCCGCGCCCGCGATCAGGTTTGCCATCGAGGCCGGACTTCTCGACGGCGGCATCCCGCGTGATTTGGAGGATGACAATTGCACGCTCTCCGAGGACGACCTCCAGTTAGTGCGGACCAGTAACTTCATGATCAGCACCGGCGCCATCGGATACGTGACCGAAACAACCTTAAATAAGCTCCTCCCGGAGTTGGGCACTCAAATCAATGGCAAAGTTGGACGCTGGTGTGTGGTCACGATTCTGCGCATGTTCGACACCGAACCCGTACGGGAGAGTTTTGAACGCCACGGCTTCAAGTTTGGGCAAATTCCGGGCGTCTTTCTGCGGCAGCGACGGTTCGCCGATGATGAAGAGCGGAATGGCGTGTTGGAGATGCTGCACGAGCGTGGGTTCGACACGACCGGTCGTGAGGATGACGGCCACCACTACGCGAACCTCTATATTGCCACACCCCCGGACCAATACCATCTCCTCGAGAAGAGACTGAGCGAGATGTGAGGGCACTGTCCCGCTGGTGACCCAGCGGGGCTCGCATAACGACTTGCGTGTGTAGGTGTTACGATTCCAACTGGCGTGCTGTCCCTTGGGCAGAACCACGCTAAGGGAAGGGTATACCCTGTTGCGAGAGTGTGGAGTTATGTAGCACAGGCGTCTCGCCTGTGTGGCATGACCGAGACGGCCATGCTACGACTCCCGAGCATGTGCGGAAGCTATGTCAGCTCGGGCACCGGATGGTTGAAGAACTGGAATTCGAGTGTGCGCCCATCGGGATCGGCGGCAAAGAATTGGTAGATGCTGTATTTCTCGTTAAGCACCGGTTCGGTTGTGGCGATGTCCTGAAGTTGTGTGTACATGGTGTCGACGTCGTCTTGTGATTCGTAGTAAAACGTCAGCATTCCGCACGTATCAACACCATCTCGATCGCAGAAGCCGAATAGAAAGTTGCCATGCCGAAAGATCTGGCAGTCGCCCTGGTCAAGCCAGACCGTGGCACCGATGCGTTCAATATAAAACTCTCTCAATTGCGCCAAGTCGCGTGTTTTGAAAAAGACAATTCCGTTCATGTGATTGCCCCGGTTCCGCCTACTCCGTCATCTCGGCTGCGAGAATCTCGTATTCATGTGACACCTTCGCCGTTGACTTGAGCATCGCCAACACACTGCAGTACTTGTTCTCGCTCAGTTCGATGGCCTTCTCCACATCAGCTTCGTGCAGATTTTCGCCTTTAAGACGGTAACGCAAATGGATCTCGGTGAAGACTTTGGGATACTCGTCCGCCTGCTGAGCCTCCACCTCGATCGTGAAATCTGTCAGTGTGATGCGCCGTTTCTTCAGGATATTGACCACATCCATCCCCGTGCACCCGGCCAATCCCATCAGCACCAATTGAACCGGCGACGTTGCCGCCTCGTGTCCTCCCAGTCGTTCCGGGCCGTCCATCGTGACCCAGTGATTGGAATCGGCCTTGGCGGCCATGGCGAGACCGTCGATTTGCTTCAATGTCACCTTCATAGGCTATTCACTTCCCTTCCTGCTTGGTTGTCCGCTCTCGGAACTACATCATAACAAGCCAGTCGATACGTTGTTCGAATTTTGGTGGGGATTCGTGACAATTCCACCACGGAAATCGGGATTGACGGGTCAATCGGTTGGTGGATCGGTCCAATTGGCATTGGTCAGGCTGGTCAGAACATGATCGCGCCACTCACCGTTAATGCGGAGATAGTCTTTGGCCAACCCCTCCGTGACAAACCCCAGCTTTTCTAACACGCGTCCGCTCGCGACATTCTCCGGCATGTAGTTGGCCATGATGCGGTGGATGTTCAGCTCGCGGAACATGTAGTCGTTGGTCATGCGTAAGGCCTGAGTCATGAGACCCCGGCCGCAATACGTTTCCGCCATCGCATAGCCGAGATAACACGCGTGAAACGGACCGCGAAAGATCTGTGTGTAGCTGATCTTGGCGATGATGATGGTCTTGTCTGATTTGCGATCACACACCAGGAATCGTACGGCAGTGCCCTTGGTGCGATCGCTGGTGCTTTGACGAATGTATGCGGTCCAACGGTGTGACTCGAAATCGGTCGCCGGATTGACCGAACCCGACGGGACAAAGAACTCGCGGTTGCGCCAGTGAAAGTGGACCAGCGCCGCTTCATCGCCACGTTCGGGGAAGCGGATGAGGAGGTTGCTATCAACCAGATGCATACGACCATACCCTCATTGACGCTTTGCTGCGAACCGAATCCCTCATTCTGTTCCTGATGAATCCCCAAAGATGATGAAGTGCTGAACATGGACATAATAGACGCCAAAGTAGCCCAGAGCGTCGTTGCTCCAATTGGTGATGGGGTTCGCGGGAGTGATGTCGAAGAAATCGGAAGCATCTTCGGTCACCACCGCCTCGCTGAGCGTGAGGAAGTAGTCGTACTGCGCTTCGCTCATGGACCACAATTCCACGTAGCCATGATCTCCCGGCTGGAATGTATCAAAAAAATAGTCATAATCAATCTCGTTCCCATCGGAGTACTTCCCATCGTACAGGTGATAATCACCAATGGAACGTCCATTCCGGTAAACTTTCAACCGGAGATAATCGTCATACTCCGGCTGATCGGTGAAATGAACGTGCAGGCGATAGCCTTCTTCCTCATCCAGTCCAATGCCGCCGCCTTCCTGGTACTCATACGTCAGCGAATCAATCCTGATCGGTTCGGCCACGACCGAGAATGCCGTATACTCCTTCCCATGAACAGCGACCGTGGCATACACGGTATCGCCGGGATCGACAGGACTGCTGTAGTCGAAGCGATAGACTCCCGACTCCGTATTTGATCCGCCGAACGCAGTGAATCCGTACTGATCGCTTATGGTAATGTCAGCATCAGTCACGAGTGTCGGTGAGTCGGGGACAAAGAAGTCAGTCGTTTGCGAAACGACGAACACTCCGTAGTGCGGTGGACGTTCCTCAAGTTCTAATGTGATAAAGCCCTCGATCACCGGTCGCGGTTCCGCAGAGTTCAAGTTGACCTGGATCACATCTTCGCAACCCGTAACACTCAGACAAACAAACCCGACGAGAAGTAGTCGTGCCAAGGATGCGCCGAAACGCGTATCGAAGAAAGTGTGCATGCCTGTCCTCAGAACTCCAATGTGTACGTCACTGACGGGAAAAACGTAAACAGCGCCACCCGTACCGCCTGTGTCTCCGGGAACTGATCCTCCACCGTTTCGAAATAGATGGCATAGGCGTTGCGACGTCCGTAGGCGTTGTATAACGAGAGATTCCAACTGGACCGTTTCCCCCGCCATGTGAATCCGATATCGAGTCGGTGATAAGCCGGCATGCGGTAGCCATTCCGCTCGGTATAAAGCGTGGCGATGTGGCCATCGACAATGTACTTCCCGCTCGGAAACGTCACCGCATTGCCAGTGTAATACACCCAACTCACACCCATCGTCCATGAATCATTCAGTTCGTAGAGACCGACGATTTCCAGATCATGGATGCGGTCCTGCCGGGCTGGAAACCAGTTGCCATCATTGATCGCACTGAACTTCTTTTCCGAACGCGACAAGGTGTAGCTCAACCAACCGGTCAGACGGCCGCGGGTTTTCTTCAGCATGACCTCGGCACCGTACGCGCGGCCTGTGCCAAAGACCAATTCGGATTCGACCAGTTCGTTGAAGAAGATGTCGGCGCCGTTTTTGTATTCGACCTGATTGCGCAACCACTTGTAATAGAGTTCGACTGAGGTTTCGTATTTGCTGTCGCTGAAGACGCGAAAGTAGCCGACGACAATCTGATCGGATATTCCCGGTTTGATATTCGTGGTGCTGGGATGCCAGAGATCGAATGGGGTCGTGGTGATCGATGCCGACAGCAAGTGCAGGTACTGGGCGTTGCGTGTAAACGACGCTTTGAGGGAACTGTGACCGTTCAGGAGGTAACGTGTGGTGAGTCGCGGTTCGAGCTGCCCGTAGTGTGTGATCAACTCGCCACCACTGTAGGCTGTTGTATCGAACGCGTTGCCATCATCGTCAAAAGCGAACGTATCACCCGGCCCGAGCAATGCAAAACTCGAATAGCGCAGACCGTAGTCAAGCTTCAGCCGCGGTGACACGCTCCATTCGTGGCTGACATAGACCGCGCTTTCCAACGCGTACTTGTCTTTGATCCGCAGGGCGTTGATCGAACTTTCGGTGGCTTCGATTTTGCCCGGCAGAAAGGTATGGTGTACCGTCTGACCACCAAAGTTCAACGTATTGCGCGAATTGATGAACCGTTGGAAGTCGGCTTTCAGATTCCAGTCGCGGATGCCGGAGCGGATGTTGACCAGTTCATCGCCATTGGTGATGCCGATCGTGTAATCATAATTGCTGTACACGAGCGACGTGTTCAAGAACAGGCGGCTGTTAAAGATGTGATTCCAGCGAGCCGTCGCGGTGGTATTGCCCCAGTCGACACCGAACTGGCCTTTGTATCCCAAGGCGTCCTTGCCGAAGTATCCGGAGAGAAACACACGGTCGTTTGGCCCCAGGTGATAGTTGGCCTTGGCGTTGAGGTCATAGAAATACAACGACGTCTTGCGAATCGACTCATCGCTCGACGCGTTGAGGAAGAGATCAAAGTAGGTACGCCGGCCACTTACCACGTACGCGCCTTTGTCCTTCCGGATGGGACCTTCGAGATTGATCCGAGACGACACCAATCCGATGCCGGCGCTGCCCTGAAAGTGCTTGGAGTTGCCCTCCTTCATCTTAATATCGAGTACCGATGACAGCCGTCCGCCGTACTCGGCCGAGGCCGACCCTTTGATCAGCTTGACGTCCTTGATCGCATCGGAATTGAACACCGAGAAAAAGCCGAGGAAATGAGACGGGCTGTAAATCGTGGCTTCGTCGAGCAGGATCAGGTTTTGATCGACACCGCCGCCCCGCACGTGGAACCCGCTGTTTCCCTCCCCCGCCTCCTGCACACCCGGCAGCAGTTGAATCGTTTTAAGGACGTCCTGCTCTCCCATCAGGACGGGAATATCACGCGTCTGCGCAGGGCTGAGGCGGATTGACCCCATTTCGGCTTCGGTGACATTTGCATCGGCGCGGTCGGCGGTAACAACGATGGAATCCAATGCAACCGATGTTGGCGTCAATGCCACATCGAGACGGAGATCGCCATTGAGCGTGACTGTCCGCTCGTCCGGCACGTAGCCCATAAAACTGTATCGGATCACATACTCACCGGGTGGTAGTGCCAGCGAGTAGAAGCCGTAATCGTTTGTCTTGGTCCCGGTCTGGAGATCTGTGGCATAGATCGATGCACCAAGCAGCTCTTCATTACTTTCAGCGTCGCGAACGTACCCACTCAACGTGAACGCAGCGGCAGCGTTGGTTATTGAACAGAAACACAGAGATAAAGAGCCACAGGCGATGACGAAAAAGAGATGTCGCCGCACGCGATGCGACAGGCAAGACGCCTTCTCTAATCGTCTATCGCCGTTCACACGCATAGAAATACTCTGTCTGGACGTTCGCCAGCCTGTCATCGCTGCTGTCCCGGCAGCCAGCCCAGTGACAGTTAATACACTTGAGTCGGTTGATTCGACCCGCACTGATGGCGAACACCGTCACAAAACTCCGGCGTCTTGACTGATCTGGTCGGCGTGTTACTTCTCCAGAAATCCCCTCAGGGCCGCGATATACCGATCAAACGCCTCAAACTGGGGGATGTGACCCACATTGTCAAACTCGACCAGTTCGGCATCGGGGATGGCATCAGCGGCGCGGCGTCCCAACTGGGGATACTGTCCCAGCGTCTTGGCGACATCTTCAGATACCAGGTTCTTGCCCAAGGCGGTCCGGTCGCGCTGGCCAATGATTAACAGCGTTGGCATTGCCAGATCGCCGAATTCGTATAGAACTGGCTGTGTGAAGATCATGTCATAGGTCAGCGCCGACACCCAGGCGGTGCGGACATAATCCGGTCCCTGCGCCCAACCGGCTTGAATCTCGACCAGTGGATCATATTCCGGCTTCCATTGGCCATCGAAATAGCTCTCTGTCATGTAGTCTTTGACCCCCTCCGGAGTCTTCATCATTTCCTGTTTGAGCCACTCCGCAATGGTCACGTAGGGAACAGTCCGCTTCCAGTCTTCCAGTCCAATCGGATTGACTAAGATCAGCTTCTCGGTCCTATCGGGAAACATCAGGGCGAATCGGGTGGCGAGCATCCCCCCCATGGAGTGACCGACCACACTGACCGACGAAATTCCAAGATCATCCAGCAGCCCACGGGTGTGTGTCGCGAGCGCATGAAAACTGAAATGAAAACACTCCGGTTTCGTGGACTTGCCAAAACCGATCTGATCGGGTACGACGACCCGGTAACCATCGGCAAGCAACGCTCTCATCGTCGTTTCCCAGTACGCTCCCGAAAAGTTCTTTCCATGCAGAAGCAGGGCGGTCTTGCCATTGGGCAACACCCCCTGCTCATCCATGTAGACCATTTCCAGTGTTTGCCGCTGGGCCTCGTCGATGCGCAGGGTATCCGTGGGATAAGGATAGGCAAACTCTGTCAGACGTGCATCGAACTTCTGCGCCAGAGCCGACGAGATCATCGGTATGATGACCGTGATGAGCAAGAGCGGCAATCGTTTCAGCATTTATCTCTCCTTTGTGTATGGCATATCTTCGGACAGGCCGGCCTATGCTGTTCTGTGATAGCGTGTCAGCCACGGTGGTGTTGGCACACTCGGACAATTGTCCCGACCTCCCACTCTTCATTGGCAGTTCCTCTACGGGTGAATATATTGGTCACAGGCTCGAGATATCGAGCAAACGATCGCAGGTTAAAAACAGGAGTAACGAAGTCCGTGACAGGAGGTCACTCGTGAACCAACGGTTGTTCATCCTCCAAATGACCTGTTTGTTAATCGCTGCATGTGTCATTGCCGCTTGCAGGTTTGATCCGACTCCCGGTCAACTCAAAACGCCAATCACGTTCTCCGGCGAGATTCCGTGTGCGGACTGCCCCGGCAATCTGATCACCGTGACGTTTCGTTCGGACAGTCTTTTTCTCATGCGACAGGTGTATCGCGAGGCGCTCGATGGGATAGACAAGGCGTTCGTCGAGTGGGGTCGCTGGACACGTCACCCGGAAACGGGTCATCTCCTGCTGACGGGCGGAGAATTCCGCCAGAAGTATGTGATTGTCGATGATGAACATATACGCATGCTTGATCAGTTCGGCCAGCCCATTGAATCTGATCTCAATTACACACTGGCGAAGAGCCCCAATGTCGATTTTTTTTCTGATACGTTACGCATGACGGGCCGATACGTGTACGTCGCCGACGCCGGCCGGTATTGGGATTGCCGTTTCGAGACCGACTTCCCGGTGGCGCAACAGGGTGACAATGCGATTCTGGAGGCCGCCTACGCCCAAGCCATTACGGAAGCACGTGATACTGTCCTCATTTGGTTTGATGGTCACCTTGACAGTCTGCCGGCCATTGATCGTGAGGGACTGGAGGAACGGATTGTTGTCGATCGACTCCGCGGGATTTGGCCGGATCTGAACTGCGACTCGCCAACGCCCCCGATCACGCTCGAATACACCGTCTGGGATGTCATCGGTCTCGACAATCAGGTGGTCCTTGTCGACCAGGGTCAGCCCCAGCCGTATCTGCGCATTCTCCCCACCGACAGCGGGGTTGTGGGCCATACCGGGTGCAACCGTTTTCGTGGACAGGTGGAATACGGCTCCGAACGGATGAACATATCACCAATCGCCACCACGAAAATGGCGTGTCCGCCCGGTGTGACATTGGAGTCGGAATTGCTGGATGCGCTCGATGCGGTCACCGCTTTCTCACACCGGGGAGATACATTGTTTCTGCGCGATGACAGAGCCGAGCGCGTGCGGTTCGTCGCCCGACGATAACTGAATTCGCGTCAGGTGGCATCGCCAACACGACAGCGCCAGATCATATGGTGTGCGTCCGTACCCCAATAATCGCTGAGTGTTACTTGGGGCTCGCCCAATCGGTTGGTCCAATATCGTTGGGCGCTTTTGTATCCGGAATCCAAACAGAAGTCGGTGATGTGCTCGCGTCTGAGTTCTGCCAGAATCGCATTGACAAGTTGGGTTCCGATTCCCTGCCGTTGGTACTCCGGAAGCACATAGACGCTTTTGATTTCCGGTGTGTGGGCGAAGTCGACCGAGAGGTTGTCGCGAATGATTGCGTTGGCAGGGCCATAGGCCGCCGTCCCGACGACTCTGCCGCCCGTTCGGGCGATGAGGAAATACTCGTCGCGGCCGTCGCTGTCCCAATCCCGCTGGAAGGTGCTCATTTGTTCGTCGATCTCGCGCTCGATGTCCGACGCGTGGGAGACGGCAGTTCCCTCGAGTTCGAACGTGTGGAGGATGGTTTGTATGAACAGACTGCGGATGGTATCTTTGTCTGCCAGCTTCGGACGTACGATTGCGACAGGCATATTGAATGTTATGACACTCGGAATCGGTTCCGCCATCGAAATTGTCAGTGATACGACAATCGCATCACCATCTGGGTTGTTGCACTCCCGAGTGGTAAGCTATCTTTCTTAAGATGAATTGTCCTGACAATACACCAGCCGAGATTTCCCGTCTCGTTGAACCGGTTGCGGTTGCGAAGAGACTCCGTCTGCCCAACCGTCTGGTCATGGCCCCAATGACCACAACCGCGGGCCATGAGAACGGTGAGATATCCGACGAGGAGATTGCTTACCTCGCCCAGCGTGCGGCTGGTGGTATCGGGACAATCATGTCACCGGCCTGCTATGTGCACACATCGGGTCACGCCTTCCCCGGCCAGATTGGGGCGCACTCCGATGACATGATACCGGGATTGACGCGCTGTGCGGAGGCAATTCGCACGAGTGGTGGAGTCTCGATTCTGCAAATCCACCATGGCGGCAATGCCGCCAAGAGTGAATTTACCGGCCATGCACCGTGGGCGCCATCAGCGGTTCAGAATCGCACCGGTACGTCGGAAATGCCAACCGCCATGACGGCGGGTCAGATTCAGGACATTATTTCGGCGTTTGCCACGGCCGCCAAGCGCGCACAACGAGCAGGCTTCGACGGGATCGAACTGCACGGTGCGAATACGTATCTGTTTCAACAGTTCTTTTCAGCCTTTACGAACAAACGTGACGATGAGTACGGAACCCAGAGTTGGGATAACCGTTGTCGATTCGCATCCGACGTTGTCAAAGCGGTCCGAACCGAAGTCGGATCTGAGTATCCCATCTTCTATCGCGTGTCGCCGGAGGAGCCGGAGCCCGACGGGTACACCACCAACGATGTGATCGAGTTGCTGCGACGGATTGTCCCGCTCGGTATCGATGTCGTTCACGTCTCCACGTGGGAGTACGGCGCAGGACTGTATCCGGAACCGTCACCGGGACAGCACACGACCCTTCGCATTAAGCAGGCCGTTGATGTACCCGTCGTTGGCGTCGGCCAAATCCGAACACCGGCGCAGGCGCTGCGGGTCCTTGACGACGGCGTCGACTTAGTCGCATTGGGACGCGTCTTGCTGTTTGAGAAGGATTGGGGTGTGAAGGCGCAATCGGTTCGCACATCCGAGATTCGTACACAGATTACAACGGTCGAAGAAGTCGATCAGCTTGACGTCCCACTCAAAATGAAACCATACATTCGCCGGTTTTTCCCGGACCGGATCTAGTCGTAACCGCTCCCTGACCGGCGTACCGGTTCGGTCCTACATCTGTATGCTATCGAATGTGAGATTCACTCTCACGGTCCGTCCCGGTTCGTAGACACGAACACCCGATGCAAAGGGATCACGCAGATACGACATATGTTGTGTGTACAATTCATCGAACAGGTTTTCCACCTCCAGACTCAGTCGAACAGGATTCAGATCGTAATTGATTCCGGCATCGAAGCGGTGCCATGATGTCGTCGCTGTTTCCCGCAGGCTGGGATCGACTCGCGTCTGGGCATCGTTATAGGTGTGGCGCCAGTACACGTGTCCGTCACCGATGTGTGGAGATGTTAACGTGTAGGTGAGGGCGAACGGTGGAATCTCGGTAAGCGGTGTGCTACTGGCTTCACGCTCGGCCCATGTGTATCCCGCGGCAAAGTCAAGATATCGCCAGTCGCCCCGGAGATTGGCCGCGAGGATGATGGCATCGAAGTTCTCGTATGTCATATAGATTCGTTCCTGCGCTGTCTGTGACGCGAGATCGACGTAATTCCACACATACGACGCCGACGTTTCGAACCTCAGACCGTGTGATTCCACGTTTCCGCGCAGCGAGGTCCGGATCGGATTGCGCAGCCCCGGATTCCCTGACCACCACGGTTTGCCCATTGGCCGTTGCAGCGCGATGTAAAGACTCTGTGCGGTCGGGGGTTCGGCCACCGCGTCGACTGCCACAACACCGGTGACATCAGGGAGAATCGCCTTCTGAACAGCCGCACCGGCCGCCCACGTGAGAAACGTCTGTGATGTGGATTGATCATCGTACAGTGATGCGTAGAACGCTGCGCGCTGCTCCTCATCAATGGAGAACCGCGACACGCCGGCGCGTCCCCAAAAACGCAATCGCCGATGCTTGATCTCATGGAATGCCGACATGGCAAACTGGTTGACCCCGGGCATCATCTTGTTAGTCAGCGTTCCCGTCGGCATGGTGGTCTCATTGTCGACGGTCCAGTGACGATAGAACGCTTCGTAACCCGGTCCGGTGATCCCGACAGTCGTGTTCATCGCATCGTTGACCATACGCATGGGGCTTGTCCGGAGCTCGTTGTCCATCAGGTGCTCGGTATGGTTGGCGTAGAGCTTGTGTCCCCGATACGCCACGGAACCGGAAAAGACACGATTGCGCCGTTCATCCATTCGCAGGTACGGGAACATGACATCTTCGGTGTAGGTGAAGTCGCCGCGGTAGGTGATCCCCTGCCGCCTACCGGTCAGTGATGCTTCGGCGAGGCGATACGTGACATCGTCGCTGTAGCCGTAACGATCCACGAACGTCCGGCCATCGCCGTCGGAGTAATCCGATCCGAAGGCGTACCGTCCGGCAAGACGATGATGTTGTGTGGTAGCGGCAAACCCGATATCGGATGATTCCGACGCACCGGCGCTCTGCGAGATACCGGTACGGATCTGATCGTAATCGCCCACCGGCCGTCTGCGATAGGCAACTGACCCGCCGATGCCGCTGCAACAAGACGATGACGTTTTGTTGAGTTCGATGGCATCCATTTCCAGTGAATTGCTGCGGGCCAGCGGTGAATCCATGCGGTTCGGGCAGGCGCTGTGGTAGCGCTCGCCGTCGATGACAATCGTGATGTCATCGCGTTTGAAGCCGTCGGCCTGAATGTCCTGCGCCAGGAACACGCCCTTCGTGATGAGGCCGAATCCATTTTGCGTCAGGACCTGGTTGAAGCGCTCTTTTTCGAATGGAAACGGCGATCCATTCGGCGTCACGCGTTCGCCGAGCACTTCGATGGTGACGTCTAATTCGACAACCATTGTATCCGTATCCGGCGACCGATCAGGTGATTGGGACTGGACGGACGATGCCAGGACCAGGCACCAGCACGACAGGAGTACGAGTATCCGCATGACAGAATCCTTCCGGTTTGGTCGAAGTCTCAACATGACATAATGACGATAACATGTCACGTGGTTTGTTCTGCGAGGATCGGTTCACTGTGTCGGGACGTCGCTGCCCACTATCGGCCGCGCGCCGCGGTCCACTCGGTCCGGCACTGCTCGAGCATGGCTGTCCGCTCATCCTCGGAGATGAGTTTGTCCGAATCCGGATAGAGCAGATTGTGCTCCCGACGATTGTGGTGATCGAGCAATTGCTTGAATCCGCATTCCAGATCGAGCAGGGCGATGAGATCGCGCGTCGATGGCTGCCTTTGCACTCCGAGTTCCTCCAGCCGCTGCTTGAGTTCCGTTAGCCGCCCGCGAATCTTCCTATGCTCGAGGACATACACCTCGGCCGGCAACCCCCGTAGCGCATCCTGCTGCGATCGTTGTGCCTCGAACGCCGGTAATAATCGTTGCTCCTCGTGACGCATGTGCAGGAGAAGCAAACGTTCGAATCGATTCAGCAGTTGTGAGGCATCGGAGAGCCGCTCGGCAAACAGTTCTTCCTGATGCCGGAGAAAGATGTCATCCAACTCGGAATGCATCTGATCGAATTCCAGAAATGTGTCGTTCGTTTGTACCATAACGCTCGGTTTTACGTCCACCCAATCAGTTACTCTGTTCGAGCTGCATCGCGCGCGGAAAGAGAACATTGTTCTCTTTATGAATGTGCTGATGCATGTCCTTTTCGAAGGTATCCAACGTATCGAGCATCGCCCGGTAGGTATTGCAGGCCCAGTCGGGCGGTGCGAACCCCTCGGTCAAATCCCGCAGGTCAGCCAGCGCCGATCCGGCCTGATCGTGCTCGTGTTCCATTTGCCGAATCGGTGCGGCAATTGTCCCGCAGTGAGCCGCCGCATCCGTCACCCCGGATTCCATTTGCCGGATCATTGGAAAGAGAATCTTCTCTTCTTTCATCATATGGCTGGTCAGCTCTTCAGCCAACGCACACAGCGTGAGATGCACATTGCGCAGACGCGCGTCGCGTCCGCCGTGCACCTCAAAAACTTTCCTGGTCAGGGCATGCAATCGCGGCAGTTCGGTGCGCAGATAGGTGTGATGAGTGCTCTCGATGTGATCAGCCAACTCGGTCAGTGTCATCGTATCAAAATCGACCGAATCCGCTTGGTTCGCGTCACGCTGACGCTCTTCCTCCAGCAGCGTAACCACATGCTCAACATCAAGTTGTTTCCGATCGCAGGCATCATCGAGCGGCATCTTGCCACCGCAGCAGTAATCGATGTCCAAGTGTTCAAAGACGCGCGCGGTGGCGGGATACTGTCGTACGATGTCACCGACGTGCATGTCCTGGCTGAGTTGTGTCATGATTGCTTCCTTCATAAAATGCGGACCTCCTGCCCTTACTGTTCAGGTTCTCGGTTATGGCTATTGGTTAACGCGCGTTCCAGTAACCGCCAGGTGTGTCGAACCGACTCATCCGATGCCGTTTC
This sequence comes from uncultured Ignavibacteria bacterium, assembly GCA_964440935.1. Taxonomy (GTDB): domain Bacteria; phylum Zixibacteria; class MSB-5A5; order WJJR01; family WJJR01; genus WJJR01. The sequence continues at coordinate 12,909 of CAYTTY010000018.1, read as the reverse complement.
ATTCTGACGCCGTACGCTCGTGTTGGCAAACGCATGAATGGCGCCCAGCACCAGCCGGGTGCCGTCTTGTGGACGCACGTCGGCTGCGATCTGGCCGCTTCGCGCTGCCTTCTCCAGGCACTCCAGAACAAACCGTTGGGACACGCGCTTGAACTCATGGAGACGCTTCTCGCGCTTCTGCGATTTCGAGTGCGGAATGAGATTCTCAATCATCAACAGACGCGACATCTCTGGATGCTCTGCGATCGCTCGCACGCGTTGTTCAAAGAACTGGCGCAACGACACCAGCGGATCAGAAGCATCCGGAGGAAAATCGGCGAACAGAATCTCTTCGATGTGATCAACAATGCCATCGAGGATCGCATCCATCGAGGGAAAGTGCCGGAAGATCGTCCCGCCGGTAATACCGACGGCCGCCGCCACACGCTCCGTCGTGAAGTGACGCGCCCCATCGGTGGCCAGAATGCGCATCGCTGCAGTGACGATTTCGGTCTGGCGTACGCTGGTTGGCTTGCGTTTCGGCGATTGGGCTGTGGTCGTCTTCATGGCACCCATTGTACGCAAGCAAGTACTTACTTGCAAACATAAAATGGAGAGTTTTGCTCCTTGCGCCAGGCTCGATCAACCAGGTTGACACTTGTTGACCAGCACTCAAGCCAATACATAAACTATTGTTGGACATGGGCTTAGGTGACCTGCATTTAGTGGCGGCCCGGGTACTTCCCGGGAGACCATATTGACAGCCTAAAAGCAACCCGCCACAGAGGTGGTCATTCAAGGGCCACTTTGTGGGACTGGAACGGAGTGTTCACCCTTAATCAAATGGCTTAAGGATACCACGGTGAACGAGCGCACTGTCCAGATAGGCGACATCCTCGGACAGATGCACCAACGCGCGCGGCTCCACTCCACGCGCACGCGCAATGGCCGCCACACGCCCTTGGTTGTTCATCAGGACATCGGGCAACGAATCGGCAATCGGATCGGTATAGGCTTCGGTTGGCGAGATGATCGACCAGCCGTTGGCGCGGATGTGTGTCACCAGAGAATCGATGAAGAGTGCCGCGAGATCGTTTTCGTGCAACAACAGAACGTGCTTTGGTGAGCGACCCAGGACCTCATGGGCGATCTTGTCGTAATGAAGAATCCCGTTCCAGAGTGTTTCGACATAGAAGCCGCGAAGCGCATCGAGATCGACTATGTGTCCACTGTCTGCCGCGAGACGCGTCCGCCGGTCGATGTACCAGTCATAGTTGTCAACCGTGACATAGCCGTTGACGTATCCGCGCTCCGCTAATGCCGCGCGGATCGAATCGCGCAGCGGGCGGCTCTGGCCTTCATCGAGCATCGGGAATCGAAACCACGGCACAAACCCATCGAAGTTGACGAGATCGTCGTGCGCGTGATCGACATCGGCGAGAAACGCATTCGCACCGACCGTCGACAGGCGCGGATGCGTTTCGGTATGGTTTCCGAGTTTGTGTCCGGCCGCGGCGTATGCGCGCAAGCGCTTCTCACGCGCCGGACCGTAGAGACGTTCGGTTGTGCAGTAGAAGACCACTTCATCGATTCCGAGGGAATCGAGCTTGTCGATCAGCATCTGTGTCCGCTCGGCGCCGGTGAGAAACGCGCCATTGCCGAGAGGTGCGTCATCGAAGCTTAAGGCGATTTCGCCGGCAGAGGACAATCCGCTCAGGGTTAAGACAATACAAAGCGTTAACGGAAGTAGTATTCTCATGATTGTGAAGGTAGGACCGAAATTCAGAGTTGCAAGCATCGAATCTGTCCGAATTCATCACCCTGCAATTGCCGAGAGTATCGTAGGGTGAGCCTCTCGGCTTCCAAGCACGTACCGACAGCGATCTAATGGCACGACTATGCATTGTCATCGGTGTGTGACTTGACTTACAGAATCACCAAGTTCACCTTGTCCTTGAGCTTACGTGAAACGAACGCAACCGTGTTGTGAACAGGAATCGAAATGGAATCTTAATCAACGGCTATGGACAGGGGCAGATCTTCGTCCAGGTGATAGGATGGGGACGCTCAGGAGGTTCAGGAATGAAAAAGGTAACCGTGCTCGCAGCGATCGTACTTACGCTGACGTTCGTCGCGTTGGTGCCGGTAGCAAACGCACAGCAATCTGACGACGGCCTGCCGGCAACAACCACATGGCAGTCCCCGCCCGACGACATTATGAAGGTACTTCATGCACCACAGCTCCCATGGGTGTGGACGTCTCCAAACGGCGAACACTTGGGCCTCGCTGATCCCATTTTGTATCCTCCGCTCGCCGAGTTGGCTGCACCGATGCACAAGCTGGCCGGCATGCGGGTCAATCCTGCCAACAACGGTTATCATGGTAGCCACGGGGGCACGTCGCCGCGCCTGGTTCGTGTCGAAGATGGCACCACCATACCGCTCGAGTTGCCGGAGGGCAGCGAGGTTCAGGGAGTGGATTGGACCGTGGACGGACAGCGCTTTGCACTGACTGTTTCAGACGCTGATCACTACGGGCTTTGGGTCGGTTCCGTGGACGGCGAACTGACCGAGATCGAGAACCTGTCGCTGAACCCTCTCATGGGCAGCGCAGTGGAGTGGCTGCCCGATCAGGAGCACTTACTCGTACGCCGCATCCCGGATCGCGGCCCGGCTCCCGCGCCTCCGCCGATCCCGGCGGGTCCGGAGATTGCCGAAGGCGCCGGAGCCACGGCCCGCTCGACTTACGAGGCACGCAATCTGCTGGAAACGGCTCACGACGATTCCCTCTTCGAGTATTATACCACCTGTGAGTTGGTCGTCCTCGATCCGGAGACCGGTGAATCAACAGTCGTCGGGCCGCCTGCCATTTACAGCATGGCCCAGTATTCTCCGGACGGTGAGTATCTCCTCATTGAGCGGCTTAAAGAACCCTGGTCGCATGAGGTGGCCTGGTGGCGCTTCGGCAGCGAGGTCGAAGTCTGGGACAACGACGGTGAGATGGTGGCAACCATTGCGTCTCTCCCACTGGCTGATGCGGTTCCGGTTCATGGTGTGCCTCTGGGCCCACGTTCGGTGTCGTGGCGCCCCACCGCTCCGCACACCCTGTTTTGGGTCGAGGCACTTGATGGTGGCGATCCTGTCGCCGAGGCCGAACATCGCGACCGGCTCATGCGTTTGAATGCGCCGTTCACCGGTGAACCGGAGGAGATCTTCCGTGCCGAACATCGGATTTACCCCTGGCGGAATGCGTGGGGGGAAGAGGGTGGCATGCTGATGCTCACCCAACGCGAGCGGATCAACCGCCGACTCTACATCTGGCTTCTGGATGTGGATGAAGGCACATCGCGGCTCTGGTTCGAAATCGATGAGGACGACCGCTACGGCGATCCCGGCAATCCGGTGTACCGTCCGCTGCCGAACGGCCGTTGGGTCATGCACCAGAAGGGCAATGCGGTCTACTTCAGAGGCAGCGGGGCCACCGACGAGGGCGACCGGCCGTTTCTGGATCTGCGGGAATTGGAAACGGGCGAGACCGAGCGCCTGTTCCGCTGCGATCCTGACCGATATGAATATTTCGTGGCATTTAGTGGTGACAATGACCAGCTCGTGTTACGCTCCGAGTCGGCTGTCGATGTGCCGAATTACTATCTCGCCACCATCGGTGAGACGATCGAAGCGCCTGAGGGCGAAGCCACCCGTGCCCTGACACGTGAACCGATCACCAACTTCGAGGATCCCACACCCCGGTTGCGCCAGATCGAAAAGCGCATCGTGCGCTATGAGCGCGATGACGGGGTGCCCTTGAGTTTCCATTTGCATTTGCCACCTGGTTACAAAGAAGGTGAGCCGCTGCCGACCGTGGTCTATGCCTATCCGCTCGAATATTCGGGTGCCGCCACGGCGGGACAGGTCAGTGGATCGGAACAGCGCTTCATGCGTATCTATGGTCCTTCCCATCTCTACTATTTGCTACAGGGCTACGCCGTGTTGGACCGAACCGCAATGCCGATGATCGGCGATCCGGAAACCGTCTATGACACCTTCGTTCCCCAATTGGTGGCCGACGCGGAGGCGGCAGTGGCCAAAGCTGTCGAAATGGGAATCACCGATCCTGATCGGATCGGTATCATTGGCCACAGCCACGGCGGACTGATGGTAGCCAACCTGCTGGCGCACACCGATCTATTTCGTGCCGGCATTGCGCGCAGCGGTTCGCACAACAAAACCATGCAGCCGTTTGGTTTTCAGTCGGAACGGCGATCGCTATTCGAGGCAAGAGATGTCTACATCGATCTCTCCCCGACCTTCTTTGCCGACCAAGTCGATGAACCGGTTCTGATTATTCACGGAAAAGAAGACTCGAACCCGGGCACGTTGACGATTCAGTCCGAGGTTTTCTTCGAGGCTGTACGCGGCGCCGGCGGCACGGCGCGGCTGGTGCTGCTGCCACACGAGGATCACGGCTACCGCGCTCGAGAAAGTGTTGAGCATGTGCTCTGGGAGCAACTTGAGTGGTTCGACAAGTATGTCAAGAATGCGGAGGCGACGACGCTGCAAAGCAGTGATGCGGAGTGATGTCACATAGGGATTGTTACAATTCCGATCTGATTGAGGACTAGGGGCGACCTCGCGTGTCGGATGCTTGAGTTCGAGTGCCACGGGCCTGAAGGGGTGTGTTGAAAAACGTGTGTCAATGCAGGAGACGTGCTTTCGTAGGGGCGTATTGAATACGCCCTCTGCGCGTAACTGCTACGGGGCCAGGGCGTACTCAGTACGCCCCTACGGATGATCGCTTTCTCGGTGCGTGATATGATCAGTTCTTGCACATTTTCAACAGGCTCCTGAAGGCTCGTGGCACTTTGATCCGAAGTGAATGTTCACGCTTGGGAGCGGAGATATATTCGCCGAGGTTTTGAACTACGCGCGGGCTATGGCCAATTGTCTCTCAGGATACCAGTTTGAAGTGCCTGAGCGTTTCCGCGATCCCGTCCGGGTAAGGTGTTGGGTGAACGTCGAAGGCAGACTCGAAGCGGGTTGAGTCGAATTCGTAGTCGTACTCATTTTGGTAGAGCATCTCGTAGAGTTCCCGAGTCTGTAAGTCGAAAAGGCCGGCCAGCTTCACCATCCATTTGCGCAACACCGTGATCTTTGGTTTCACATTCAATTGCTGAGCGATGATCTCAACGAACTGCCTGCTTGTCAGAGCCGGGCAGGCCGTCGGCAGATGCCAGACTGTACCGTTGTTCTCGTCCGACGAGGACAGACGATGGAGCGCCTTCCCGCAGTCGCCGGTAAATGTATAGGAGTGCAAGCGATCAGCATCGACCAGAACTTGCGCACTTTTGCCTGCAACCAGGCGCTTGATCATGAGCAGATACGGTATGCTTGTTGTGTCTGCGTACGGACCGTAGAAATCGGCCGAGCGGGCAATCGTGGCGTACAGATTACCGGCCCGTGCCTCGCTGAGCAGGTCCTCGGCGATCCGGGCTCGTACCTCGCCTTTCTTGCTGCAGGGATTGACAGGCGCATCTTCGGTAATGGCGCCCTCCACGCGGCCGTACATGTAGATGTTATCGAAGAAAATCAGACGCGCGTCTTTGGTTTTACAGCCAGCAATGACGTTTGCCATCACTGTAGGCCACATTGTCTGCCAAACGTCGGCGCGATAGGGCAACCCCGCCAACAAATAGACGATCGCATTCGGCTCGATGGCATCAATTGTCTGCTGCCGATCCTGCAGATCAGCTTGAGCCGATTCGGCTCCGGACAGGTTGTGCTGTCGACGTGACACGAGCTTGACCGGCTCACCTTGTGAAGTCAATTCGCGCGCCAAGACCTGACCGATGGCGCCTCCGGCGCCGAGTATGATGTGCTTGCGGCTGGCCAACTCGTCAGACATTCTCACTCCCCCGCGAGACTCTTCCACGGTCGTCACACGTGCGCAGCTACGACTGATGGCAGCGGCATCAAGCAACATACGTGCTCTGACTGCTCAAGATGTTGATTTAGTTGAGGCTCAGAGATTGTACTGGGTGCAGTCGTAACGTGATTTTGGTGATCTCATCCGCTATTCTACATCAGGTGGATCGTGCGTCCGGTCGGATCGTATCCACGTACTGAGCTTCGGATTTCATCCATGGCGTTCTCGAGGAGCAACGAGTTGTGCAAGACCACGAGCACCGTTTCTATTCCAAAACGAAGCGGCAGCAACGGACAATCCAACTGTCGATTGGCGCGTCGGCGATTGTGCTGAACGCCGCGGTGGCGTGGTTGGCATTTGCCACAAGCCTGTATCCGCTGCCACTTCTGTCCATCGCACTGACGCTCTCGATTGTCGCCCCCTTCTTCGATGTTCCCTCAATGAAGAGAAACGGACGATTGATTTACTACTCACCCCTGTTTCTCGCAGAACGCGAAAGGGATGGTGTGATCACGATTCATGGCGGAACGTTGCTGGACTATGTCTATGCAGTCGATCTCAGCCTGAATGGACGACTGCGAACCAATCAGATCCTATTAGGATATGTGGATGGCTTGCTGAACTTGATGGAGGACTCTGGCGATCGCGACCTTGATCAGCTACGGGTACGGGGAACAAGCTACATTGTCAACGAGCGAACTGCGAACATGATTGGTTTTGTTCGTGTGCCGACCAGCTTAGTCCAGACGGTCATTCTGCTCTACAACTACCTCAACATTTCGTTGTGTTACTCGATCGCCAGAGCGGGACTGAGCTTTCCGCGATTCCGCGAGATTGGCACCTACGAGGGCACCTTGTCGAGCATCGCGGCCAGGAAGGATGCGCTCGTAAGGCTCAAGCAGAGATTAATGACGGTACAACGTCGAGAGCAATAAAACCACACACACCGCCCAGAGGTGAGTGTGGCAGGTCATCACTTCATGAATAAACGGCACTGCCGGGGAGGTCCGGTCTTTGCAAACGGGCCCCTTTCCGGCAATTCGTCTACAGACTGCGAAGCAGGCTCGATTTGTCGTTCTGTGTCTTCCGGTAATCCTCTATGCCCTGCTGGATCCGGCTTTTAAATCCGTGGGGCGCCACGCGGCCGCACAACCCGGTTCCGGCGGCAGTCGGAATACACAGACGGAAACACCAGGGGGACCGGTTTTTGGTCAATGGGCATCCGAGATAGGTGTAGTCTTTGAGGTCCCGTCGGATGACTCGCTTACGATCTTTGGTGTGAGTTGCTGATGGCATTGGGATTCCCTGTTGTCTGATAGGCAGTCGGATTCTCATCCATTCTGCAGGGACTCTTCCTCAAACCTGGGTCTACCGGAGTTGAACACCTGCACGCTAAAATACGGACAGAAAATCGCTCTTTTCGACGGTTTTTCCAGCAGAACGCGGTGAACGAGACATTTCTTCGTGTATCGCTCCCCTGAGCTCATCTTCTGAGAGGGACGAAGGACTTTGGTTGTGTTGGTGATGGCGAGGGCCGCCCTCCGTATTCTCGTTGCGGCACAATGAATTACACGGCATCGTGGCCCAAATGTAACGATGTCTACTACCGCCATTACCCGGAAGGTCGACAACGATACAGCGGTAGATTGCTCTTGCCTTCATCACCGCGATTATTGTGATTAACTTCGAAGGAAGTTGCGAAATGATGGTCCTCAGTTGCATACGTCAATCCAATCTGGCCCGCCCTTTCGTATGGCTTACCACGGCGTGGCTCTTGCTCGTGATAACCGAGATCGACCGCTTTCACAACCATAATGATCTGGTTAGATGCGACCTTTGCCTTGACGTAGCCTGCCACGATGTATCCTCGATCGGCAACGGCCAATCACTTGGGAGCTGGCTCCTCGACGCTTACGAGCTTGACGATCAGGCCACCGACTGTGCGGCCTGTCATCTTTGGACGGTCCTTTCTTCGTCCGACTTCATAAGTCCGCAACCAGTACGGCACGACGATCACATCTCTCGTTTCATCTCAGCTGAGGCGATTGGGGGGCCGGTCGCGGCTCTTCTGATTTGTTGCGGACGCTCACCGCCAGACTTCTCATAACCTTACTGTCGTAATAGCCCCTGCAACCGGCAACTTTGGTCTCGAGGCATGTCCTGTGAGGCCCCGGGTGACGCGGTGGACCACTGATTGCACCTCACTTGGCAGGGGTACTTTGCAATCGTCCTTAACTGGAAAGGCGTAGCCATGTTTTCAAACACTTATAGGAGTTCCGGCGGGTTGTTGATGTTCCTCATCATACTGCTTTTGGCTTCACAACCCCCCGCAGGTAGTACAGAGAGAGTCTCTATCACAGGCTTTGTCATCAATCAGGACGGACAACCGCTTGGCAATGCCACTGTGAGCATCCCGTCGCTTGATAGGACCGTACGCACTGACTTGGACGGTCGTTTCGTAGTTGAGAATCTACCCAATTTTGACATCCGTATAAAGATACGACATATCGGTTATGTGTCCGCAACACTCAAAGTTCTCTCTTCTCAGCTCGATGGCAAACCAGTCACAATAGAACTCAGGCAAAAGGCGGTAGAGCTTGGGCAAATCACAGTGACGGGTACTCCGACAGCAGTGAACCCACTTCTAACACCGCAGGATATTCAAGTCGTGTCAGGCGAAGATCTGGCCGCCAACGAAACGGCAGCTTTAGGCAAGGTGCTGGAGAACCTTCCGGGAGTATCAAACATCAGCACCGGGCCACAAGCGGGCAAGCCCGTCATACGGGGACTGAGCGGCAATCGCATCCGCGTCATGAAGGATGGAGTGCCAATGCAACATTATCAGTTCTCGAACCGCCATCAGCCAGTAATGGATCTGACTTCGGCTGAACGAGTCGAGGTGATCCAGGGCGCCGCCAGCATTTTGTATGGCTCCGACGCGCTGGGGGGTGCAGCAAATGTCATCACCAAAACACTACCGAGCAGTCAGCAGGGAACGTCTTACCTCTCCGGCGCGGTTAAGGGGCAGTATTTTTCTAACAACGCCGAGCGAGCCGGGACGTTCGAAATCGAGGGAGCGTCCGGCCAACTCGGCTATCGTGCCGGCCTGACCACGCGGCGCGCCGACAATTTCTCGACACCCGAAGCGGCGACATTCGCCGAAACCGGCCAACCAGGAGCACCGAAGTTCACCGGGGAGCTTCCGTACACGAACTTTGACCAAATCTCAGGGTACGCCATGGTCGGCGCATCCGCCCCGTTCGGCAATATCTGGGCCGTCTACGATCGGTACGATAGTGAACAAAACTACCTACTTAGCAATGGCAATCCAATCGGTCAGAATCTGGAGAATGATAATCTGAAACTAAAAGGTAATCTACTCCTCGGTTCCCAATTTGTTTTGAAACCCACGTTCAGCTTTCAGCGCAATGTCCGCCAGGCGCAACCGGGTTCCGGTTTCGAAGAGGATCCCGAGTGGACGGTTGATATGATACGATCGGTCTATGCCGTTAGAATGGACCTCGCGCATAGCAATGTAGCGAATCTGAGTGGTACGGCGGGTGTCGATCTGAACATCCAGGACCAGGAGACCCGGGCGTCTGGGTTGTTGCCAAACGCTGACATCTTGGGGATTGGTGTCTACGCTTTCGAGGAATATACGAGGAAGCACGTCACACTCAACAGCGGCCTCAGGTTCGATTACCGCGAACACGAAGCTGAATCCAATCCTGTGATGCGTCTGCCGGATACGGCGGCTGGTGAAACGGAGGACGTTCTGACCCAGGACTACACAGTTCTGTCGGGATCCGCCGGGCTTAGCTATCGCCTCACCGACTACTTGACCGCTGCGTCGAATTTGGCGGTCGGCTTCCGCGCGCCCGATCTATTCGAACTGCACGCGAACGGTATTCACGGCGGCGTACAGGCCTTTCAAGTTGGTGACCCATACCTCGACCCGGAACGGAGTTACAGTATTGATGCCGGCCTGCGGCTCCAGACAGACATTGCCCTGATTCGGGCTACCGTGTATCGCAATCGGATTGACAACTACATCTTCCTGCGCAACGTGGGACACGACACCACCATTGGCTCTGCCACGCTACCGATTCTTCGGGCAGGCCAAACCGACGGAACCATCACCGGCATTGAATTCTCCGGAGAGTTCGAAGTTCTACCGTGGCTCCGGCTCAGTGCCACCTATGCCGGAACCGCCAGCGACAACGAGGAGACGGGTGAAGAGCTACCGCTGATGCCCGCCGACCGGATCACAGGCGGGGTGCGCGTGAGCCTGCCCGGCAGTCGCGCTATCAACAGCCCATTTGTTGAGGTACAGGTCAAGCACGCGATGGACAAAGAGTCCGCCGGTACCTACGAGCCGCTCTCACAGTTTGACAATATCCCATTCGGAACGGCCAGCACGGACGCATACACGATTTTGAATCTCTCACTCGGCGCGATGTTCAACATCGATCGACAGCCGATATTGGTCAATCTTGAGGTCGAGAACGCGCTGGATGAAGGGTACGTGGATTTCCTTGATACGTACAAGGGATACGCGTTATCGATGGGACGGAATGTCGCTCTTCGATTACAAGTGCCGTTCCGCGTCTTGTAGGGTGGTTGACGATCGGGAGATTCGTCATTATCGCGAGTCTCCCAACTTCCTCTTATTTTGGGAGAGTTTGTGTCGTAAATTCGAGGAGCAGAACCAAAGAAATTCACTGAGGCGATTGATGTGAAAGGAGAACCCGATGTCTACATGTCACGAACTGAGGCTGGACGAGGTCTACGAGTGTCCCGATTGCGGACTTCAACTGAAAGTCGTCAAGGAATGCCGAGACGTCGGGCAGGACGACGATGATTGCTGCAGGAGCAGCGAAACCTGTACGCTGCTGTGCTGCGGGAAGACGCTGGTCAAGAGATAGCGCGTATCTTGCGCCGGGATTGAAGCCTCAAAGAAATCAAAGGTGCGGCGCGTTTGAATGGCAACAACCAGAGAGGAAAGCCGAATGAAGACGTCTGTGGCTTATGTGAGTTTTCTGATCCTACTGACAATCTCGACCGGATGCGGACAGAAACAGCAGGAAGTGGTTGAGAATATCGTTTCCGACTCTGAACATGCGAGCATAGTGTTTGAGAACGATTATGTTCGTGCTGTGCTCTTTGAACTGGAGCCGAGCAAGGAACTCCCATTGCATCAAGGCGAGCCGCGCTTGGTGTATTCGCTTTCAGACTATACCATCAATTGGACCGAAGCAGGCGAAACGTCCAAGGTGTCGTGGCGAACCGGTGATGCGCATTGGCATGAAGCGGGGCCCCACGCTGCGAAGAACACGGGCACTTCAGCCGCCCGATTTTTGGTGGTGTCCCGCAAGGCAACACCTCTGCCCGACGTCGGAGACCGTGCGTTTGCTCAAGACGCGGCCGTGGTCGATACCGCGCACACTGATGTTGTCTTTGAGAACGATCACGTACGTCTCAGCAAGGTATCGATTCCAGTCGGCGAATCGCAACCTTTGCATCAGGGCGCCAATCGGCTGATATACACTCTCTCATCGTATGACATAGCCTATGTCTCCGATCAGATGGATACTGTGACAACATCGTTCGAGGCCGGCAGTGCTCACTGGCATAGCGCCGATGAACATGCTGTCGAGAATGCCGGTACGACACCTGCCGATTTCTTGGTGATCGCTTTCAAGACGTAGAAAACCGCTCCCTGGTTCCGGCAGTTGATGATCCTTTGGGCCCAATTGTGCCCGAAACGGTGTTGCGCTAGTGTCGTGTCCCGGAAGTAGGTCGCTACGGAGAATTCTCAAGACGCAATGCGTGGTCACAGAATTTCCCCGGCCTTGATTTCTAACCTGGTGCCCAGTAATTTGCGGGGTCTATGGATGAGCCGCCGGAACGGTAACCATTCTGATGGTACAGTGTACTCAGATGCTGTTTTGTGAATCGGTGGAGGTAGGCTGTCATGGCGACAATCCGAGTGTTGCTTGTTGAGGACAACCGCCTGCTGCGCGAGGGCGCGACGGCAATACTGAATGAACAACCGGACATCAAGGCGGTTTCGGCCAGCGGCACGCATGGCGACGCGCTAAAAAAGGCCCGGTTGCTCAAACCGCACATCGTACTCCTCGATCTGGGCTTGCGGAACATAGACAGCATTAAGATCGTCCAAGCCATGCGCAAGGAGTTCCCAAAAACCGAAGTGATCGTGATGGATCTGATCCCCGCGCATGCCGAAGTTGCGGAATTCGTCAAAGCGGGGGTCTCCGGTTTCATCCTTAAGGACGCCAGTCTTTAGGACATCCTGAACACCATCCGCACTGTCGCCAAGGGAACCAAAGTGCTCCCGCCCCCGTTAACAGGATCGCTATTCTCTCAAATCGTCGAACACGCCCTCCAAAGTGGGAGTCCGGAAAAGATCATCAATTCCGTCCGCTTGACCACGCGCGAGCAGGATGTGATCCGCCTGATCGCGCAGGGACACAGCAACAAGGAAATCGCGAAGCAGTTATTCATCGCTGTTCATACAGTTAAAAGCCACGTTCACAACATCCTCGAAACACTTGCCCTTCACACGCGTCTTCAACTTGCCCATTACGTGCATCATGGAGACTCGCCAAGTAAGGAATCCTCTACATCTTCAGCCAGCGAGTAGCCGTCGACTACAGGCACCACCCCGATTGCCCATTTCTCGCACGTGCACTCGCCAGGTTGTGCCGACGCCAACTAGTAGTTGGCCAGGGTAGGGACCGTCGGTCGTTTCCACGAGAGGTAACACCCTGAAGATTTGTGCGGACAATGCGCCGGACGAATCCGGTGAGACGAGGGCCGAGGTGGTATCCTGCGTCCATCAACCCGATGACGCGTTCTTTCAATTCCTATAGAGCGATTGTCATAAGTAATTTCCGTTTGCGACGGCAATCCAGTGGGCTGTCTGGGACCCTCGCTGTCATTCCCGCGAAAGAGGCTGTGTCATAATTCGGTTTTTGTGTTGAGGG
>CAYTTY010000017.1:0-67911 GCA_964440935.1 uncultured Ignavibacteria bacterium | reverse complement strand
GGCACCGTGTGTATCGTGATGACATCAGGGTGCCACGGGCCTTGAGGGGCGTGTTACAAAACCCCCGAGAATCACAGCCTTCGGGAGGGCGAGGCTCCCGCCGAGCCGCAACGGCATGTTCCACACGGCGGCTCGGCGGGAGCCTCGCCCTCCCCAGTCTGAGGTGATGATAGTCAGCAGGCTTTTCAACACGCCCCTTGAGGCCCATGGACGGGGGATTGTGCAGACGCGGACGCACGCCCCTTGAGGCCCGTGGCACCCTGATCCAAACGGAAAGGATTTATGACAATTGCTATAGCAGGGTGCTGAAAAACGGACTGCGGCCCTGAAACCCCAACCGTGTCATGCTGAGTCCGCCTCAGGCAGACTCGGGATGACATCGAGGAGATTGCGTCGACTCGTGGATTTTTCCGCACCCTGTTAGAGCGATTATCAGAATTGTCTTCCGATTGGCCGGGCGATGTAGCACGGGCGCCTCGTTTACACTGAGTAAGCCGAAGTGCCCGTGCGGCATGGCCCGTTCGACCATGCTCACCGCAAGCGGGACGGCCATGCGATTGTCACTTCGTATGTGGCATCACCCGCTCTCGGGTGACGCCTTGTCGGTAGGGAAGATAGCCGTCACGCGAGGGCGCATGACGGCACGCTGGAATCGGACAGTTCTTCTGACAATTGCGATAACGTTCGTGACCGTGAGGTATACGTACCCCTGTTGAGTTTACGTATCCGATACAGCGTTGAGCCTATGGGTTGCACGGGTCCATCGGCATCGGACCTTCGAAATACAGACAGTTGATCAATTGATTCAAATCGCTGGCATCCGCGATCCCGTTGCCGTCGAAGTCGCTTCGTGTGATCGGGCACGTCGGATCGTGCATGTCACTGCCATTGAAGAACAAAACGTCAATCAAGCGGTTGAGATCGACGCTGTCGAGGAATCCATCTTCGTGCAGATCACACTGGCTGGAGCAATCACACGGATTCAGCGTCGTAAGCGCCTTGATGCAGAAGTTCGCCGTGCCGGGATAAAGGATCGATTCGTCATCATAGAAGTCTTTCCATGACAGCCCATCATGATAGTAGCTCTCATTGGATCCGGCCGAGGATTCGACGATCGTCAGGTACTTTGCTCCCAGCAGCACCGGTACTTCTGATGTGCGGTCAAACGGCTGGCCGCCATCCGACAATTCGAGACAGACGGCAAAACGGCTAATTCCGTTCAGCGCCACCGGGGTGCTGAGTGTGACCGTATGGAGACCCTGGTACGCCAGCGTCCCCGTTTCGGTGGCCAATTCGTTTTGCAATTCGCCGTCGGCAAACTGTTCGTAGACGCGTACGGTGTAACTGACGTTGTCAGCAGCGGTATAGAAATTGACCGCTTCCATGATCTCGTAAATCCCGGTAAGGTCAGCCCGGCGAAACAGATTGAACGCTTTGGAGACATCTGCTTTCGTGTCGCGCCAGCCGTGATAATCGTAGTAGTAGATTTTGTCGTAGGCGAGCGGCTCGACGTCGCGCAGGACAACCGCGCCCATTTCCGGATGCCGGCCGCAGTGTTTGTCGTAGTACGAAATCCAGAAGTAGCCGCTGAATCCCCATCCCGACCCCCAACTGTTCTTGCACAACCACGCACCCGGTTGCGGCGCCTGGGTGACTTTGGTGTCATCCCAACCGACAATGGCGATGGCGTGATTCGGGTCATGGGGGTCCGTAGGGGGCTGATAATGAACGTAATTCGAGATCAATGAACTGCTGTAATACATGCAGGTGCCGATCACGCCATGCGTCATGATCTGATTCTTGATCGCATCGATGTTGTCCAGGCCGGTGCCGAGGGTCAGCCATTCGATCGTCCGTGCATAGAACTTGTGATAGCTGGCATCGTTGCGCAAGGGCGGTGTACTGTACGACTGCCCGTCGATGTCACGGACGGCACCCTCGCCGCGCGACAGGTAGGCTGAAGTCACACGGTAGTCGCCGCCGTTATGCACCACCAGTCCGCCGCCGGTGGGGGGATCGGTGTCGTCGTTGTTGTGTTCATTGAATCCGTTCCACCAATCGAGATGGTACTCGGCGAGATTCGGTTCACCCACTTCGCCGCTGCCGGACCAGATGCCGGTCATGAGCAAATTGCCTTCCATCGCGGCCATGGCGCCGTGTGTCCAACAGGTGCCGCCGGATTGCGATTTCACACTGGTGACATAGTTGACTCCGCCGACATCGCGGAGGTCATAGGTGGCGGGTGGTTGCGACCAGGCGGTGACGGTGAGACAGAGCGCCACCAACATCGCGGCTGCCGCTAAACCTGACATTTTGAATGTAGAATACATGGTGGTAACCTCTCCTGCGGATCGGTTCTCGGGGTACAAGATTGTGCCTCCTGTCACATGATAAGGGAATATCCCATCTTGGCAAGGGGTTGGTGTGGGGGGTGAGAATTGTTGACAGGACGGCTTGTGAAGGATCGATATCGTTTGGGTGCCACTGACATTCGTCAGTGGTGGCACGAACTTGCTTGTCGTCTCGTGTGATGATGTTTCGGTGTGATGAGAAGATTGGCGCAAACATCCCCGATATAGGAGTCAACCAACGAGCCACTGACCAAGGGGCGGCAGGGGCACGCCGTACACCCACGTCACGCCATGGGGCACCGTCCCCTCCCGATAAACCGCTGGCAGACGGTCAGATCGATTGGTATCTTCACGGGTTCGCGGGGTGGCCGTCCGGGTGCACCCCGTTGGTGTTTCTGCATGGTGTCACTGACCTTCCATGGTGCCGCACAAACGGTTACGGGGTCGAAATACCTGGTTCGCGCCGGGCACGAGACGGTCCTGATCGACTGCGGCCTATTCCAGGGGCTCAAGGAGCTGCGGCTGCGGAATTGGGAGCCGCCTGAATTCGATGCGCGGTCGCTGCAGCACA
The DNA here is from genome assembly GCA_964440935.1 of uncultured Ignavibacteria bacterium. Taxonomy (GTDB): domain Bacteria; phylum Zixibacteria; class MSB-5A5; order WJJR01; family WJJR01; genus WJJR01. Next base: position 64,989 of record CAYTTY010000017.1, on the reverse strand, counting down.
TCGTCCTGACCCATGCTCACACCGACCATATTGGCTATCTGCCGCGCCTGTACAATCAGGGCTTCCGTGGGACGATCCACTGCTCGGCGCCGACCAAACGCCTCGCCGAGATTTTATTGGAAGATGCGGCCCACTTGCAACAGGAAGACGCCTACTTCCTGAACAAAAAGCGGGCCACCCGCCACAAGCCGGCGCTCCCGTTGTTCACCGATGACGATGTGAAAGAAGTGCTCAGGCTTTTCAAGTCATCTCGCCCGGGAAAGACAGTCAAGTTGTCACCGAAGATGTCGTTCGAATATCGGCTATCGGGACACATCTTAGGTGCCTGTTCGGTGGTGTTGACAGTCAGTGACGGCGACCAGAGTCGTCGCATTCTGTTCAGCGGCGACATCGGTCGTTACGACATGCCGATGGTGCCCGACCCGCAGTCGCCAAACGAGTGTGATTACCTCGTTATCGAATCGACCTACGGGGACCGTTTACACGACGACGCTGATCCCTACGATGCACTCGCTGAGGCGGTCCGACGGATTGTTGACACCGGTTCGGTGCTGCTCATACCGGCGTTTGCCGTTGGCCGTTCGCAGCAGTTGGTGCACATGCTGAAACAACTCGAAACGCGCGGCGACATTCCGACCATTCCGATCCACGTTGACAGCCCGATGGCGATCGACGCGACCGAGATCTTCCGCGACTTCCCCCGTCTGCATCGGGTTGAGGTCGGAGATGGAAACGGCTCCCGCTGCCTGTTCCACGGAGACAACATCACCTACCACCGTACCAAGGCATCGTCGCAATCGATTAATGAACTCAACGGTCCGCGCGTGATCATTTCATCGAGTGGAATGCTGACGGGCGGGCGTATTCTGCACCACCTCGCTCACCGGATGGATGACGGCAGCAACATTATCGCGCTGGCCGGATTTCAGGCGGAGGGGACACGTGGCCGCGATTTGGTTGAAGGCAAGCGCACCATTCGCTTTCACGGACGCAATCACGAGGTCAAAGCCGAGGTGATTTCCTTCTCCGGATTGTCCGCTCACGCCGATTACAATGAGCTGATGCGCTGGGTGTCGGCCATCACGAACCCACCGGAGACAACGTTTGTGACACACGGCGAACCGGGACCGGCGGCGGCGATGGCGGAACGTTTACAGACGGAACGCGGTTTCCATACTGTCATTCCGCAGTTCGGAGAGGAAGTCGAACTCTAACGGAGTATACAGACGTCACGGTTGTGAGCACGACTGGTGGATAAGAGAGGCTATGCATGTCTGATGATAACGTGAAAGAGCCAAACGGTGAGTGGTGGCATAAAGCGCCGTCGTACGTCAAGGCGTACGAAGATATTGACTTTTTGAATCGGCCTGACCTGCGGCCGGTGCGACTCCAGTTGGAACTGCTCAAACCCGAGCTGACTCTCATGGAGCATGATATCAATTCGACCATTGTTGTCTTTGGCGGGACGCGAATCATCGCGCCGGAAATTGCGCAGATTCAGGTGGACGATCTCGAAAAGGCGGTCGAAAAGTCCCCCGAGAATACCGATCTGGCGCTTCGCCTGAAGATTGCACGCAACATTCTGGGTAAATCCAAGTATTATCAGGAAGCGCGCGAGTTTGGGCGCCTGGTCTCGGAATACGGCCAAGGGGGCAACGGTAATGAGTTTGTCGTTGTGACGGGCGGCGGCCCGGGGGTGATGGAGGCCGCCAACCGGGGCGCGTACGAAGCGGGAGCCAAGAGCATCGGCTTGAACATCACCCTCCCGCTGGAACAGGCGCCAAACCCATACATCACGCCGGATTTATGCTTCCAATTCCACTATTTCGCCATCCGCAAAATGCACTTCATGCTGCGTGCCAAGGCATTGGTCGCCTTCCCCGGCGGCTACGGCACGATGGACGAGCTGTTCGAGGCGCTGACGCTGGTGCAAACGCGCAAAGTCGACCGGTTGCCGATTGTGCTGATGGGGCGCGAATTCTGGAACGGGATTGTCGACTTCGAGCGATTCGTATTGGAAGGGACGATTGATCCCGAAGACATCGAGCTGTTTCATTACTGCGAAACCGCCAAAGAGGCATGGGAATACATTCTGGAATATTGGAAGGATCAAGCTGCCGAGCAGACGGCCAGAGTCAAGGATCCCGAGCAAATCTAAGCGCAAATAGATGGATGTGTGAGTAACAGAGTTAACCAGAGGGAGGATGGACGCATGAGAACGACGCATTTCGTCGGCTGTGCAGTGGCGGTGTTGGCCATTGCGCTGGCGATGCCACTCGCATCGGCGCAGGAGTTGCCGCCGATCGAGTACGAACAGTATGAGTTGCCGAACGGGCTCGATGTGATTCTGTACGAGGATCATTCGATTCCGATGGTGGCGGTCAACGTGTGGTACTATGTCGGCTCAAAAAACGAAGAGAAGGGACGCACCGGGTTCGCGCATCTCTTCGAGCACATGATGTTCCAGGGATCGGAGAATCATGACGCCGACTATTTTGCACCGCTGGAGAAAGTCGGCGGTGCGGTCAACGGCTCCACGACACAGGATCGCACGAATTACTGGGAGAACGTCCCGAGCAATTACCTCGAACTGGCGATTTGGCTGGAAGCCGACCGCATGGGGTATCTCCTGCCGGCGATGACCCAGGAGAAACTCGACAACCAGCGCGACGTGGTCAAAAACGAGCGCCGTCAGGGTGTTGACAACCAGCCGTATGGCAAGTCATACGAACTGATGAAGCCGCTATTGTATCCCGATAACCATCCCTATTCGTGGACGGTGATCGGCAGCATGGACGATCTGTCGGCGGCGTCGATGGACGACGTGCAGAACTTCTTTAAGCAGTATTACCATCCGGCCAACGCCAGCCTGTGTATTGCCGGTGATTTCGATCCGGCGCAGGCGAAGGAGCTGGTCGAAAAGTATTTCGGCCCGATTCCCGCCGGTCCAATGGTCGACCGTATGACTGACTGGATTCCGGAGATGGAAGGCGAACGCCGTGCCAAGGCCGAAGACAATGTGAAACTGCCGCGTTTGTATTACGCCTGGCATACACCCGGCTACTACAAACCCGGTGACGCCGATTTCGATTTGTTTGCCAATGTCCTCGCCAGCGGCAAGACCTCGCGCCTCTACAAGGAATTGGTCTATGACAAGAAGATGGCGCAGGATGTCAGTGCGTATCAATCGTCGGGCGAACTGAGCAGCACCTTCAATATCCAGGTGACCGCAAAAGACGGTTACACACTGGAGGAAATCGAACAGGAAGTCGATCGCATTCTGACCGAGGTGCTCAAGACCGGTATCACGCAGGATGAACTGGTTCGTGCGCGCACCAATTGGGAGACAAACTTCGTGCGCGGTTTGCAGCGTGTCGGTGGATTCGGCGGCATCGCCGATCGGCTCAATGGATACAATGTCTTCCTGGGTGAGCCCGACATGTTCCAGTGGGATATGGATCGTTATTCGAACGCCACGGTCGAAAGTGTGAACAGCTATGCGCGCAAGTATATCAATCTCGACAATCGTGCCGTCTTGCACATCATGCCGCGTGGCGAAGTGATGGCAATGGATGTCGAGGTCGATCGCGCGACCAAACCGGCCGAAGGCCCGGAACCGTCGTTTGATCCGCCGAGCATTCAGCGCGCCGAATTGTCCAATGGTCTGGAACTGCTGGTGGTTGAAGATCACTCGCTGCCGCTGGTGCAGACGACGATGGAATTGAAGAGCGGCTGGGCGGCCGATCCGGTTGACCGTCCCGGTGTCGCCTCGATGGCCGCCGACATGCTCAATGAAGGCACCAAGAATCGCACCGTGTTGGAGATCAATGACGAGGTTCAGCGTTTGGGTGCGAATCTGGGCACCAACAGCACATTCGACGGCACGACCGTGTCGCTCAATATTCTGAAGAAGAATTTGGACGCCGGGTTGGAGTTGATGTCCGACGTTGTTTTGAATCCGACGTTCCCCGAGGATGAGCTGGAACGGTTACGGGAGAATTACCTCGGACGGATTCAGCAGGAATCGAAGCAGCCGTTCACCGCGGCGTTCAAAACCTTTCTGCGCAAACTGTATGGGCCGGATCATCCGTATGGCCAGCCATACACCGGCCATGGTACCGAACAGTCGGTCAACGCCATCACGCGCGACGATCTGGTCACGTTTTACGAGAACAACTTCTATCCGAACAATGCCGCCGTCGTGATGGTGGGCGATATTACTCTCGAGGAAGCGACGCAGAAGTTGGAGAAGGCATTCAAGGGGTGGGCACCGGGTACGGTGGCGGCCAGTGAAGTGCCTGAGCCGGAACCGCTGCAAAGCACCAAGATTTGCATCGTCGACAAGCCGGGCGCGGCGCAGAGTGTGATTATCGCCGGACATCTCGGCGTCAAACGCAACAACCCCGACTGGATGGCGATCAACGTCATGAACAACGTCTTCGGCGGCCAGTTCACCAGCCGGTTGAACATGAATCTGCGTGAAGACAAAGGCTACACTTACGGCGCGAGCGCATTCTTCTCGAGCCGCAAAGGTGTCGGTCCGTTCATTGCCTATGCGCAGGTGCAGAGCGAAGTGACCAAGGAATCGGTCACTGAGATCATCAACGAGCTGCGCGACATCACCACCATTCGTCCATTGACCGACGACGAAGTGATGAACAGCAAGAACAACCTGATCAAGAGTTTCCCGAGTGAATTCGATACGTACAACGGAATTGCGGGGGAACTCGTGCAGATGGTCCGGTTCAATCTGCCGCCGAGCGAGTGGGAGACGTATGTCGAACGTGTGGAATCGATCGACGGCGCCACCGCAACGCAGGCGGCCAAGGATTACCTCCACCCCGATCAATTGTTGATTGTCGTGGTTGGTGATCGTGCCGCGATCGAAGAAGGGCTCACCGAGTTGCAAGTGGGTGACATTGTGCATATCGATACCGGCGAACTGTAAACCGGATCAACGGTTGCATTAGTGACGGGGCGGGGTATGGAACCCGCCCCGTTTTTGATTGTAGGGTGAGTGGTTCTCGTCCATGCTCGGGACGAGCATGGAAAGGGTTCACCCACCACGGGATCTGTGGAGCAGGTGATTGTTGCCCCTCACCCCGGCCCCGGAGCAAAAAGTACATGTGTTATAGCGATTGTCAGAACTATCTTCCGATTGAGTAGGCGATGTAGTACGGACGCCTCGCCCGTGCCGTCTGGCCGAGACGGCCATGCTACGCCCCCGAACACCGGAACGGAATTGTGATAGTTGCTATAACTTGTTGTCATTCCCGCGAAAGAGGGAATCCAAGTTTAGACGTTGAGTGGTGGTCAAAAGCAAAATGGATCCCCGCATTCGCGGGGATGACAGCGGGGAGCTCCAGCGACAGAACGGATCGCCGTCGCAAACGGAAAATACTTATGACAATCGCTTTATCCCAATGCGACGTCGTGGGTGAACCTCGCCGTGGCGAGAACCACCCACCCTCTACCCCGGATACTGCACCAGAGTTGACCATTTCGTTAGATGCGGCGCACGAGATTCCCCACAATTTACTGTGGTCCAAACGGTTGATTGATCGGAGTTGTAGTGTGTCCTCGCGTCGCATCCGAGAATTCGGGGGACAAAGTGTAACCGCCCAAGGCGAGCTTTTCCGATACGCAAGTTATAGTGGGTTAACGTGTTACCGGAGATTGTCCGTGGGGCTTGTGAAATATCCGGGCTACGGCTACGCCGGATGTCCTGGAAGCCCTACAAACGGCATCGTTCCCCTTTCCAAACCGCGCCGAATCGCTATATTGTTCATGTCGCACCTCGTGACGACTAACGGCCACAGACAACGCGAAGATCTCGCTTTCTCACCGCGCCCTGCTTCGTGTCTCCGCGTTTATTGGGTAGAGGGTTACAGGAGATGGATATCCGCATTAGACTACTCCGGATTCTGGTGGTGCCGGCAATAGTGGCAACGGTGATCGGACCCGCGATGTCCGGTGATCAGCCCCTGCAGAGGCGAACGCTCGACTTTCACACACGTCAGTCCGCAAGCCGGTATGATCTGCCCGATCCGGTGGACTTGCAGAGTGTGCAGATTCCACCGTCGGTGCTTGAGCGGCGCAGTTCGTCTGTTCGCGTTGCAGCTATGCAATCATCACCGGGGGTTGAGATTTGTGGTGGGGCATTAGGTGGAACAAGCTATGACTACCAGATGAACGACGACAATCAGCGGATGATTGCTCTGAGTGGGGAACCGGGAGATCCGTATGTCCATTTCGTCTGGACTCACAACGTGTATCTTTCAGGCCCGTACCATGGTTACTATAAATCGATTGCTGCCGCCTGTTGGAGCCAAGACGGTGGGCTTGGGTTGGGGAATTGTGGAACGTCGCAATTCGGGATGGAAGATACACTGTGGTTCGTCGATGCTCGCCCGGGCTTTCCGACAATCGATGTTGCGAGTAATGGAAATCCGCAGATCGCCTTTCATGCACGAAGCGACACCAACCAGCCGTGGGGACCATATTCAACACATATGTTTTCTGCACAGAGTCGATGTGGCCTGGATTGGGGTATAGAAGAATTATCCGGCAGCGCCGCTCCCCAAGCGATTTGGCCACATCTGGCGATCGACCGCAATGGCAGCAGCACAAGGACGACCATTGAGGATGTGTTCCATGTGTGTGCTCATCCGACTGGGGACGGGCCCGATTCGTCATTCGATGACGAGATTCTCTATTGGCGCAGAGTCGGCGACTTTGGCAACGCGTGGGAGGGCCCGGTTGTCTTAGATCGCAATGCCGGGACGCTCAACCATCACATCGCCGTCGACCCGACATCGGAGCGGGTATCGGTGTTCTATATTCGCGATGATCTCGATCCCAACTCGCTGCTTCAGGTCGGCTATCTCGAATCTCCCGACAACGGGGCGAGTTGGATCGCCGCGGGGACCGGAATCTATCCCAGCCCCATCGAGCCGATTGTCGATCCGTATGTTGCCATCACCAGCTATACTGGCCCCGACGGGAGTGGACCGCAGGCGTGGGTTGAGTGCTCGGGGGAGTACGACTACGACGGGGTCAAGCACGCGGTCTGGATCGAGCAGATCTACGCCAACGCGTCTCCCGACTGCCGGGTGAGGCACTGGGACGAGATCAATGGTTCAACGATTGTCAGACAGGCGCTCGGCTGGAATAATCAGGGGGGGCATGGGATACGGGACCTCTGGCTGGCCCTGCCCAACATCGCCTTCGGTGATGGAAGCACGATCTGCACCGACGGCCCCGGCGATCAGACCAACCGCAACTATGTGTATGTGACGTACGAACAATACGGTGGTCCGACCGAGGTGGAAGCGTCGGACGTGTCCGGCTCTGACAATCAGCAGAATCTGGAGATCTATCTGGCGGTATCAAACGACGGCGGCAATTCATTTTCTCCGTCGCTGAATCTCACCAACACAAAGACACCAGGGTGCGATGGAGTGGATCCAACGAACGAATGTGCCTCCGAGCGCGATCCGTCACTGGCGAAGCTGGTCAACGACACGATTCATATCATGTACATTCTCGACACCGATGCCGGCGATGCGGTTGCAGGTCAAGGTCAGTGGACCTTCAACCCGGTGATGTACTACCGCATCCCGGGTGGGACCGACGCCGCGTTCTTGTGTCCCGAGATTGCGCCGGTGTTTTCGGCCTTTCTGGTCGCGGATTCATCGTGTGAATTCCATGCCGGGTTGACGGAACCCCCGTTTCAGGCGACCACCGATCTGATCATCGAGAACTTCGGCAACAGCACCCTGTCGGGCAACATCAGCACGTCGTTGGGGTCCGATTGGCTGCAACTCACAACGGGGGCGTATGCCATCGCACCCGGTGATCCGGCCGACGTGCGGTCGGTCGTTATGGATGCGATGGCGGCGTTGGTGCAGACCGGCGGTGAGGGATTATATCAGGATGAGATTCTCATTACCCATAACGACACGACACAGCCCAGCCCCCAGACCATCCCCGTCGACTTTTTTATCTTCGACGAATTCTACTGTCCGCAATTTGTCACGCTCAACACCGGCTGGCTGTGGCTGGAGATTTCGAATGTTGAGCGCCAGGGTGTCCAGTCCGGGATGGAGGGCGGCTTGTCACGGTTGGCGACCGACAGCAGCTATGCGATCTTTGATGCCAGCCTGCTGATCGGTGTATCACCCAATCCCGACACACTGGTGTTCCGCAACATGTACGGTTCAGGCAATGGCCAGCCCGGATTTCGCGCGTTGGGGTCATTGTATGTCGATACGAGCGCCTATGGCACGGCCTATGGTAAGGTGTTTGCCACGGCGCCGCAGACGACTGTTGACTCGACACTCCGCATCGAGGCCGAATACATCTTCCCGCAACATCCCGATTCGTGCGAGTTTGTATTGATCAAGTACAGCATCTCCAATCGCACCGGCAGCACGATCAACGATCTGATCATCGGTCAGGCGACCGACTTTAATGTCGTCCCCAGTGTCAACGACGTGGACAGCATCCAGATCGGGAATCAGAACACCGGTCATCTGAATTCGGACTTCAATCTCGCGTATCAACAGGGAGCGGACACGACTGGTCATGTGATTGTCGGCGACCGCACGGCGACACGGTTCAAGGGGGGCATCACGGCGATTCAGACATTTGCCGCACCGCGTGCCTGGATTGCACCGAATGACCCGTGGTTGGAGACGCGCCCGGGACAAGGCTTCCACGAGGGCTATTTGTACGAAGAAATGAACGCGACGTCGTTTGAGTTGTTCCCGCCCAATGATCCCGATCCCGAAGAGGATCTGCACACTGTGATGGTGATGGAGCAGGACGTCGATCTGGCGCCCAACGCCGCGCGCCACTACGTGATCGGTTACGTCTCCTCCAACACCGGACCCGATGACGCCGATTTGCTGGCGACAACACGCAAGGCGTGGCGCTATTGCTTTGGCTGGAATGAGTTTACGGTTTACGATTCGATGCCGAATCCGGCGACACCGACGTCGTACCCGTATCATGCGATCGGTACACATGAGGATGGGATTGCTGGTGGGTGCAGTGGGTGTATCGTTTCGGAAATCGATGATTCCGAAAACGCATTTTCAATCGTACCCGGTCCCGATCCATGCTATGGGACAATAGACTTTGCCGGGACAGACTCAAACAAAGCGTACCAGGCCACCTACCGCGTCACCGATCTGTGCTCAGACTATGCCGATGACATCACGATTGAAGTGGTGGTGGGCGAGCCCCTGCGTTGTTCGTGTCCGCATCAGGGAGATGTCGATGCGGATGGATTCCGCGATGCCGTCGACCTCGATTCGTTAATCGACATTCTCTTTTTCAATGCGCCCGATCCCCAGGATTCGCTATGTCCAATTACGCGGTCCGATCTGAATGGCGATGGCTTTTCTGATGCCGTGGATCTGGGGCTTTTGATCGTTCATCTGTTTTTTAATGGCTCGGACCCGTGTGATCCGTGCGATCCCCTGGATGTGAATTGTGATTAGAGCGGTTGTCAGAAGTGCTCTCCGAATCAAGAGACCGTAGCATGGCCGTCCCGCTTGCACTGAGCATGGTCGCACGGGCCATGCCGTACGGGCCATGCCGCACGGGCACTTCGGCTTACTCAGTGTAAACGAGACGCCCGCATTACATCGCCCGGTCAATCGGAAGACAATTCTGACAACCAGTCTAAAACGGCCAAATCTCCACACCCAACGCCATATCAAATCCGGTGAATTCAATCGCCGGCGACTTTGGGTGATCGGTGAAATCACTGCCATCGGCATACCGAGCACGCACCATCGGTGTGAGCGCGACCCGACTGGTAATCGGAGTGCGGACGCCGATATAGATGGTCAGGCCGTATCCTTCCTCGTCGCGAGAGCCGGTGTTGTCGAGTGTGGGGCCAATTTCATCCGGATCGTAAGCCCATTCGATCGTGCCGTCGACACGACTCCAGTAGTAGGCCGCCTCAACACCAGCCAGCAAGTCGACATGGTCATTCAGCGTCGGTGTGAATTCGTAGGCGATTCCCACCGGCGTGGCCGACAGATCCCACTCGACGACGAGTGTTGCCATCGGAGAAGGATCCCCCGGTGAGCCTGATAGCGTTATCGTGCCCTGCGCCTGGACGCAGTGATGTCCAACGGTCAGCTTTAGGGTATGATGTTTAAAGATCTCGTAGCCGAGAAACGCCGTCCAGTTGGGGCTGATGCGCTCGTCGCTGTAGTGTGCGGATGAGAATGGTTCCCAAAAATCTGACCACTCGTTAAGGGGGTAGTGCCCGGAACCGACCGTCCCGCCGATTACGATGGGTGATTCTGCACGGGACATTGCTGGAGCCAAAAGCAAACCAAAGGATGCGAGTACCATCACGGGTATCAGGTGGTAGCGGGTGGAATGCCGTACGCTCATGATGCCTCCGAAACTGGCGGAGAGTGAACCTGGGACCGCTTTCCCTACATCTCGTTTTTCATGCGTTCGATTTCCTTGCGTATCGCGTTCGCGTGCTGGGAATTCGGTTCCAGTTCGAGGTACTCTTCCCACGCGCGGACGGCTTTGTCGTTCTGTTTCAGATCAAAAGTGTGGATGACGCCGAGGTTGAACCATGCCTGGGTGAAACTGGAGTCATCGGTTATCACTTCGTTGAGGACATCGACGGCTTCTTCCGCCCGGCCCTGCGCGCGCATCATCGTGGCCATGTCGGTGCGGACGTGGATATCGCCCGGCTTCAGTTTGAGCGCCTCTTCGTAGTGGTGGATGGCTTCTTCCGGCATGTTGGCGTCGTAGTAGAGATTGCCCAACGCCGCCCAGGCGTCGAAGTTGGTTGAGTCCTGCGCCAGGATCTCTTCGACGTGGGCGATCTGCTGCTGCATCTGTTCCCTGCGCGCCTGATCGTCGGCCTGCTCCTGTCCGCTCTGGGCTTGTTGGGCCTGCTGCTGCTGTGGGGGCGGTTCCATATTCTGCCGCAGCAGCATCACGGTGATCACGACCACCACAGCAAGCACGGCGATGAGCACATACCGGTTGCCGGTTCCCTGTGGGGCGTCGGGTTGGGGTTGGGGTTGGTCAGCAATGTGTTGGGGATTACTGTCAGTCATCGTTGATTGTATCCTCTTGGTCTGTTCTCAGTTGCGTTATGCCAATGACTTACCGACCGCCATCAGCTTCCCCAAGATGGTACGCCGATGAATTTTCTCCGTCAACAGATACCGGATTACAACAGCCCCTAAACGGTTATCAGGACGTGTCTTAAGGGTGCGCTTCCGGAGGCCGATAGAACTAGTGGGCAACTGTATCTCAGTTATTGACGAGGGGCTGCAACGAGTGGGCCATCAAGTTGGGGATGATACGACATGACAACATCCACAGACAACAAACAGGATCTGGCGAAGGATACCGATCGGACGGTGTCGCCAACGGATGATGAGCTGCTGGCCAAGGACCTGCCGCGTCCCAAGGAGACGTCCGGCTCTCATCGAGCGGTGGACGAACCATCGACCGATCCCAACCGAATCCGGCCGGTGGAGTTGGAGCGAACGGCAAACTCCACCACTGACGTTCAGACGAAACCGGTTGGTGACGCCACCGAGCCGTATCGTAACACACTGAAGCCCAAATCCGGCCAATCGCCATCGACAAAGGACTCGTCGCAAGCCGATACGGCGCGTCCCGCGATCAGTGGCGCTTCTGCGCCGGGCACGGGTGTTGAATCGGTCCCGACAGCAGACCGACCTCAAAACATGCCCATGGTCCGCCAGACCGGCCAAACGTTGCGATTTCCCACCGGAGTCAATTTGATTCCCGGTCGGACTGTCAACGTCAACGGCGTCGCCTTCGAGATTAAACCCGAAGAAGCGTTCAAGGGGATGTTCTGGGCGAAATCGATCGGCATCATGGTGGTGACACTGTTGGCGGCCATCGGCGTGGCCTATTTGTTGTCCGGGCCCGATCCGGGTGCGTTGACCGGTGTCGTCATTAATGCGGAAACAGGCGAGATCGTGACCAACGCCACCATCGCTCTGGGCAATGAGCGGTCAGCGGCAACCAGCGAGGCCGGTCTGTACATCTTCAATGATGTCAGCCCGGAGCAATATGTGCTCACGGCTGCGGCGCCGGGATTCGTGTCGCAGAATGGCTATATCGAGATCGACGGCACGGAAACCGAGCAACTGTCGTTTGCATTAGAACCCTTGGTGTCGGCAACATACGCCGTCCTGCCCGATTCGGCTGATGCCGAGGAGGAGAAGGCGGAAGAGGAGGCAAAGGCCCAGAAACAGGAGGCGGCCGCCTCATCAGCACCGTCGTACGGGTCGGTTGATCTCGATGTCGATTTCAGCGGGTATATGGTGTTTGTCGACGGTAAACTGTACGGCAAAAACAGCGAGGAACTGAAGCGCCTCACCGAGGGAAACCACCGTGTGCTCCTGCAGGTTGAGGGATATGAAGACTACACGGCGAATGTCACGGTGAAAGCTCGCAACACGGCGACCTTAACTGTCGCCAAAGCCGATCTCAAACCGCGCATTGATCCGATCAAGCGCAGCCGTGGCCATTTTGCCAAAGGCAAAGCCAGCATCGATCAGAAAGAATGGATGCAGGCGATTCGGGAGTTCGACGAAGCGCTGCACTATGATCCCGAGTACGCCGAGGCGATGCAGTACCGTGGCTGGGTGTATCTGAAGACCGACAATCCCTCGCTGGCGATGGCGGACTTCACGCGCGCCGCCGACTTGTTCGATGACAATCGGCGCTACATCGATGCGGTGGCCTGTGCCAAGTACATGATCGAGATCAGTCCCAAAGATCCGGATCACTGGAAACGTCGCGGCGATTACAATCTGGCATTGGCCGATTACGATCAAGCCATTGATGACTATGAACGCGCCGTCAAGCTCGACAAGAAATCACTGCGCAACCGGCTCGCGTTGGCCGAAGCGCTCTATGCGGCGGGTGAATACAAAGACGCGGGCAAGGAATTTGACCGGGCGCGCAAACTGGCCGACGATCCCACGCATGCATACATCCGGATGATCCTGGCCTACTACAACGCCGGCGAACGCGACGACGTCGTCGACAAGTACGAAGACTTCGCCGAAGTGGCGTCCCCGGAGGTGATGCAGCGCCTGCGCGAGGATCCCGAGTGGCTGAAGGTACTACAGATTATCGGACCGGATGAACGGTTGAAAAACTAGTCGTCGGTCCGCGACGTAGCCAACAACACTGTTATTGTTCAGAGCGCCGTCACGCACCCTCGCGTGACGGCGCTTCCTCTTTCAGACGTGACGTCCTTTGTCGAAGAATTGATACAGTATTGTAATTGTAGTGGGTGCCCCACCGCTTGCGGTGGGATACGATTGTGCGGAGACAAATATTGTGTGTGTCCTCTCTCCGTAGCGGTTGCGTGCGAAGGGCGTATGCAATACGCCCCTACTGATGGGAAACTCATGTCGAGAGGTCTTTCAACACACCCGTCGCGGTGAAATGAGATTTTGTCGGAGCGGGGTGCCCCACCGCTTGCGGTGGGATACGATTTTACGAAGACAGGCGACTACCGGCTACTGGCACCGTTGATTCGGTGAATCACAGAGCGCTACCGATCCACCACGCGTGTGTCAGGACCCCGGCGCACAACAGTCGTAGTGAACAGGCAATGCGGTAGACGCGCCGTGGTCCTGACCTACAAGTGCCACTCGAACATACAATCGGGAATCTGTTTTTTTGTTGTCGTACCCAGGGTGCCCCACCGCTTGCGGTGGGATACAATTTTGCGGAGACAAGCGACTACCGATCCTATTGACTACAAAACTGTAGCTCAGGAGCGCGGCGCATTCCAAGGCGGATCAATGTCCCGAGCGCGTATGCGCGCCGGGCTCCTGAGAAACGCGTCACCGCTTTTGGTACGAGTGTCAGGACCCCGGCCAGAACACAAAAGGGCCGCTGACAACTGTCAGCGGCCCTCAGTGTGTTTGATCAAATCCTGGTCAGCGTCACTACGGCTGCGCAGGATCGTCGATGGCAGATTCCTTCTTCGGAGCCAGCTCTTCGTGGCTGATCGATTCGACGTAGGCGAAGTGCCGGTTGGGCATGGCCTGCATGATGATCACCGGTTTCATCGTGCTGCGGTCGGTGTCAATATCGATATTGCCGGTGACACCCTCAAAGTGAATGTTCGCCAGCGCGTGTTTGACACTGGGGGGGGCCACCGTTTCGCAGTCGTCCAATGCGGTAATCGTAACGGCACAGGCATCGTATCCCAGGGCGGAGGAGGTGTTTGGCCGGCGACCGTAGCGTTCTTCAAATGCGGCCACAAAACCACGCACCTTGACACGTTTCAAATCAGGTGAGAAGTGGGATGCGACATAAATATGGGAATCGTCGGTGACGGCGTCACCGGCCATGGCGAAAAACTCATCAGCCTCCCAGGCATCGCCGCCGAGGAATGTGATGTCCATGTCTTTGACCTTGGCCTCGGCGAGGATCTCGGCGGCTTCGGCGTAGAATCCGGACACCAGAATTGCATCGGCCTTGCGATCGCGGATTTGCTTGAGCGGATCGGTGAACTTCTTCTCACCGGCCATATAGCCCATTTGGAGGCAAATGTCGCCGCCCAGTTCGGTGAAGCGTCGTTTGAAGTGTCTGGCCAACGACAACGTGTAGTCGTGCTTCTCCTCCATGAGGATGGCAATTTTCTTCAGTTTGAGATCCTTGTAGGCAAACGTGGCCAGAGCATTTGCCATATCGGGATCCACAAAGCAGACACGGAAAATCCAGTCACCGATCGACGTGATCGCCGGATTAGTGGCCTCCGGCACGATGAGCGGAATCTCCACCGCCTGTGCCGCCACGGCCGCGGCTGAGGTCACCATGGACGTGTTGGAGCCAACAATGGCTACCGGATCGTAGTCCCGTGTCAACACCCGGACACCCTCGGCCGCCAGGATCGGATCGGACCGATCATCGTAAACTTCCAGACGGATCAGTCGCCCGTCGACCCCGCCCTGTAGATTGGCTTCATCAACGGCCACACGCATACCGTCGAGGCTTTCCTTGCCGAAGGCCGAGTCGCGCCCCGTCAGCGAAATGACTGCGCCGATGATCACCGGATCCTCTGATTGCTGTGCCAGGCACTCCGATGCCGCGCCGCTGACGATTACGACGAACAATGCCACTATCGCCGCCGTCAATCCGTGGAATCCTCCGCGTCTCATCGCCAAAACCTCCTACTTAAGTCCCACTATAGGATCGGAACCCCGGTCCTGCTACGCAAGCGGATTATGGCCAATGTGTTGGCAGAATCCGCGCTGAATTCGCCCTCGTCTAAAACCACTCTCGCATATATAGCGGTTGTGTTCCAAATGCCCGCGTCAATACTGTGCACGTCTCGGGTGGACAATCGATCCGACCCAATGTGTGCAAACTCCCAGCATTGCGATAACCCGAATATAGGATTGCTAAAGTCCCGATTGATAGCGCAACCCGGGACGCGCGCGAGGAACGTGTACGGCGCACCTCCGCGTGGCCGTTCTCCCATGTCACTTTCCACATACCACGATTCCACGTGCTCGTTGGGTCGGCTTCCACATCGAATACGATCTCCGCTTCAAGGTCGTCCGGATAGGACCGCCGTTCGATGGCTCCTTTCAGATCGACAATCTTGAGCATCTTCTTGGGTTTGACACGTGTACTTTGTGTTTCCGGTTCCGCAAAAAAGGGGAAGAGATCAACATTGCAGGGCAGATCCCATGTGATGTTCCTGGCCTGATCGCGGTGCACCCAGAGGATATTCAGCAGAGCATGGAAAGCGTCCCGATCGGTCCACGCCGAATCAACGATCCGATAGAGCTGTTTGCGATCCGTGTCAAACGTCCGCCGTGTCAGCAGATATCCCACAGGATCTCCAGCGTGTTCGGCGAGGAAGACGGTGAGAACCGACTCTTCCTCGCCCAGCCACTTGTGTGACCAATACGCCTTGTCACGGATGGTCGTCCCCGTATACCGGCGTCCGGCCTGCTGATGCACCTGATCCAATGCCTTCCATTCTGTTATACCATCGACACGCCTGACAGTGGCGCGGTGTTTGGGCGGACGCGCGAGATCGTGCGGTGTGAAGGTCCATTCATTATAGTAGAACGTATGTTCATAGCCCATTCGGGCATAAAACGAGCCGCGAAACGGCATCAGCACCGCCACAGGACGGCCCTCATCACGCATTTGTGCGTGGCCCTGCGTCATCATCTTCCGGACGAGCTGGCGATTACGTGCTTCCGGAAAGGTCGCCACGGCCGCCACACCGCCCATTGGCAGCATATCCTCACCCACACGCATGTTGTAAGGGTAATACCACATTCCGGCCAGCATGCGTGAGCCATCGAAGGCGCCGAGAGAATACTGGAGGTATTTTGCGACGAATTGCGCGTATCGCTCTGCCCGCGGCGGCGGTGCGCCGAAAGCGTAATGAACGAGGTGGGCATAGTCACTCAGATCGGACTTGCGTAGTGAGCGGATGTTCATGGTCTCCTCCGAAATCGAGGCGACAATGTACACTCGTATGTCACGATGCGAAAGTCGGTTTGCCGGTTTTGCGAGGAAAACTGAACAACGGCAGCCGTGGATTATGGTTTTGCAGACTCGTTGAGCGCGTCGTGTGTTCCGATCATGCTCGAAATGTCTAATCGGGACCGACTGGTCAACGGACGATTCGCGACCATTCGGCGCCAGCAGACGCGCTCTACAATCACGGTAATTTCGCGCTCGTTGAACGGTTTGGTGAAGTATTCATCGGCTCCCAGCGCGCGCGCCTGATCGGGCGTGTTGGCGTCGCCGAAACCGGTCATGACAATCACACCAATGTCGGGATCGGTCTTCTTGACCGCTGTGAGCAGCTCGAGACCATCCATGTCAGGCATGCAGATGTCGGTGATGACGATGTCGAAGTGAGACTTCTTCAACTTGGCGAGGGCGTCCTCCACTCCGGAGGCCTGGGCGACGAAGTACCCTTCCTTGATCAAGATGCTGCGTACGAGCCGGCGCATAAGGGCTTCATCATCAACGATCAGGACCCGAGCCCGTGACTTCATAGGTGCTTTCCCCGTGTTGCGTGGTACGCTTTGTCCGTCAATTCTTCTCCCACTGACAATTGTCGGCGGGGGATAGGGGGGCTTAACCGGGTGGGGACGATCTGCGTACGGTTTCGCGGCGGCGTCTCTATCTGATTTATTGTCAATGGGTTGTGGCAGGCGGTTCTGACAAAAAGACAGCACTAAAACGCTCTTCCAAGCATTGACTCAATGTCTCTTTTGCGACGGCGGCCGAGAGTCAGTGAGGTACCGTCGTTGAGAATGACGCGATAATCGCCCGCCGTGCGGGTACGGATCTCCTTGACGAAATCAATATTCACAATTGATCCGCGGTGAATGCGAATAAATCGAGCGGGGTCGAGTCGCTCCTCAAGAGTCGACATCGTTTCGCGCAGGAGAAATGTGTCTTTCCCCCGGTGGAGATTGACGTAGCAGTCGGCGGCTTCAATCCAGTTGATTTCGTCGACTTTGAGGAGAATCACACGCTCGCCGATTTTGACCGGAATGCGTTCGAGCGGTGCGCCATTGACGGGCAGGGTGGAACTGACCGACTGTTCGGCACGAGCCGACCATGCCGCCTCGTTGTCAGAGGTCATGATCGAAGAAATCACATGGCGGAGGCGAGTGCTCCAATCGGCCCGCCGCTGTAGCGCGAGCTGATCGCGTACGCGGCGCATCGCTTCCTGGAACCGTTCCTGGCCGAACGGCTTGAGCAGATAATCCAATGCGTGCCGGTCGAATGCCTGCACGGCGTAGCGGTCGAACGCCGTAACGAAAATCGTTTGCGGCATGCGATCCGCGCCGACTTCTTCGATG
Source organism: uncultured Ignavibacteria bacterium (assembly GCA_964440935.1). Lineage (GTDB taxonomy): Bacteria > Zixibacteria > MSB-5A5 > WJJR01 > WJJR01 > WJJR01. The sequence goes on along the minus strand of CAYTTY010000017.1, from coordinate 47,092 downwards.
ACGTTGAAGCCGTCGCGTCCGGGCATCTGCACGTCGAGGAACACCAAATCCGGTTCGTGTTCATCGATCGCGTCCACGGTGCTCTGCGCATCGCCGCACTCCGCCACGATTTCGCAGTCGGTTTCCGGTTCGAGGAGCGAGCGCAGGTATCCGCGTGCCAACGGCTCATCGTCGGCGATGATGATGCGAATGTTACTCATCCGTTGTCTCCGTCGTGGCGGCGGTGGTGTGTGCGTCTCGATAGGGCAATGTCAATCGGACGTGGGTGCCCGAGCCGTTCTGGCTGGCGATGTCGAGTGAGTAGGACCCTGGGTACATCACGTCCAGCCGGGCCCGCATATCGCCAAGGCCATGACCTTGCCACATCGCCCGGGGAGAATCGTCTTGGAGCCCGACTCCATTGTCTTCGATATGCAAATGCAGGACGCCGTTCTCGCGACGTGTGGTAACGTCGATGCGGCCGGGACCGGGCCGTTTTTCGAGCCCGTGACGGATGGCGTTTTCCGCGAGTGGTTGCAGCACAAACGATGGCACACTGGCATTTAGTGTATCGTCGGCGACATTCCACCGCACCGTCAGCCGGTCCGAAAAGCGCACCTTCTCGATATCAATGTACCGCTGCAGAAATCCCAGTTCCTCGCGCAGCGGAACTTCGTGACGTTGGACATGCTCCAACGCATGCCGCAACAGATCAGACAGAGCGGTGAGCATCCGCGTTGCCGTTTCGTGGTCTTTCTGTCGGACCAACACCAAAATCGAATGCAGTGTGTTGAATAGGAAATGCGGTTGCAGCTGGTTGCGCAGAGAGTCCAACTGCGCGACTGCAAGACGCGTTTCCAATTGCGACGCGAGCAATTCGCGTTCGCGATAGTTGCGATAATAGATCGCAGCGTTTTCGATTCCAATCGACGCCCAAAACGCCAAGAGATACCAACTCGAATGAACGCCGACGATCCAGTCGAAGAAGGCGCTAAATGTTTCCCCTGACAACACGGCGACCGCCTTCGAATTCAGCCACACCATTCCCGCGTAGAGAAACATGTATCCCGCGGTGAATGCGACACTGATGGGGATCAGCACGGCAATACGACGCAGGGCTACTCCACGCTCGATCCGGAACTTCCAACCGAGCCACAATATCAAAGGAGTTAGAAATCCCCAGATATACCACAGCGCCACCTTGACGCGGAAGAGTTCCCACCAACTGTACGGATTCTGCCCAAAGTAAAAGACTTCCCAATGCAGCGACGACAGTGTTGCCATGACCAACCAGAACAACACGAAAAAGCCCCATCGCTGCGCCCTGCTCGGCAGGAGCGTTCGGATCAGGGCCATGGTTTCGCTGTGAAATCGTGCCATATCGCTACGCCGTATCATCCCATATACGGTGGGTCTCGCAACCTGTAAGACGGAGAATCGGTGATTTCACCCCTCCTGGTATCGGCAGTGAGTATGGGCGATTGCTGGACGACCACTCACCGCTGCCAGGTGACCGTTTACGGCACACGCCTGCCGTTTACCTCTCAGGAAGAATCGTGTGAGAGTGAAAAAAGCAGGTCAGGACCACGGCGCGTCGATCACGTTACGCATTCACGAGCGCATTTATGCGCCGGGGTCCTGACATCCGCGGTGTGAAGCGGAGACGTGTGTCTCAGGGGCCCGGCGCAGGTATGCGCTGGGGACATGGATGCACCCTGACATGCGCCGTGTTTATCCCGACGAACAGAGGGACTCCTGCGCTACTGGTTGATGTTCACATCACCACGGCGCGGGCTGCCTCGTACCCAGCCCGGGACCGAGCAGAATCGCATTCAACAGCATTCGCTTGGGGCCATGGAAATAGGCCCGGAAAAACGGCTCCGTAGCAAAGAGAATGACCTGTCCACTGCCACGCCACTCGCGTGTCACGCACGCGGTGTTGGCCCACCGCAACCGGGCTTCCGGCCACAGCAGACCACCCAGACGAATGTCTGCTGCACTGGCGTAGCGGGCGGCGACAGCGACCGGATCCTTGGCCATCAGCGCCTGTGACGTGGCCAGCATCGCCGTCGATGTTTCACCGATACCGTATCCCATCCAGTGCTCCGGATGGATGTTCAGGCGGACAATCGTGCCGCGCGGTCGAAACGTGCGTGCACGCTCGTCTTGTTCCTTCAATTGCTCCACGTCAGGCTTCTTCTTTGGCTCCGGCGACGCGGGTTCCGACGGTTTCCAATGCCAGATGTCGTTGGTATCCACCGTGGCGGTGTACGCCGCTTGTTCTTCAGCGAGAGCATCTTCGTACTCATCAAGGGATGACAAAACATCGCGTCGTGCACGCGCCTGCGACAAACCGCTCGCTGAGTCGGCACAGAAGAACGCAGCGTTCTCAGCGGCGATGAGCGTGCCACCGGCTTCGATCCACTCCTTGATTGCCCGTACACCGTTATCACCGAGCGCCGAGCGCAAGCCCCAGGTGCCGCCCCAGTACGACGGTAGGATGAGCACGTTGTACTTCGACAACCCGCGACCGCTGAACTGATTGATATCGAGTAGCGACACGCGCATGTGCATCTCGTGATCGAGTAAGAACCAGATCGCCCCGGCGCAGGTGTAATCGATACCACTGCCCATGAAGAGCCCGACACGCGGGGCATTGAGCACGTCGAAATTGTCGGACCCTAAATCGGGACCATCGGACGAATATCCAGTCGGTGTTCCGGTAAACGCGACACCCACATTCGATGCAATGTCCTGCAAGTGCTCGACGAGATCAGCCGGATTCTCGGCACGACGAAGCAACAGTGTGCCGCGGTCATATGATTCACCGCCGTGTTCAAATGGCTCGGTCGCGCAACGCACGGTGAGTCCACGTTCCAAAAGGGCGTTCAGCGCCTTGGGGGCGCGATCATCGACGTAGCGAAGCAAGAATCCGTAACCGGCCTCCGGTGATGTGACCTGGCCCGGTTTCAGTTCGGGCGTTTCAGTCAGCCGCTGTGTGGATACGGTTGGCACAATGCGGGCATAAGCGATGTCGAGATCGTAGCCCAGCGCGAGTGACCACGCGGAGATTTCATACATGCGTGTGCCTTCACCTTTTTCCAACTCGCGGCGTTCTTCTTGCAGGAATTCCGGGGACAGATGCGGGTCGAATTCGAGCAGCGCTTTGGCCATCAATCCGAGTGGTTGCGCGAGACGAATAATGTGGCTGCCGATGGGAAAGTTGCGGCGGACACGCTGTCCGGTTTCATCGCGCACCGATGCCGTGAAACTCTGCAGAGCACGCACGACACGAATACCCTGGTTTTGCATGGTCTTGATGAACTGAACTTCGCGCGACGGATTGTTACCCGCAGGAATGATGAAAGCTCCTTCCACCCCTTCAGCGGTCCCGTCTAACGCGGCCCGTCGGTACTGGAAGAAATCACGCAGAATCTGACTACGATTCGTCGCCAATGTGGTGAGATTGGCCAGTGAGCTGACACTCTGCTGTGCAACTGTTTGGGCATAAGTCAGCGTGGTACCGTCGGGACGCTTGACACCCGAGCCCTCCACCCCGGCTTGCTCATAGAGAATGCCAATGGCGCCGGTGAAGATCGACCACGACGACGTGTACCCAGGATACCATTCCTCGTGCCAGTCGCCGGTGTAATAACTCCACCCGCGCGCATCGAATTCCGCGCCTTGATCTTGCGCAAATGTCTCACGCCATTCGCGTTGTTTTTGTGTGACATTCAAATTGACCGGTTCGCGGGGCGGCGAAAAGAGATAGGTACTGTAGGCGCCCATCTCGTGGGCATCGACAACCATCTGCGGATTCCAATGAAGAATGAGGTTGGCGCGTGCCTGTGATTCCGGATGCACCAATGGCAGCCAGTCGCGATTCAAATCGAACAGATAGTGATTCGACCGGCCGTACGGCCACACGCCGCCGTGGGAGAGGCTCTGCGCATCGGTATTGGGCACCACGCCGGCCATCGAAAAGACTTGGGCCAAATACCGTTCGCGCCCGTCGGGATTCTCGATGGGATCGATCAGAATCAGGACACTATCAAGTATTGTTGAGATCGCCGGATCGTTGCGTGCTGCCAATTGGTATGTCACCCAACACGCCGCGTCGACACCCGACAGTTCATCACCGTGAATCGAATACCCCAGCCAGGCGATCGCAGGTGAGTTTCCAATGATGTTGTTTGCCTCCACGGCGCCCTCGACACCGGTCTGCGGGCGAATCGCTAATTGCGCGATATCCTCGCGAATACTCTCGGCATTCTCAACATTGGCCGGTGTACCGATGGTCAAATAGTACAGCGCCCGCCCCTCATGCGAGCGTCCGAACGGAGTCATGGTGATGCGCGGCGATGCATCGGCAACTGCCTGCAAGTAGGCAACCATTTCGTGGTAGCGTACCGGACGCGAGCCCAGCTCAAAACCGAGGACCGACACCGGTGTCGGAATAGCCGTGTCGTAGGTAAGATCCTCGAAGTAGCTATTCACTGAGCCGCCGTGGCGATAGGGGGCCAGCTCAGTGGCGTCGAATGCCACGCCCGACGTTGCGGTTATCAAGACGGTGATTGCGACAGTCCACATTGCGACGCGCACCACGCGCGACCGCCTCGGAATCACTCTGTGTTCAACCGGCATACATCTCCTCCTGGTGGAATCATCCGTGTGAGGTGACAGCGTCAAGCCGGGAATATGCAGGTCACAACACGGCAATGCAATGCACGACCGGGCCGGGGTGTCGAAATCAGCAACTCTACGACCATCCCCGGAGTGCAGCTTTTGCACACGTGTATAAACGTTACCCAATCGATCCTCTCTAATGTCGGGCCGGATGCAGCGGTGGGCAGCCTCTCCCGATCACGACTAGGGGTGCCACTGGCCACTGGGCCGGTCTGACGGCACCTCGGCGCCCGTTACAACGGGGAGGACATCGTGCGTATCACTGTGCTGTTGGTCGTTGTTGTGATCATCTTGTCCGCGAATCCGGGCCTGAGTTTTCATGAGCCCGGGGCATCGCAATGTAGCAGTTGTCATCTCTCGGGTTCGGGCAACGAGGTTGGGTCACGGGACTCGGTGTCCTCTGACAATCCATCTATGCTCAAGCGGCACACAGCATCGGATGTTTGCCTGAGTTGTCATGCAACGGATAACGGCGCGGTCTTTGCCCACGATGTCCGCAATCCGGCTCCGGAAAAGGGCGGCGGCAATTTCATCTACTTGCTGGAAGATAATCTGAATGACACACGCAATGGCGAGAGCGGCGGCAATTGGATTTCGGGCGATGCGGCAGGACACAACATCCATGCGCCGGAGCACGGCCTCCAGATGGATGCAACACTGGCCACATCACCGGGTGGCGATTATCCATCACACCTGATGAGTTGCACCAGTTGCCACGATCCGCACGGCAACGACAACTTCCGGTTGCTGCGGGGTGCGGGGTCGGTCGATGACAATGGATTCACATTCGCATACGATGCGCCGGTCGCTGTAGGTATCAGCCTCAGCATCGGGTCGGAATCCAACTCCAATCACACCGCGTACCGGAGCGGCATGAGTGAATGGTGCGCCAATTGTCACGGTGATTTCCATAACACCAATAATACAGGTGTTCGCAAACATCCGACCGGGGTACAGCTTGGCGCTATGGGCGCCTCCGCATACAATTCATACAATGGTTCCGCCGATCCGCGTGGTGGACTGCCGGGTGTCGCCTACCTGGCGCAAGTTCCGTTCGAGGATCCGAGTCCGTCAAATACCATCTCATCCACTGCGGGTCCCAGCGCATCGTCAAAGGTGATGTGTTTGTCGTGCCACCGTGCCCATGCCTCCAGTGCCCCGGATGCCGGGCGGTGGGATTTCCATGTGACGTTTCTTGATGACGACGGGCGTGAATCCGGCTCAGAACCCTTGTCCAATCCCTATGGTGCAGGACAACGGTCGTTGTGCAACAAGTGCCACATCAAAGATGACGGGGACAGCAAATTGGTCGTGTCACCGGAGTAGAAATGGTCGGACCGCCGAGCCCTAGCTCGCGTAGCGATCGATGACACGTGCAAGATGCACTATAGCAATTGTCATAAATCCTTTCCGTTTGGATCAGGGTGCCACGGGCCTTTAGGGGTGTGTTGCAAAACCTGCTGTCTATCATCACCTCAGACTGGGGAGGGCGAGGCTCCCGCCGAGCCGCCGTGTGGAACATGCCGTTGCGGCTCGCCGGGAGGCTCGCCCTCCCGAAGGCTCTGATTCTCGGGGGTTCTTCAACACGCCCCTAAAGGCCCGTGGCACCCAAATACAAACGGACAATACTTCTGACAATCGCTCTAATCACCAGGGCGGTCGTGTAGACATTCCGGTCTGCCGTGGTGCCCCACCGCTTGTTTACGACGAGCGCAGTCGAGTTGCGGTGCGTTCAATTCTTGCGGAGACAGCGGAAGGTGAATTAAGTAAACCCTGATGGGCAACATACGCCCATCAGGGCCACGGACCGTGAATCGGGAAGTGGAGTGTGGCAATCTAATCCCACCGCAAGCGGTGGGGCACCACACTTTTGTAGGGGCGTATTGCATACGCCCGAACCGTAAGCACTACTCCTCCGCCGTCGTTTTCGCACCGAACGTCTTGTACAACGACGGCAGCACAAATAACGTCAGCAGCATTGACGACAGAATCCCGCCGACGACCACGGATGCCAATGGCCGTTGCACTTCCGCGCCAACGCCGGTGGAGATCGCCATGGGAACAAAGCCGAATGACATCACCAGTGCGGTCATCAATACTGGACGTAGACGTTCAACTGCGCTCTCGCGTACGGCGTGATGTAACACGTCACCTTGATGCAGCCGACGTTTGATGGCGGAGACCAGCACTAATCCATTCAGGACTGCGATGCCCGAGAGGGCGACGAAACCAACTCCTGCCGAAATGGAAAACGGCATGCCGCGTAGCGCCAGCGTGGCAATCCCACCAACAACCGCGAGCGGGACACCGGTGAAAATCAACAGCGCATCACGGAAGGAACGGTACGTCCAATACAACAACGCAAAGATGAGGGTTAGGGCAATCGGTACAACGATCGCCAGCCGCATACGTGCGCGTTCGAGGTTTTCAAATTGCCCGCCGTAACGGACAAAGTATCCGGTCGGCATGTTAATCTCGTCGGTGATGCGCTCCTGCAATTCGTTAACGAAGGAGCCGACGTCACGGCCACGGACGTTGCTTTGCACAACGATGCGGCGCTTACTCCACTCGCGGGTGATTGTCGCCGGACCACTCGACGACAGGGGACGTGTCACTTGGTCGAGTGACACGATCGGTCCCGTCCGGGACGGCAGCGTAATGCGTGAAATGTCCTCCGGTGATCCGCGGTAGTCTTCATCAAACCACAGCGCAAGGTCGAACCGCTTCTGTCCTTCGAATACCTCGCCAACGTGGAGCCCGCCGAGACTTTCGATGTGATCCAACACGTCCCGGGCGGACAGACCGTAGCGCGCCAAACGGTCGCGATCGAGGGACAATTCCAGCTCGGGCTGGCCGGTCAATTGCTCAATCGTAACATCCGCGGCGCCTTCTAAAGACTCGGTCAGGTTGGCGATCTGCTGCGCCAGGCGCTCCAGTTCCCGCAGGTCGTCACCAAAGATCTTAATGCCGACATCACTGCGAATACCGGCGATCATCTCATTGATTCGCATCTCAATTGGCTGCGTGAAGATACGATTCATCCCCGGCAGGTCGGAGAGTTCCTCGTCGATCTGCGAGACCAACTCGGCCTGCGATTCGGCTCTTGTCCACTGACTGCGTGGATGCAACGTGATGAAGACGTCGGACACCTCAAGACCCATCGGATCGGTTGCCAACTCCGCCGTTCCGGTACGCGTCCAGACGTGTTCGACTTCATCGGGAAAGGCGTCAATAATGATCTGCTCGACTTGGGTACCGTGGGCGACCGACTCGTCGAGGGAAACGCCCGCAAGCCGAACCAAGTTGATGATAATCGATCCTTCCGACAGACGCGGTACAAATTCCGCGCCGAGCCGAGTGAAGAGCAGAAGTCCGCCGATGACCAAGATCAATGCGCCGGTGATCACGAGGCGCGCGTGTTTGAGCGCACGGTCGAGCACGATGCGGTACCCGTTGCGCAGCGCGGTGAGCCAACGCGGGTTGTGCTCGCGAACCCCGCGCCCGAGAAAGGTCGATAGCAGCGCCGGAATGACGCTGAATGACAGGATCAGCGATCCCAACACAACCAACACAACAGTAATTGCCATCGGCCGGAACAGCTTCCCTTCGATACCCTGCAACGTCAGCACCGGCAGGTAGACGATGATGATAATCAATTCGCCGAACAACGTCGGCTTGCGCACCTCCATGATCGCACTGTGGATGATATCGAAGACCGACCGTTTGCCGTCGCTCTCCGACAATCGGCGAACGGTGTTTTCCACTTGGATCACCGCATTATCGACCGCCAATCCAAAATCAATTGCGCCGAGGCTCATCAGGCTTCCGGCGATACCGAGACGCGACATCATATCGAAGGCGAACAACATCGACAGCGGAATCGCCGACGCAACAATAAGTCCGGCGCGGAGATTTCCGAGGAAGACAAACAGAATCGCTATCACCAGCAGGGCGCCGAAGATGAGATTCTCCTGAACAGTGTGCAGCACCTCTGCGACCATGTTCGTACGCTGGTAGACGGGAAACGTCTCGATGTCCTCCGGCAATGTCTGCTGAACGGCCTCGAGCCGTTCGGCCAGATTTTCCGTGACCTCGCCGGGATTCTCGCCCACGAGGATGAATCCCAATCCCAGTACGACTTCGCCCTTGCCATCGTAGGTGGATGCGCCGCGGCGGATCTTGTGTCCGATGGCGACATCGGCGACGTCGTGTACGTGAATGGGTGTTTCTTCCCGCGTGGTGACGACGATCTCCTCGATCTGCCGGATATTGGTGACGATACCAATTCCCCGTACCAACACCTGCTCGCCGCCGCGCACCATTTGCCCGCCGGAGACATTGCCGATGTTCTCCTGAAGAACATCAACCACATCACTCAAAGAAATCCCGTAGCGAGTCAGTCGATACGGATCGACGATGACTTGGTATTGTCGTTCGAAACCGCCCCAACTGTTCACTTCGGCGACACCGGGAATGGACTGCATCTGCGGTTTTATGATCCAATCCTGCACGGTGCGCGCATACGTGGGATCATCCGACCGGCTGAGAACCACATAGTGAAACACTTCGCCCAGCCCCGTGGAGATCGGTCCCAACGCCGGCGCCGGTACGCCCTCGGGTAGATCGATGGCAATCAGGCGTTCCGATGTCTGCTGGCGTGCCAAGTACAGGTCGACGTCGTCTTCGAAGAGAAGTGTTACCTGCGCGAGACCGTATTTCGTCACCGAACGCACTTCGGTGAGCCCCGACAGGCCGGCCAGTTCACGTTCGATCGGATAGGTGATCTGGCGTTCGATTTCGACCGGCGCCCAGCCCTCCGCCGCAACATTGACCTGCACCATCACCGGCGTGGTGTCGGGAAACGCGTCGAACGGCAGTCGCACCAACGCCAGAATACCGACGATCACCAGCAACAACGCGGCGAACAAAATCAGTCCGCGGTTGCGGATGGTGAAGTCAATCAGCCGGTGGATCGCCGAATTCTCTTGTGGTTCCGGTCCGGTCTCCAGTGGGGCGCTCATGAAGACGCTTCCACGCCGCAGCACCCGGCGCCGATGCTGCTCTTCTTCAATTCGGTTTTCAGCAGAAAGCTGCCGTTTACGGCGACCTTATCGCCCGGTGACAATCCGCGGACGACCCGATAGTGGTTGTTGTCCAGACGCTCAACCTCAACCTTACGCGGATGGAATCGGTCGGGTGTGTCCATGACGAATACGACATTGCAGCAGCCTTCCCATTGCACCGCATCCTTGGAGATAATGGTGGTCGACCGGGACAGGTCATCACTCAGTTTCATCTGGCCGAATTCATGAGCACGCAGACGATGTGTTCCATTCTCTGGCTTCATTCGGACAATGCCGGTCCGCGTGTGCGAATCGAGAAACTGCGATATCCATGTCACTGTGCCGACCACCGGATTGGTACTCCCGGCGTCAGACCGGAAGACGACTTGCTGGCCCAGACGCACGCGGTTCAAGTCGCGCTCGTGAACACTGGCCTCGACCCAGATCTCTTCGGGATTGCCGATGGTGACGAGCCGCACGCCCGGATCCAGGATGGACCCCAGATCAGCAGGACGCTCGAGTACGGTGCCCGACACCGGAGCACGCAATTGGAACGTGGAGGAGACCAAACGATGGTCACGCAGCACCTCTAGATCGACATCGGCCATACCGGCGAGGCGCAACTGGCTTTCCTTCTGAATCGCACGACCCTCACTGGCGATCGCATCGGCGATGGCGCGATCATAACTCGCGGAGTCGATCAGGCCGCGGGCCACGAGTGTTTCAGCACGAGCGCGCTCGCGCTTGTGAACATGCCAGTCGCTCCACGCTTCCAGGTACTCTCCTTGCAGGGCGGCCATCTCCGGCGATTCGACGCGAGCCAGAGGGGTACCCTCCTGTACAAAATCGCCCGGCTCGACCAACCATTGACGAATTGTGATCGGCAATGTGGACGACATGTAGGTCGTGGCCGTTTGGTCGAATTCCACCTCGGCCGGCGCTTCAAATGGATGTGCGAGTGGTGCGGTCATCACCGGTTGCACGGTGATCCCGGCGCGCTGCAATGTCTCTACCGACGCGAATTGGATGATGGCGCCATCGGTTGGACATTGCGGTTCGGCGGATTCAAACGACACCGCGATGCCCGGATACGGGGCGGATGTCGATCGGCGAGCGGGATCGATTTCAGGCGCGTCCGCCGTTTGCAAAAGGCCGCCCTGAGAGTGCGCTGAACCGTGATCGCACAATTCACACTGTGATTCGGGGACATCGTGTCCGGCGCACCAATCGTTAATGGCTTTGAAATGCGCCACAAGATCGGGATTGCAGCGTGCGCACTGAGCGCGGGCGACACCATGCGGTTCACACACCGCTACATCGCCGTGCACTTGGCCGAAGCCGCACAGTTCACATTGTGATTCGGGAACGTCGTGACCACCGCACCAGTTGCCGATCGCCTTGTAGTGTTCAACCAGTTCCGGGTTGCAGCGTACGCACTGCGATTCGAGGATGCCGTGTTCGGCGCATATCCCCGACGTGGCGTGCGCCGTCGAGGCGCCGCCACCGCACAATTCGCACTGCGATTCCGGCACGTCGTGTCCCGCACACCAATCTCCGATCGCTTTAAAGTGGGCGACCAGGTCGGGATTGCAGCGTGCGCACTGGGCTTCGGAGACACCGTGTGCGTCGCACACTGCGACTTGGCCATGTACCTTACCGAATCCACACAGCTCACATTGTGATTCGGGAACGTTATGTCCGGCACACCAGTCATTGATGGCCTTGAAGTGGGCAATCAAATCGGGATTGCAGCGCGCGCATTGCGCTCTGGCGATCCCGTGCGGTTCGCACACCGTGGCTTGTTCGTGAACCTTCCCGTAGCCGCACAACTCACATTGTGATTCGGGAACGTTGTGGCTGGCGCACCAGTCTCCGCTCTCCTTGAACTGGGGGATTAGATTGGGATTGCAGCGCGTGCACAGGTCGGCGGCGATCCCATGGGGAATGCATGTTGTGCTTGTTGTTGAAACGATTTGATCCGTCGGGTCAGCCTGTCTTGGCCCGGACCCTTCGGACCACAGCAACCGTCCCGACAGGGCACCGATGATGAATATCGCAACGAATGCGATAATCGATTTCCAACGCATGGTGTCCTCCTCGCAGGCACGATGCCCGCGATGATGCGTGTTGAACGTGGTCACGATGAAGCCGTTGCTGACGCAACGTTGCGTGATCACGTGTGTTCTAAAACGGAAATGGGAACATTTTTTACGCGTTCAACACGCGCGGAGGACGGAACAAATCATCAACACGATCGGCCGGTGCGGGATAGAATTCAGTGTTCTCGATGCGGTCAGCCGGACGCGGTTGAGGAAGCGCGACCGCAGTCGGGGAGAGCCCCCATAGACCGCACGCACAGCGGCAATGACCCAACTGCTCGCAAGGCTCGTCCTGACCACTGTCCTCACAACACTGTGCTTCGGCCACGACCGCCAGGGAGGTCAGAATCAGGCAGACGTAGCCTACCAGCGCCGCTGTGGCGAGAAGTTTGGAACTGATCGATCGTGAGGTCCTAATCATGAGACTGTTATCTTGCTCTGTGCTCTTATACGCAGATTCTCGACATTTTGTGCCCGGAAATGAAGGGGGCGACTAAGATCGTTTAGGGTGCACTGCAGACGTTATACAGAGCGTCAGCAGTTTGGCTATGTCATTGTCCTTCAGTTGATTGCGCGCAAACGACTGCCAGGTCTGAAAGTGGAGTGCATGGTCGATCAGAGCGCTCAGCGTTTGTCGCCGCGATTTGATGGGCCTCCAGGCCGCGAGGAGATCATCCCGAATCGAGGCCAAATGCTGATGAAAACGGGCCATCGGCTCGGCGAGGGCCGGGACATCGTCGAGATCGCGATACGATGATCCCCACATCGGCGCGGTCGCACGATAATATGAGGCGAATGTCTCCAGCGCCGTCCGGGTCCGCTCTTCCGGATCGGTGATCTCCGACCAATCCTCCGGACTCGGGGGAGCATTCAGCGTCAGCCAGTGAGAGGTACAGGCGTGGAATAGAGCTGTCTCGTCCGGGAAATGGCGGTACACTGTCAGGCGTTCAACCCCGGCGCGTTCGGCGATGGCACTGATGGTCGTCCGCGCACCGCCGATTTCCTCATGTAACGCGATGGTCGCCTTGACGATCCGCGCTCGGGTCTCGTTGATGCGATCCCGGCGACGCCCCATGTTGTATTTGCGTTTCGGTGCCATCAGGCCTCCTCGAAAAATCTGATAAAAATCATCTTCCAACGCAACCGAATCGGTCCGGTTTCCGTAATTACATCAACACTACTGTTTACGCAATATAGTGGCGGATGTTGTAGCGAAAGGAGGACGAGGATGAACGGACCACAGATGCACGAGCCACGCAGGATCGCCGGCGACACCTGGATTTTGCCGGCCAGTCTGCCGGTGCCGGGAGCGGGAATGCTGCCGGTGAACGCTTACCTCATTATGGGGCGTGAACCGATTCTGATCGATACCGGATTGCTGGGATTGCGCGGCGAGTTCATGATGGCATTGCGGTCGGTGATCGCACCTGAGGAATTGCGTTGGATCTGGATCACGCATGCCGATCCGGATCATGTCGGCAACCTTATGCCGATTCTCGAAGCCGCGCCACACGCGTGTGTGGTCACCAGCTTTCTCGGGTTCGGCAAGTTGGGTCTGTTGGGTCACGAGATTCCGAATGTGCATTTGCTGAATCCCGGTCAGACACTCGATGCCGGTGGACGCAAGTTGGTAGCAGTTGCGCCACCGGCGTTTGATGCACCCGAAACCGCCGGTGCCTTCGATCCCGATACGCAGTTTTTCTTCAGCGCCGATTGTTTTGGGGCGTTGATGCATGAGCCCGCCGAATTGGCATCAGATATCGTGCCCGACACGTTGCGTGAGGGACTGGTGACGTGGTCGACGGTTGACTCACCGTGGTTGCATCGGATCGATCCCAAAGCGTTTGATCAATCACTGGCCGCGGTACGTAGTCTCAATCCCAAAGCCGTTCTCAGCGGCCATTTGCCGCCGGCATTCGGCATGACCGATACGTTGCTTGCGCATCTCGCCGCCGCTCCAAACGCGCAGCCGTTTGTCGGTCCCGATCAGGAGGCATTCGAACAGATGATGGCCGGCATGGCGCCGTGACAACCAATCAGTCCATTCGTGTAGATTTAGACATTAAGGGAGAGAGTTATGTCAGTCACATCATCCATCGAGAACAACAAAGCCGTCGTCCGTCGGTTCTTCGATGACACGCACCGCGGCGAACTCGACGTGATCGAAGAAACGGTATCGCCGGACATCGTCACGCACGGTTTCCCCGGCCCAAATCCCGACAGTCTGGCATCGTATCGTGTGTTTTTCGAATCACTCGGTGCTGCGTTCGCAAATCTGGAATCGGATATCGATGACATGACGGCCGAGGATGATCGTGTGGCCGTACGTTTCACCGTACGCGGCACGCACGTCGGCGAGTATCTCGGTATTCCCGCAACCGGCCGCAACGTCGATTTCACCGGGATGGTGCAATACCGTTTGAAGAACGGCAAGATCGCCGAGACCTGGCTGTTCCCGGATAACATTACAATCATGCAGCAATTGGCCGTATTGCCGGAACCGGAAGTCGTGTAGGGTGGGTGCTTTGCACCCACCTTTGCGCAGTACGTGATTTGTTTGCACCGAGTGTGATCTATCGCCGTAGGCGCGACACAATGTAGCACCGGGCGTAATGGTGTGTTGAAGAGCAGTCAGACAAGATCCCTCGACAAGCTCGGGACAAGGTTTCTGATTCACTCGGTTTTTGAATCTTAATGGTGCAGACACTCCGAGGATATCCCATACGTCGCGGAGTGTGGGCGCACAGCCGCTTGCATTGAGCGGAGTCGAAGTGTGCGCCCCTACAACCTGTAGGGGCAGACCTGTGTGTCTGCCCCCACGTGGACTGATTAGAGCGATTCTCAGAACTATCTTCCGATTGAGAAGGCGATGTAGTACGGGCGCCTCGCCCGTACCCTCTGGCCTGGACGGCCATGCGACGACCTCGAACACCGGAACGGAATTGTGATAATTGCTATAACTCGTTGTCATTCCCGCGAAAGCGGGAATCCAAGTTCAGACTTTGAGTGGTGGCCAAAAGCAAAATGGATCCCCGCTTTCGCGGGGATGACAGCGGGGAGCCCTGGCGACAGTACGGATCGCAATCCCAAACGGAAAATACTTCTGACATTCGCTTTAGAAGATGAATGGTGTAAACTTATAAGGCGGCCTCTTCCTGTCTGCGCGTTTCCCGGTGCTCATTGGTGAGTACACAATAAGAAGTTGGCGGGGACTGTTGGGCATCAAGCGGCCGATATTTCGATGATGGTTCCCTCAGAATGTGGCTCCGGAATGGTCTCGCCCTGTTGCTTCATTCCCTCGATATGGAACTCAATGGCCTCGCGGATCAGATTAATGACTTGATCACGTGTGTCTGCGGCTGCGATGCAACCGGGAAGATCGGGCACATGTGCGCCCCAGCCCTGTTCACCCCGTTCGACTACGACCAAGTACTTCATTGTTTATCTCCGCGTCTAAGTCCAGCCTGCTTCAGCACGCTGGATAACGTCCCGGGTGGGACATCGGCACCGTCATGTCCTGATACGGTGACGGTGCCGGGCTTGATTGCGTGATGGAACTGACGGTGGCTCCCACGCGTTCTTACTTCCCTCCAACCGTCGTCCTCGAGTGTCTTTATGAGTTCTCGAACCTTCATCGGTGGAAAACCATGCTTGGTGCTTCAGAATCGCAGTCGGCTATCCAATCTAGATTGAATCCAATCCCCACGTCAACGGTTTGCATCCACTGCCCAGGTTCTCCGCAGTTCTATTCGGTGTTCCTAATTGGAACAACGCGTCGCCGCTACGCGGCTGGGGACAGACAAGATCCTTCCACTCTGCTCAGGACAAAATGTCTGTCCCACTGAAGTTTGTAGGGTGGGTGTTTGGCCCCACCCTACATTATTATGCCGCTTCGGCGTTATCCACCGCCACCGCCAACTGCTCGGCGCGCGACCGAATTTCCCAGTCGTTGTGTTCGAGCAGACGGCTCAGTTCGAAACGGATCGCCTGCGTCGGCAGGGTCAGACGGTACCGTCCGTTGCCGTCGTTTTCGATCAGGTTGTCGGCGGTGTGTCCGGCCTGCGACAGTTCGCGTCGCAGTTGATACAGATACTTGATCTGATTTTCGCCGGCTTCGATGTCGGTTTTGGCGATCCATCCGTCGCGGGTGAGATACCGCGCGGTCGCCAGCGCCAGCAGATACTTGAAGCTTTTCAGGCGCAGCGTCAGGGGACGGCCCGCGAGTTCGACCGCTATCCGCGCCCGGCAGGGGGCGCCGCTCAAATGCAGAATTGGTGACATGATATCCTCCTTTGCCCGTTTCGTATTTTTGCGTGATGTGGTATGACCACTTGCTTGTGTCGTATCGTGTGCTTCGGTCCACTCACGGCACCGCCGTATGATCTCGCTGACAATGTCGGACGGAGCGATGCCCGCCAGGTCGGCGGTGCGCCGCCCGGCAATGATGGCCGGGTCGCTCCATCCGCGCGCGATCAAATCGAGCAACGTTTGACGTGGCACCAGCCGTCCGAGTGCATCAACCAATGGTTCCGCATCGGCGCGCAACCCATGCCCGATTTCAAACGCCGCCCGATGGCAGTCGCGCACAAACCGCCGCGCATCCGGTACCGTGTCCGCCAATGTTGCCGCCGCATCGAGCAGCCACGCCAGCATGTCGGCGACCGGTTCGAGACGGCCCACCGGCAGACGGTAGTCCTGTTCGAGGTGGCGTGTCGACGTGCCCGCCGCCCAGTCGTCGAGCACCAGCGCCGTCAGCATCGCGCGTGTTTGCGCATTGTCATTGGGAATGTGTGCGGTGATGCACGACGGATCGTCGGTGAACCGTCGCGCAATCGATTCATCAAATCCCTCGCCGAACCGGCGTCGCCATTCGCTTTCGATCATGTTGCCGTTGTGATGCGACGATCGATACGGTGCATTGTTCGACCACCACAACCGCGCATCGGCAGCTTCGGGAAGTGTGGAAAGAAACGCGGTCCACAACGCCGGATCGAAATCGTTGCACGCTTCCCATGCCTGTGTGAGCGCTATCGCCGCCGACACCGACAGTCCGGCCGCGGCGGTTTTCGATCCGCGCGGTGTCGGCACCAGGTGCCCACTGCCGTCGGTTTGCACCATCCCGGCGCCGGCCAGTTGCGCCGCGGCTTCGGACCATGCCCCCCTCACCCCAGCCCTCTCCCCCCGAAAAAGCCCGGGGGGAGAGGGAGCAAACAAACTCCCTCTCCCCCACGGCGGTTTTTTGCCGTGGGGGAGAGGGTCGGGGTGAGGGGGAACACCGCGAGGTGCCGAAGCGCGTGTTGCTACAGCTGTTGTATGCGTTGATGGAGAATCCAATCTTGTGCATTCCCCAAACGGCGACCGCTCCGCCAACGTCTCCGCCTCGTCCGCCGACCGTACCAATCCAGCGACCACCCAGTTCAACAATCGTTGCAGAGGGGCGAAGGCCGGCGGGGCGCCGTACGCGGCGGCATCCGTGAGTCCGGGCTCAGGCGCGATGTAGGTCTGCCACAGCAGATCGGCTTCGCAGGGGGTGCGTCCCCAGAGAATGCCGCGCCCGATGGGAGTGTGCGACGATGACTCGGGGGGCATAGTCCGTGCCGTCACTCCCAAGCGCCCGGCGCGCCCCGCCATACCTTCGAATTCCAAACGGTTCAGTGGTATCGGAACCAGACGGCCCGCGTGCGGACCGGTCGTGTATTTTTGCGCATCGATAAACACCGTCGTCGCCGGTAAATTCACACCCCACGCCAGCGTGCCGGTGCAAAACACCACATTCACTTGTCCGGCGGTGAACAACGATTCGACGAGCGCGCGTTGATGCGGTGTCAAGTCGGCGTGATGCACACCGACACCGCGTGCCAGCCACTGCAACAGCGACGGCGCCAGGGACGGTCCGCTGTGCAGACGCCACTCGTCGTCGTCGCTCAATTCAAATGATGTCTCGCGACGGTCGGCAAGCAGTTGCGCGCGACGGTGGCATTCGGCTTTCGACGGGCAGAACACCAGGACCCGTTCGCCGCGCCCCGCCAGGGTGTCGAGCAACGCCGCCGGTTGTTCGGTGTCGGAGAGATGATCATTCCACGGTAACGTTTCATCACCGACGGTCGTCGAATTGTGTTCACGAAAATGGAACCGTCCGTTGTTGAGCACGCCCAAACGCAGTTCCACCGGGCGGCGATGCACGCGTTGCACCGACGCGTTCAGGTATTGCGCCAACGGTTCGGCTTGCGGCAGGCGCGCCGCCAACAGCAGCACGCGCGGCGCGTTGGCGACATTCGCCAGCGTGTCAAACAGATGTGCCACCACCGGCCCGCGCTTGGGGTCGAGCAACAACTGCGGTTCGTCAAATACGATCAGATCAACAGCCGTCAGCAAATCGAGATGTGTCAGTAAGAGGTTTTGCCATTTTTCATAAACCGTCACAGCGATATCAAATGCACCCCGCCGCAACAGACCGTCGGCGCTGCGGTTGTCGCGGGTCGACACCACGACACGGAATCCCAGTGGCCCGAACACCGTGCGCAGGTGATCGTACTTCTGCATCGTCAACGCCTTCAACGGCGCGACATACACCGCCTTGCGACGGCGCGTGAGCGCATGCGCCATCGCCAGTTCGGCGAGCAGAGTCTTTCCCGATGATGTCGGTGCGATCACCATCAGGTTGTGACGGTCGGATGACGTGCGCTGCCCGAACAGATCGAAGTGACGAATCGCATCAGCCTGCCAGTCGAGCAGGTTGCCGCCGATCGTCTCACGCCACCGCGCGATAAACCAGTCGGAGATGCCGAAGTCTGTGAGTCGTTCGAGTTTCATAGCGATATTGTTTTTGCCGTGCTTGTCATCCCCGCGAAAGCGGGGATCCATTTCGCCTTTCGTGGCGATTCGAAAATGGATTCCCGCTTTCGCGGGAATGACAGATGGGTTCCACTGTGCTGTCACCCGCCCTCGGGTGACAGCTTGCTACCATTAAGCCAATCCCAATTTTTAGTAATCCCGTCACAATCCTCTTCCATTATCCAGCAGCGCGCATTCGACCATTTCCATTCAGTTAGAGACGACACGAGATTTGCTTGCACAGGATTTTCGTGGATGTAATTCAGGTTCGTGTAAAAGACATCCTCGGTGTAAAGGACAACATCATCAAATCGCCGCATCCAAATACCGTGCCGTTCCGGGAACAGCCTTCGTGATGAGAGGGATTTCAGTCCTCCGATAAATGCCGAGAGAGCTGGTCCGCCATCCACGTGTCCTGCGATCAAGTGTAGATGATGAGGCATCAGGCAGAATCCCATAATGGCAGTGTTCGAATATTGTGCGTAATCGAGCATGAGTGTTTGTAATGAGTCGCACGTTGACGGTGTGTCGAAGAGGCGTTCCCATTCCTTCACTGTGGTGGTGATGAACATCACAGTAGGGAACTTGAAATGGGATCGTCCTCTTCGTGGCATTCTGTCTCCGATTCGCGGCGTGGCGTCACCCGAGGGCGGGTGACGCCACGGTTTATCGCTTCACTGTGCTGTCACCCGCCCTCGGGTGACAGCGTGTCACCGTTCGCTCTGTAGTCACCCGCACGTCCCGCTCCCGCACACTGTGCACACATCACACCCGCCGCTGCGCGCGATCGGGCCGCCACAGTCGCGGCAGAAAGCGCGTCCGCAGTGGGTGCAGCTCCAATGGCTGGTGTGTGCCGTCAGCGGTGTGCCGCAGAGGCAGGTCATCCGTGTGGTGGGCGCCGGCACGGCCCGTAACGTCATGGGTGCCGACAGTCTCCCTATTAATGTTGCTCCCATCTCAAACCTCCTGATGTCGAATTCCGATTCGCTGGCCACAACCTCGGGCGCTACCGCTGCCCAAGGGGGAGAGGCATCCCAGCCTCTAATTGTCTATACGGCATATACTGTACAAATGTTCAGCTGTCAAGCGAGATTGGTTGGGGGAGGATCACAAAGTGATATGGGGTGAGGAAGTTGTTGTTGGACAATGTGATATGCTTCGGTCAAGGAGAGAAAAAAAGGGAGTTAGAAGGAAATCGACGATACAGTAGATGTTGCGTGGAACGCGCGAAGTCAGGTTCGTATCATTAATGGGGCTGCCTGAAGGGCGGGTCAGCAAACCCAATGGGAGGAGTTGCACTGAGATGATAAAATCCATTGAAGTTTCAGGATATCGCTTGCTGAACAAATTCACAGCCGACTTTGACGATTTGACAGTCGTGATCGGCGCAAATGCCACGGGAAAGAGCACGCTGGTAGATGTGCTTCAATTCGTTGCACAGAGCACTGAGCTACCTCTTTCAACGACTCTTCAGCTGCACGGAGGGGAGTTTTCGGTCTTCACTGCGGGAGAGTCGACGGATGGATTTTCTTGGAAGATAGACTTTCATAAACCTATTAGGGATCAGGGCTGGGAAGTACTTCCCTTAGACAGGGATGTCCGATTCACTTACCATGTTGAACTATCGGTGGACAAAATTGGGCGGGTTAAACCAACGTATGAAGTTCTTCGAACCAGCGAGCCGTTTGAGGGGCATGACACGCCGCTAAAGTACTTAGAGGTCACACCATATCGTTCAAAGGTTTGGGATCCACGAAAGAAGAGACTAGTGTCATTCGATGATGCCCTTCCCGAATCACAGGAGTCCGGAACTGAGAACACGGGTCGCGAACCAACTTCCCAAGCTAGGACAATCAATGAAGATATATCTCTTCGGTTGTCTCAAATGCGCTTCTTTAACGAGTTCCCGGTGCCTTCTGCCTGTAGATCTCTGCTCAGGGCGATGGCATTCTACCCTGGGTTTAACGTGGGTTTTGATTCGGCTCTACGAAGGTCCGCGGCAGAAATTCGTGCGACTACGACTTTGGAGCCAGATGGTCATAACCTAGGCACTGCGCTCCATGAGATAATGACACGCTACGATCACAGGGATCGTCGGGATGAAATACTTGACTTCTATCGCACTGCATATCCTCAATTTGAAGATCTATCTGTGGAAACGACTCCCGGAACTCCTCCACGGGTACTTGTGCGTGTTCGAGAAGTTGGAATGAGTCGTTCATTTGAGGTGGGAGAATTGTCTGATGGAATGCTCCGGTTCATGTGCTTGGCAGTGGCTTTGCTTAATCCGGTTCCTCCATCTTTCATTGCAGTGGATGAGCCGGAGGTTGGATTGCACCCACGTCTTCTCCCGATTCTGGCAGACATGATTAAGACATCAAGTGAGAGAACACAAGTTCTTGTCACTACCCACAGTCCCGAGTTGTTGAGTCATTTCGAACTTGACGATGTCGCTGTACTGACACGCGATGGAGCTCGGGTGAATTGGAGCAGACCTTCGTCAAGGCAGTCACTGGTCAAAATGCTGAAGAGCATCACTGGCGATACACTGGGTGATTTGCTGAGAACTGGTGAACTGGAGGCATACGGTTGATCGTCTGGATTTTCGTGGAGGGACGTTCGGATGAACTGGCTTTGAGTTCCCTCTTTCAGAACTGGCGCGGTACACTTCGAAACTCTGGCCATGGAATCCGTGTGATACCGCTTCAAAGCAAATCGCAGTACTTCAAGAACTTCGGTTCTCGCGCAGCAGAAAAACTCGAGAACAACGCATCGGATCTGGTCGTTGGGTTGCCTGATCTTTACCCAAACACAGATTATCTCAGCACAGAATGGAAGCATGACGATCTCGATGAGCTGAAGGACGTTCAGAAGCGGCTTGTAGACAGGGCTTTGGATTCTATCTACGCTTGGAGTAAATCAAAACGGGAAAACGCATTGACCTCTCGATTCTTTCCGTCGGCTTTCAAGCATGATTGCGAAATGCTGTTGCTGGCGGCAGAGGACCAATTGAGAGCGCATCTGAAAACGAAAGACAGGTTGGGGAGATGGATGCACCCGGTGGAGGAGCAAAACCAGAATAGACCACCGAAGCGGATTGTAGAAGACTTGTTCCACCGGTACCTCGGGCGAGAGTATCGTGACACGGTACACGCGAAGGGCGTGCTTGATCTTCTCCCAGATCTGCGCAGTCTTCTTTTTGATGATCGGGGCCAGTCAAAGTGCCCCGTATTCAAAGGCGTGATTGATTGGATTGCCACTCAAACAGGCGTCCCGGCATACTCAACTGGGTCAAGTTAGCTGTGACGGTTTCTCATTCCCGCTTCACCCCCGGCGGCTCCAGTTCCGCCAGACGCCTGAGACTGCGCACCATCGTGCCGATAAAATTCGACGCCAGCGACAACCCGGCGAAGATGCCGAGCAGACGAATCGGAATGCCGAGCAGTGTGGCCAGTGTGTTGCTTTCAGTTTCGCAGGTCAGGACCACCGCGCGTCTACAACCCTTGCATTTGCTACAACAGTCGTGCGCCGGGGTCCTGACAGGCGCGGTGGGAGAGGTATCAGGAGCCCCGCGCATGAATGTCCTCGTAAATGGGAGCGGGGTAAGCACGCGGTGTCTATCCCGAAGGACTGAGGGACTCCTGCTTACGCCTTCAGGTGCGGCTCCTTCTATCGCTCCACCCGCTCATACACAAACCCAAACTCGCCCAGCGTCCCATCACTCTTGCGGACATTGACATACGCTGCCATCCCGCCATCGTCGCCCCTGCGGATTGTCGAGCCGTCAAAGTACGCGGCGTTATCAGTCATCTTAACCAGCCGGAATTCTTCGACTTCGTCCTTCTCCTCCCAGCCGGTGAGGTCGGGGTTGAAGTGTTTGAGACGCAACACCAGGCTGCTGTCCTCTTCGGAGATGTACATCAGTTCGGTGAACATCAGCGAGTCGTTTTTCGTCGCGCGGAATAGACCGACCATCATCCCCGCCGCTGGCTCCGACCAGATTTCCTCGACCACGCCACCCAATCCTTCACCACGATATGAACCGGCCAGCCAGGCGATATCGTCGATTGTGGCCGTGGCTGGCTGTGACCCCTCGTTCAGGCGCAGGGTGTGTTCGGTGAGTTGGTCTTGGGCGAACGCCAGAGGAAGGGCCGTGATCATTAGCAGTATTTGGATGGTGATGTTTCCAAGTGTCTTCATGAATTCTCCTACTGATTTCCCCTCACCCCGACCCTTCCCCTTCGACAGGCTCAGGGCAAGCCACGGCAAAGAGCCACCGTGGGGGAGAGGAGCAAATCCGAATGTGCAAATAGCTTTAATTCCGTAGACGGAACATAGTTCCCTCTCCCCACGGGGGAGAGGGTTAGGGTGAGGGGGCATCATGTTCGCCGCACCGCCCGCCACACAAAATACACTGGCACACTCAATACAATTACGCCGACCCCGATCAAGGTGTCGCGCGGATTGTTGACGAGCAATTGATACGCCAGCCCGCCCGCTACCAGCAAAAACAGTATCGGCGGCAGGGGATACCACGGCACCTTGAACGGACGCGCGACATCGGGCAACCGCCGGCGTAAGATGATCACTCCGAGTGTGACCAGCATGAACCAGATCATCGCGTGAAACACAAAATAACGGATGATTTGTTGAAAGGTCCCCAGCAGGCAATAGGTCGCCGAGACAATGGCCAGCACGATCAGCGAATTCGCCGGTGTCTGGAAACGCGGCTGGACCCGTCCAACACGTTCAAAGAACAACCCATCGCGCGCCATGGCGAAGAAGACACGCGATCCGCTGATCACCGCGCCATTGACACTGCCCGCTGTGGAGACAACGACCAATAGCGACACGAACAGCGAGCCAAAGGCCCCAAAGGTCATGAGTGCCATGTCGGAGGCGACTGAATCACTGGCCGCAATCACCGGAATCGACAGGACATAGATGTACGAGGCGTTCATCAATAAGTAGATGACCATCACCAGCAATGTGCCGCCGATGAGCGCTCGGGGCATATCGTTGCCGGGGTTGCGTACTTCGCCCGACAGTGTCGGCGCTTCCGACCACCCTTCGTACGTCCACATCACGGCCGCCAGCGCAAACGCCCACGCCGCGGCGCTGAATCCGCTGTCGAGTGATGTCGTGCGTGGAATGTACTCCGTGAAATACTCGAGCCGTCCGACACCCGAGAAGACGGCAAAGAAGACCAGCGTCAGCAACGCCAGCACCTTTGCGGCCGTGAACGATTTCTGGACGCCGGTACCCAGCCTCACGCCGAGAATGTTGACGCCCGCAGCAAACAGAATCAGTGCGGCGGCGACGTACGGACGGATCGGTTCCAGTGCTGGGAACAGTTGTGCAAAATAGACGGCAAAGATCACGGCAATAGCCGCAATCGAGGCGGGATACGTGATCAGCAACGCCGACCAGCCGTAGATGAAGGCCGGTAGCCGCCCATAAGTGTGACGAATGAAGACATACACCCCGCCGGTCATTGGGAAGATCGTCGCCATTTCGGCGTAGGCCAGCGCACCGCACAATGCCAGCAATCCTCCCAGCACCCATACCGATAACATCTCACCGGGGCTGTCCAACCAGGCAACCACTTCGGGCGGGGTCGCAAAGATCCCCGACCCGATCATGATCCCCACGATCAAAGCGGTCGCATCCCAGTGCGTCAGAACACGGCGAAGCTTGTCGCTACCATTTGGTGTAGGCGTCGTGTCGGTCACAGGCTGTGTCCCCGTCCGGAGGGCGGGTGGGTAATGTGCTGGGGGTGATATGGGGAATTTGTGTTTTGTTGTCCAGTGTAGATCTCGTGTCGTTGCCTTGCCTGACGTTTCCCCCTCACCCCAACCCTCTTCCCCTTTGTCAAGCTCAGGGCAAGCCACGGCAAAAGGCCGCCGTGGGGGAGAGGGAGCACGCGAACAGGTGATCGGTGGAGCAGTTGAGTGACTGGAAGATGTTTTTGTATTCTGTTTCGGGCATGCCCTGGGCGAAACGGGTTCGGGTGAGGGGGGCGACGCGACACTGCTGTTTACATTTCCCATTGCCACTTCTGCCTTCCCCCAATATCATCCGCACAGGGAGGCAATCATGCGCGAGAACTTTCGTTGTCCGTTTTGCCAGCAAGTCACCGACATTGACCTGACGCAGGAGTTGGAACGCGGAGAGACCGATCTGTGCGGTGTGCCTGACGATCGGCAGAACTTGAAAATCGATTTGCCGAAGCGACTGCTGGTGTCGTGTACGAACTGCACACGTCAATTCGTGGTGCAGCCGGGTGTGCCGGGTATCGATGCGGGCAACAACGGATAGGCATTCAAACGGCCATGGCCAACGACGAACCACTGCACATCAAAGGCAAGACCGACGTCCAGATCGGGCAGGTCCCGACCGACGATGATCTGTACTGGGTCGGTGCGATGCGGACCGTGTTCGTCGATTCGATGCGGTCGACCCACACATCGGCGATCGCGATTCTCTGCGCGTCGTTGTTGGGTTGGGGGTTGATTGTAGCAATGCTGTTGTTCGGCGCTCACGGAGTGGCCGACTACGCTTTGCTGGTTTGGATTGTTCCCTTGTTGATTTGGTCCGTGTCGATTGTTTGGTCGTTGCGGGCACTGTCGACACGACGGTACCGTTACTTTTCCAATTCACCCGATTCCGCACATCAGGCCATTGTTCGTATTGCGCGACGCAAGTTTCGGCATTTGTATACATCGGTCGTGTTGTGGATGGCCGGAGTTGTTGCGTTTGTGCTCGCTTTCGCGTATCAGTTAATGGCGGGTCAATGAGAGTTGCGCGAGTCCGGCGCAACAGTTACATATACTGACGCACGCTGCCACGTGAACCTCCTGACGGTGGGCCGATGCTCCATCACCTTCGAATTCGAGATTTTGCGATAGTCGATTCGCTCGACGTTCAATTCGATTCCGGTTTGACCGTTTTCACCGGCGAAACGGGGGCGGGGAAGAGCGTACTGGTTGAATCCTTGCGATTCCTGCTCGGTGGACGCGCATCGGCCGAAATGATCCGGACCGGCACTGATGCCGCCATTGTCGAAGGCGAGTTCGACTGGCCCAAGCGGTTGAGAGTCGGCGACGATACCGTTGACAGTGTCGATACCGAACGTATCTGGCTGCGTCGGGAACTGCCGATGAAGGGCGCGGGCCGGTGTTTTATCAACGATCGCCAGATCACCCGCGCCACGCTCACGCATCTGGCCGAGCACCTCGGCGATTTGTGTGGACAACATCAGCAGCAGATCCTGCTCGATCCCGGCCGTCACACCGAGTTTCTCGATGCGATTGGCGGCCACGACGCGTTGGTGACAAAGGTCAAGGAGACGTTTGCACGTCTCGCTGACAACCGTCAGCGCCAAGCCGAGCTTCAAGCAGCGCTTGAACGGCGCAAAGAACAGCGCGAATTGACTGACTTCCAGATTCAGGAGATCCGTGCGGCCAGAGTGACACCCGGAGAAGACGGTGAATTGCGCGCCGAGGCCAATGTCCTCAAAAACGCGCGACGTCTGACCGAAACGGCCGAAACGGCAATGTCGCAGTTGTCGGAGGATGACGATGCCATCGCCTCGCGTGTGGCGACACTTCTCCGCGACGCCCGCAAGATGGCCGAGATCGATCCGCGCTGGGAAACGGTTTCCGAGAAGCTGACTCTGGCACAGGAAAGTTTCGACGAACTCGCCCGCTACGTCGCCGACTACCGTCAGCAGTTGGAATTCGACCCCGGACGGCTTGATCAAATCGAGGCGCGGCTGGCCGAACTGTTCCGATTGAAACAGAAGTATGGCGATTCGTGCGCCGCGATCCTCGAACGGCTGGAACAATTGGAAAACGAGCGTCAGGCCGATGGCCGCGAAGACGAACGCATTGCCGAGTTGCGCAAAGAGGAATCGGAATTGGCCAACCTGCTGGCGCGTGATGCGATTGATCTGTCCAAAAAGCGCCGCCGCATCATGCCCAAGCTCGAAAAGCAGGCCAATGGGCTGCTCGAAACCCTGGGCATGAAAAACGCCCGGCTCAAAGTCGAGTGGACGCAGGTTTTCGAGGGTGGCTTGGAGGTCCATTCCGATCATGGACCGATGCGGGTGCGTGAGTTCGGCACCGAGTCGGTACGGTTCACCTTCGAGGCGAATCCGAATGAAGGATTCAAACCGCTCGACAAGATCGCGTCAGGTGGGGAACTGTCACGCGTCCTGCTGGCGTTCAAATCGCTGGAGATCTCCGAACAGAACGGTGGGAAGAGCAATGGCCACCCGGCTGGGCCATTGTATGTTTTTGATGAAATCGATTCCGGAATCGGCGGTGCGACCGCCTATGCGGTCGCCAAACAGATCAAGAGTCTCGCCAAACACGCTCAGGTGTTCCTGATCACGCACTTACAACAAATGGCCGCCCCGGCCGATCACCACTTTCAGATTGCCAAGCAGACGGTTGACAAGCGCGCGCGTGTGCGGATCGAATCTCTCGACCACGATGCCCGGGTCCACGAACTCGCCCGCATGGTCGCGGGCGACAGCATTACCGATAGTTCGCTTGAGTTCGCGGCGGAGTTGACCGAGCGCGGAGATTCGTAGTCCTCTTTCCCTAAGCCCTGATTGTTGAATCCAGTACAATCACGCAGCCGATAAAATTCGGCATTTGCGCACCAGATTCTTCTCATCAACGTGATCCAATCTCTTGATGGCGTCGGCAACCGGCAGCCACACGATCGCATCGACTTCGGGATTCGACGTGAAGGGGACCTCGTCAACCCACTCCATCAGCCAAAATAACGTCACCTTGAGAGTGCGATTCGGCTGATAGAGGATGAGCCCGCCAAACTCTCCGATGCGCACCTGGCATTGCGTCTCTTCCACCACCTCCCGAACCGCCGCGTCCTGCCAGCGTTCATCGCGCTCGAGCTTTCCCTTGGGCAATGACCAGTCGTCGTATTTCGGACGATGCACCAGGACAATCTCGATTCCCTGTTCACCTTTTCGATAGACAATTCCGCCGGCGGCTTTGATGAAGTCCATACGTCCTCCCGAGTCGCCATTATAGAGAAGAGCGGAACAATTCACAAATGGCGAGTCGAGATGGGAGGACGAGCGTCCTGCCAAGCACTTGTCTAATGGGGTCGTCGGTGTTTGAAGGATGTAGGTTGGGAGCACCGCGCGTCGACTGCGATAACGTTTACACACACGTCGCTGCGCGGGGCTCCTGACATGCGTCGCTGTGTTCATAAATGGGCGAATTGCAAAAGGTGTCGGGACACGGGCCCGCCGGGAGGCTCGCCCAGGAACAGTTCGCCCTTCCAGGGACCTTCTTCGATTGTGCCCCCAATTCCGGGGTGAATTGTCTATTGCCGGTAAGGGTGAGAGGACGCTCACTCGAAATCAATCACGCCATGACACATGCAACAACTTTGATCGGTGAACTGACTGTCGCGCCGGGATCGCAGCCTGCAACGGTCGATGAGTCGGTGATCACTTTGATCAATGAACGCATTCAGCCTCCCGAGCCGGTCACCGCAGATGGCATTCATGTGCGGTCGTTGCGGCTCATTTCTGATGAGGTCAATGATCACGGTGGACGGTTTCCCGCCGAGGAACACGAACGACTCTGCGAGCTGATCGTCGATTCGCCGGTCCTCATCGGGCATGATCGCACGCAACTGCCGATGGCGCGCAATTTTGCGGCGCGGATTCTCCATGATGGCGACCGGCAATGGGTCAGTGTCTGGTTCTATTGGATGCGCAACCCGAGCGGAGATCGTTTGGCCGCCGACATTGATGGTGGCGTGGTCAAAGAGGGGTCGATTGGCTTCGAGTTTCGAACACCCCAATGTTCGATTTGCGGGCAGGACATCCGCCGTTGCGAGCATATCCCGGGAGAACCGTACACCTTCGCGACCGGCGAGAGGCGCATTGCACACTACGAGTATCGCGATCTTGTGCGTGTCCTCGAAACGTCACTGGTGTATCGCGGCGCCACACCGGGGACACGTCTCGGCAATGACGCGGTGTTCGGCAAGGCGTCTGATTCGATGCCAGAATCACACATCGGTGACACACCGGTTGATCCGCGCGAGCCAACGCTGGTGCTGGTGCTGGAGCACCGTCCACAGAACGGTGGAATCAGTGAGTATCTGGTCGCCCGGCGCAGCCTTGGTGATGTGTCTGTGTGTGATGAGTTCACCATTGTCACCGATGGACGTTTCGCTATCGGTGATTTGCTCACTTGCAGACAGGGACTGTGGCACCGATTAGCAACAGTGCACGATGTTCCGTCGATGTCGATGTCACGAAACGCAACCAGCCAATTCCTATGAGGAGAACGATGGATGTTGGCGGCCGACTGATGGATGCGCTTGTCTCCGGTTCGACACGACACGCGGTGGCTGCGATTGTCGTGATTGTAATCGCAGCGCTAACGGCATACCACACAACGGTGGCCGGTATTGAACTGGCCCTCAGCGATAAGGCCGACCGCAACGTGGTAGAATCGCTGTCACAACGTCTGTTGACCATCGAAACGCTCCTGCGCACCGACGTGGCACAGCGCAATGAGTTTATCGACCTTCGCGACGAAATGCAGCGCCGTCTGACACGCATTGAAACACTGCTTGAACGGCACTCACCACCACAGGGATATATCGCACCATGACGGAAACCAATACCACAACCGCGCAGCGCAACTGGGATCAGATTCGCACCTTTCTCTGTGAGCGGATCGGGCGTCAGCGTACTGCCCTGGCGCATCTGGCCACCGCCGGACAGGCGGACAATCTGTCGGTTGATCCCAATACGATCGACAACGCGGCCGATCTGATCACGCTCCTCAAGAAGACGGAGCGTGAGATCGACCGTGCTTTTGCACAGGTGTCCGTGCGGCCAGCTGACGCGGCACCGCGTAATGACTCACGCCCGACAGATACGCGGGAATATCAATCTCGGTAACGCGCATTGTTGAACATCATACCACACGGAGGGACGCATGAGCGTGCGTGAGCAAAACCTTGATTCGGTCGGTGCGGTCCTGGCCACCTTTGCCGTCAGCCAGACGGCTGGCTCGGATGATCTCACCGATGCCGATATCGGCACAGCGGTCACGCTGACCGACAATTACGAAGTTGGCCCCGGGACCGATGATGCCGTGCTGCTGGGCAAGCTGATTGATCTGACGCTTCAGGATGCCGACACCGGCAACCGTGTCGCTACCGTACAAGTTGGCGGCATCTGCACACTGCCGCTTAGCACTCCGGCGCCGCTGGTCGGCCAGATGGTGGTGTGCGGACCGAACGGCACTGTGAAGCAGACCCCGGCACTGGTTGGCAACGATCCCGACGGCGGCAACGCCGGTCGCGGGCACGTGCTCGCGGTCAATGGGACCACAGACTGCACCATCCTGATCAACTAATCCGCCCATTTCACTCGACTGACACGCGGTTCGTCGCACAGTCGAACCGGAGGACACTGTACTATGGATGTCGAAACGATTCTCAGCAACACGTCGCCGGCGCTGTTGCAGACGGCAGCGGCCGAGCCGCCCGGACGTGGCAGCATCGATCTGACCCGGGCCGGGCAATGTGATATCACACGCGACACCTACCTCGAAGCCGAAGCGCGCGGACTCTCATTGACCGAACTGCTCGAAACTGACGATTACGATCCATCACCGTACGAGTCACCGCTCGATGCCTTCGAACGGCAACTTGCCGTGCATGGCATCCGTGTTGGCGGGAGCAATCCGGTCACGGTGGAGCTGTTCTATCGTGGGGCGCCCGCACTGCTGCCGGAATTCATGTTGCGCGAGATTCGCCGCGGGCAGCAGATGCGTCCGGAACTGAACAACCTGGTGGGCTCATCGTCACGCGTGCAGGGCAACCGGTACACACCGTTTGACGTCAACGCCACCGCCACCGCCACACGATGGTCGATGCGGCCGGTCGGCGATGGCGCGACGGTACCGGCCTTGCTGGTGACCGAACGTCTGCATTCCATCGATGTACCGGACTACGGGTTGGCCCTGAAGGCGTCGTACAAAGCGTTGCGCCACCGCACCACCACGCAGTTCAAAGTCCTGCTGTGGTACATTGGGTACCGTATGCAGGTCGACAAACTGGCGCTGCTCGTCGATGTGTTGATTAACGGCGATGGGAACAGCAATCCCGCCGACGTGATTGACAGCGCCGTGTCGGGTACGCTCGATTACGCGGACCTCGTCGCCTTCTGGTCGGAACTGCATCCGTTCGAAATGAATACACTCATCTGCAGTAAGGACAAGATCACCACGATCTTGACGATGAGCGAGTTCAAAGATCCGACCGCCGGGTTCCGATTCCAATCGACCGGTGAGTTGGTCAGTCCGCTTGGATCGCAACTGGTGCGCTCTGATGCCGTGGACACCGATTTGCTCATCGGCATCGACAAACGCTTTGCTGCCGAGGAAGTGCTCACCCAGCCATTGACCGTCGAGTACGACAAGATCATCGAGCAGAAATTCGAAGAGGCGGTGATTTCCGAGTCGGTGGCCTATGCCAAGGTTATTCCGGAAGCGGCCAAAGTGCTCGATGTGGTGTGGACCTAACGGACCGTCGAGTCCCAGCTCGGCGTACCTATCGCTCCTTACCGGGTGGCCGCGATCTGTGATCGCGGTTTGCCGCAGGCAAATGACAACTGCTTTAACTACTCAACAATCACTAAGGAAGAATTACCGTCCCACTACGCGTTTATTGTCCTGCTTCGCAGGACCGCGATCACAGATCGCGGCCACCCGGTTCTAAGTAGACATTCCCATGCCAACACTCATCACCGCCTCCACCGCAGCGACACCGATCGGCTACGGTCATCAGGGACATCTATTCAAACTCCCCGATGGCCCGTATGCCGGACGGTTGATTGCCATCATGGCACGCTCACCGTCGATCATCGCCTGGTCGCAGGCCGACGCGCCGTATACCGATTGGATTGATCCGCTTGATGTCATCACCGATGCGTCGGACGACCCGTTCGCCGCCGTGATGGACGCCGACGGACATGTCTACATCGCGTACACCGAGCCCGATGGTGCGTTGCGGCATGTAAAGCTGGTCAATGTAGGCGGCACTTGGGCGAAGGGAGCGACTGTTACGGTCTACGATTCGGCGACGTCGTCGAATCGCTATCCGTCGATTCTGAAAGACACCGCCGGGCGCATTCGCATCAACTGGACACGGATCGACAGCGGCGTCTACTCGTTGCGCTCGAAGATGTCGATCGACGACGGTGGTGTTTTCGGTGGGGGAGAGACCGATCCCGGACTGGAACTCGACACCGGGTCGTCGTCGATCTACTCACAGATTCTCCAACGCTCCGTTTACATTCACTGCGTATATACCCGCGACGGCGCCACACTCAGGCATCGCAGAATTGAACTCGATGCCGCCCTGTGGCAGAGCGCTGAAACCTTGTATACCGGGACGGTATTGCCGCATGACTTCCATGCCGCACTGTCAGCGGACAACACACTTGGTGTGCTGTTTGCGACTGACGCGCATGTGTACCTCAAGGAGTTCGACGGCGTGGTCTGGGGATCGCTGCAGACAGTTGCTGACGGAGTGTTTAACTCGCCGATCCTGCACTATGTCCATGCAACGCCGTTCGCGCAGATGATCGCATCGATCGGTCCAGATCAGAAGCACCTTGTCGTATCGCATCGGACAGAAGATTCCTTCACGACGCCGCAACCCACACTCAACGGGCACGGCTCGTTCGACACTGTCTTCTGCTACGACGCCGATGCCGATTCATCGTTTGCTGATTGCACCGTGGCCGCGTCGGATACGTCGCCGGGCGATGTCCAACATCCGGATTCGGGTGCGTTGGTTGAAGCGATCGGCGATGCTTTGTATCTGGGCATGAACCGACGGTTTGCTGTTGTTCATGCGGAACTGTCAATGCCGGGCAGTGGCGGTGAGGTGGCGTGGGAGTACTGGGATGGTACGTCCTGGATCGGCTTCGTGCCGGTGAGCGGGAGCGCATCCCTGGATGCCACAGCGACAGTGGTCCGGCTATTCACCGATTCACAAGCAATCCCCGTCGATTGGACCAAGACGCTGGTGAACGGTGTCTATCGATTCTGGATCCGTGCGGTGGTGACGACGGCCTACACCGTTGCACCGGTGGGTTCACAAGTCACCGCCGCCACCAACATCCAACAGATGTCACCAAGTCTGACACCGTAGAGACACATACCGGGAATGGCTTTCAATCACGTGGTGTCACCCGCCCCTCAAGTGACGCACACGCCCGTGACGTTAGTCGAGCCGTTACATGAGGGTGCGTGACGGCACTCTGTCAGTGTACGAGACATTCGATCTCCATCACCACACCTGCACTATCCGGTGACATGCCCTTCTCGGTCACCGGCCTCCTGACACCCGCAGGGGAGATGGCTGCGCCGGCCATCTCCCCACCCCAATGACGACTATGGCATACACATCACCTGAACTGGTTCGACGGCACATTGATACCATCCGCGTTGGCCGCCTGCCAATCGGCAATGTTCACGTGCCGCTGAGCGGTACGCTACCTGTGTCGCTCCCACACCGGTCATTGATTGACACATCGGTTGTGGTCAAAGCACGCCGGCCGCAATCGCTCAATCGCGAGATGTTGACACTCAATGATGATTGGGTTTCGCTTGTGCACACACACCTGGTCGACGAGACCGTGATTGTTGCGCGAACGGAATCATTGGATCGTGTGTACACGGCCAATGTCGATATTCTTATCGATGCTATGGCCGGCCGCGTTCGTCGTGTCCCCGATGGCGTCATCGCAGCCGGACAGGAAGTCACTGTCTTCTACGACAACTACCATGTGTACACAGCAGATGATGATTACGGTATTGATGCCGATGCCGGGACGATCCGACGGCGATCGTCAGGTGCCATTGCCGATGGTCAGACGGTGCTGGTTGATTACGACGTATCGGTGAACACCATTCCGGATTCGGTCATCGAGCAGGCTGTTGACGATGCCACCGATGCCGTGCTGGCGATCATCGATCCACGGTTTCACGATCGGTTGTTTCCCGGCCTGGTCATCGGTGAAACCCACCTGGCTGTTGCGGCGGCCTGTCGCATGCAGGCGCTGTCGGTGTTGGCGGATACGACCGCATCGCAATCGGCCGCCCGGGCGCATGCCCGTGTGTGGACCGACTTGGCGCAATCGTACGATACCTCCGGACGGGAACGTCTCAGGCGCTTTACTGCGCCGGTGCCGGCACTCCACTCGCCACGAAAGGGATAGGACTGACGATGACGACTCTGGCCTTTGCGCTGATCACCGCACGCCGCGCCTGGTATGTCCCCGACGTCACGGTCACGGGGGACTACAGTGCGATGACGGTCGAGATGTTGGTGGGTGAAGCCGATGACTCCGAGGGCCGCATCGTGCTGTACTGTTACCCGATCGGCGGCGTGGTCCAGGAGGTGGTCTTCGGCTCGCTGGTCGATCACCGGGGTAATGCGCTCCCCGCAACAATCAATCGACCGGTGGTAATACCAATCCCACGTAATGATGTGCCGGTGGCGGTTGTGGGCCAGCCATCCGCGGCCACCTGCCGTCTCGCACGTACCCGCTATGTTGCTCATGACGGGCTTGTCGATCTGTGGATTGTCGAGGCCGGACGCGAAGGAGAATGATTTGACGATTTTGCAACGATGGAATTCGTGTGATGCCGGGTTTCCCGGCGTGCCTGGCGTGGTCACGAACGTGCAACATGATTGCGTGTGAGCCGACGCTGCGAATCGAGTTTGGGGAGGAACCGGAGGGTCAACCTGAACATCCATCGCAGCACGCCGATCCCGCATCACCAACAACCTCCGACTACGCACGCATCGAAGAACTGCTCAACCGCTGCTGGGATGAGCTCGACGGCATTGAACTCAATGTCAAGCTGACCGACATGATCCGTCTGCTCGAATTCAAACACAAGCTCGCCAGCAGCGCCGACGCGGAACGCGCGTTTTGGCGGTTGATCAATACCATCCGCCGGGAGGAGCTCGCACAATTTGGTGATGACAACAATACGGAGCCGGACAAATGAAATGGACCGCAACATTGACCATTATCCTGTGTCAACTGTGTGTGCTGCACGTAGGTTTGACTGACCGGGCACATGCCGAATTACTCGAATTCGATGATGCAGCCGACAGCATGATTGCGGCCACTCATGTATCATCGGCCAATGCCACCGGGTGGAACGATCCAACGCTTTACGTCGGCGATGTCCTCAATTATCGATACCACATCTTCGTCGCCGTCAAAGACACGTCGCAGCTCAAGTCGCTTCTGGACGGCTACGTTCTTGATTCGGCGGCATTGTCGGTCGTGATCAGCGGGATGATCGGCACACCCGGGTCCTTGGATATCCACTTCATCCGTCGCGACTCGACGGGCACGGGCATGTACCCGGCCTACGATGACAGCCGATCGTATCACTGCCGCTCAGAGTGGTATGGGCGTAAGATCGCGTTACCGTATGCGTGTCCCGATTCCATTCTCTGGGAGACACCCGGTGCAACCGGTCCCACGGATTACCATCCGGTTCCGTTCGCGGGTGTTCTATCACCCTCGGCAGGACAGCGCACCAACATCGACGTCACCCCCTGGATTGCGGGGATTGTTGCCGGTGTCGACAGTGTGTCGAACGGGATTATGCTGCTTGTATCCAATGAAGACGGGAGCGGCTCCGACTACCTGACAGTGCGCCACATTCACCCCTTCTATGCTGATGAGGACCGCATGATCCTTAAAATGTGGAGATCGGAGGAGGCTGCCGTCTCGCCGACGCGGGCCTGGATTGATAGGCCGGATTTATTGAAGTAGTGCACACTACCGTCATCTCCGCAAAAGGGATCCATGTGTACCGTCTCACTTCTTTGGAAAACGGAATTCCCACATCTGCGATAATGACAGCTCTGTTTTCTTGTTCGTTGTAAACGATGGCAAATAACATCGTTATCTGTGGAGTGCTCATGAAGACCGTCTTTTGTTGCGTCATCTGCTTCATGTTGTCAATCTACCTGTCATCACCCGCACGCCCTGCCGTGTCACCCTTCATCGCCGGCCCGAGTGATACTGATTCTGTCTGGGTGACTGTCTCGGTCAACGACACCCTTGGCAACGCCGCCAATGCCGACACGCTTGAGCTGATCTGGCTGCACGAGGGCGTGTCATACGATACAACAGTTATCACGACGGCAGGACAATCCACCGGGCAGTACGTGCAGTCGCACGTTGCCTCGGATGAGGGCGCATTGGGTGCCTACCAAGTCCTGGTCCGTGCGCGTGTGAGTGGTCGGACACCGATCACCAACTACGCTTACACTGTCACGTTGGATGATCCGTGTGCCGGCGGCGGTCCGGTTGCCTGCACGCTCAATGTTCTGCGGGCACACGGCTCTGACACGAACGCAGTCATGGATGCCACGCTCCGGGTCTATAACTCCGATGAAACAGCAACCGTAGCAGTAGGGACAACCGATCTGAATGGCCGGGCTATCTTTCATCTGCCCACAGACGTCCTGTACGTGGTTGGCGCTCACACGTCGTACACGATTACACCGGATACGGTTGTGGTCGATTACGACGGTACAAGTGATACGCTGTGGGCAACCGCTTTCGATCCCGGTGCGCCGGCGTCGCCGAACCTCTGTCGCGTGTACGGATGGGTGATTGGCGTGGCTGGGGATACAATCGTTGACGCGTCAGTGCACGCGCGTATCATCCAGGCGCCGCTGCAATATCAGAATGTCATCGTATCGCCGTACCCCGTTACGACCGCAACCGACTCCGCTGGGTTTTGGTACCTCGACGTCATTCCATCATCGCAATTGACACCGGACACGACACGGTACGAGTTCACGATTCGGTATCCCTCCGGTGCGATTTTGCGACGGAGTGTGGCGGTGCCCGATTCGACCGAATGGTTGTTGACGTGGTAGTGACCGGTATTAAACCGTGTAGGGCGGATGCGCTGTGCCTTTGTGTTCACGTACATGTATCCCAAAGTCAAACCCATGACGTTCGCGACGGCATTATAGCAGTTGTCTGAACTATCTTCCGATTGAGCAGGCGATGTAGTACGGGCGCCTCGTTTACACTGAGTAAGCCGAAGTGCCCGTGCCGCATGGCCCGCTCGACCTTGCTCACGGCAAGCGAGACGGCCATGCTCAGTCCCCGAAAACCGGAGCGGAATTCCGATCATTGCTATGACTTCTAGTCATTCCCGTCCACCGCGGCGGAGGGGAATGACAACGAGTTAGCGCGGTTGTCATTATAGAGGAATTGTCAGAGATAATTTCCGATTAACCAACGACGTAGCACGGGCGTCTCGCCCGTGCGGCATGGCCGGGACGGCCATGCTACGGTCTCGTGAATCGGAAAGTTCTTCTGACAATCGCTATAGATTTCCGATTGAGGAGAAGCGAGGCACCGTGTGTATCGTGATGACATCCGGGTGCCACGGGCCTTCAGGCCCGTGGACAGGGGATTGTGCAGACGCGGACGCACGGGCCTGATGGTTCGATGCGCCACGGCGGACTCACCACAAGAGGCCCGTGGCCCCCTGATCCAGACGGAAAGGATTTATGACAATTGCTATAAGTACCGCCCATCCGCCGACTCGACTCACATCATCCGTTCACGCCGGCAGTCGCTACCCGCTACACGTACAGATCGCTTTCTTCCCACACCAGCTCCACCGGCTCGGTGCTGTCAGTCTGGCATTCGGGGCCGCTGAGCGATTCGGCCCAGGCGCGGTCGCGGCGGGCGGCGTCGGTCATCTGTTCGTCGGCGCCGGCAAACGTCTTTTCCGCTTCCACTCGCGACGGTCCCTTGATCATCTGCTCGGCCATCGGGTAGATCATGTTCTCTTCCTGCTCGATATGCCGTCGCACCAACATGACAAAGGTCCGCATCCCTATTGCCAGCCGCTGAACAGCGTCCGATTGGCCAACAGCTGTCTCGTCCACGGCATCGGTGATCGCCGTCATTAAGGCACGTTCATCAATGTGTTCGGACAGGGCGCTATCGACCGGGCTGTTCCCCCGCGGCAATCCCGCCTTCTCCAGCATCGGGTAGAGAATCGTCTCTTCTTTCAGATGATGGAACCCGTCGACATACTCGTTGAAGAACGTCACTGCACTCCGCACGAAATCCGCATTGACCTGCTGCTCCACATCCATCCGCAACGCTTCGCTCGCCATGGCATTGAGGACCCGCTCGATCACGCGATGCTCATCCCGCAACGTCTTGCACAATTCATCCATAGCACACACTCCTAACACCCCCGGACTGATATTACACCACCCTACATTCCTCATCGGTACGAGCGTCACGAAAATTTTGATGTATTTCGATGTTGTTGCAGTGCAATATGTTAAGCGGTTTTCCTGAAGTGGACGATCAGGTGAAATCAGGCTCGATCCCATCTCATTTACTGATCGGGATTGGGTCACCGAATGGTCGCTGCATTCAACTTCTCGCGTGCCTTTTGTTGCTGTTGGTACTCGATCCCCTGATTCTGCGGTTGCGCAAACGCCTCCGGGTGTCGATAGAGTCCGCGCTCTGGTTTCGGCTTCACCGCTTCGACTGCCACACGATTGGCATTCGCAAAGGCATCCTGTCGGATCCCGGTCACCTGCCAGGAGACTTCGACGTTGGGTTTGTCGGTGCGAATCGTGAAGGTCTTGCCGGAGATCTTCTCGGCGATGATCGCCTGCGCAAACTCGCCGATCACGGTAAGCTGATAGCGGAAGTCGCGGTTGAGCGCGGCAACATATTCGGGGAGTGTAACAATTGCGATGCCGGCATCGTTCGTGGTGACATTACCATTGTAGACAGTCATCATCTCCGGCGATTCGACATACGCTTGGTTGAGGTACTTATTTTCGGGATCGAGCGGATGATCGATTTGGGTCGCTCCGCTGCCGCTCGAAATCGCGCCGGTCACATTGACATCACCTTCGAAGTACCCGGCATAATTGACCGATCCGCCCGAGGCCTGCCCGTAAACACCGTAGTTTGTACCGCCGCCGCTGGCCGTTCCGGCACAACCATAAACGGTTCCACTACCGCCGCGGACAATGCCACGAATACCGTAATACGAATTGCTTCCGGTTGCCGTGACTACACCCTGTGCACCGATGAAACCGCCGATGAACTCACCGCCAATGCCCCAGTAATCGTCGGGAACCGATTTGCCCAACACCCCGCGTGCATCGGCAAACGGACCGATGTATTCACCGCGAAGAACGTAGGTCTCCGGATCCTGATGGGTACTGGTGAAGTATCCACTGGTTGGGAGCGCGGAGGAGACGTGTAGCAATCCGATTGGCGCCGTTGTACCAATTCCCACACCGCCGTTAGCACGAATGAGGAACTGATTGGGACCGGTCGTCGCAATGTCCGCATCGGTCTGATCACCCCACACGAATGATCCCGCATGATTGGCCTTGGCTCGCCGCCCACCGGCCATCGAGAAATCGCCGTTCGCCTCGTTGAGTTGTCCACCGGGAATGGATGAGTGATCTCCGCTGGCGATGTTGTTTGTGCCCGCTACGAATGCGTCGACCCCGGTATTCGTATGTCCCGGACCGATCGACAGTTTGCTGGTGATGCTGCCGCCCGCGGCGCCATCAACTGTCTGCACACGGTTGACACTGAATGCATACGGACCGGATAACAGCGGCATCCGTGGAAACGTAACCGCCGGATTGATCAGATCGGTCACCGTAATGTCCAGCCACCGCGCGGTGTCGGCAAAGACCGAATCGGGAATGGGAATCACCGCGCCAACTGTCGCCGTCCAGAGACCGTCTGCATCGGTCGTGATGGTCTGGGTTTCACCCAAACCGTCGGGCCAAATCTGTGTGCCACCCGTTTGTGTGTCGAAGATCCGAAACAGAAATCCCTTCACCCCGGCGGGTAATGGTGTACCGGTGTCGTCGGTCAAACGTCCCTGCACCGTCATGGTGCTTGGCACGGCCGCCAGACTGCAAATCGAAAGGGCGAGGAGCGTAAAGATGGTCAACGCCACGGTGATGCTCAAACGCATGAGTGTCCTCCCAGACATGTGCGTAAATCGTCCGTGATTGTCGTGGTGCGAATGGTCGGATCAGTACAAGTCGTACGACGGAGTAATGTGACCCTCGCTCACGCGCAGTATACAGAACGTCGGAGCAGATGTCTCGGAGAAAGAATGAATAATGGGTGGCCTTGGATGGCGGTTTTATGCCATCAGGGCCTGCTCAACTCACGGTACCAGTATGCCCCGCCCTACGGGTTGGTTGCTCCTCACCGCGAAAGGCCACCATCAGCACCACATGTCTTTGCAATCTCTCCTCAACCTCGTATCATTCCCGTTCCCCAGGTTGGGGGGAGAGGAACGTTTATGGCCTTACCGCTCGTTTCCATCGTCGGACGGCCCAATGTGGGCAAATCGACTCTGTTCAACCGCATCCTCCGGCGGCGTCAGGCGGTGGTCGATGCCACCCCGGGCGTCACACGTGACCGTCACCAGGCCATTGCCGAATGGGCCGGTCGGTCGTTCGTGCTCATCGATACCGGAGGACTGATCCACCAGTCCGAAGAGGAGATGCAGCGGTTCATTACCGAACAATCGGGTCTGGCGATTGAACAGTCTGATTTGATTGTGCTGCTCGTCGATGGCAGCGAGGGGGTGCATCCCGAAGACTTCATCATCGCCGATCAGATTCGCAAGAGCGGAAAGCCGTTCATCCTGGCGGTGAATAAGATCGATGATCCATCCGACGAAGCGGCGTTACTCGAATTTTCCGAACTGGGATTGGGTGACGTCAATCCGGTCAGCGCTTTACTTGGTTTGCAGGTGGGCGATCTGCTCGATGAGATCGTCGCCAATATGCCATCGGTTGAGCCGGAAGAATACGAAGGGTTGCGCCTGGCCGTGGTGGGGCGCCCCAATGTCGGCAAGTCATCGCTAGTGAACCGTCTGCTCGGCGAGCCGCGCATGATCGTGTCGAGCGTCCCGGGAACGACACGCGATTCGATTGATACGTTTCTCGAATTCGAGGGACAAAAATTTACTCTGATCGACACCGCCGGACTACGAAAACCCAAGCGCGTGCGCGACCAGATCGAATTCTACACCGCGCTCCGCACCAGCCGCGCAATCAATCGCTCGGAGGTTGTCTGCGTGATGCTCGATGCATCGCAGGACCTCTCAACACAAGACTTCAAAATCGCCGAAGCCGCCGCCGATGCCGGGGCGGGGGTGTTCTTCGTGGTCAACAAGTGGGACCTGATCGAAAAGGACACCGACACAGCGGGACGCTACGTGCACGATTTGAAGTCACGTGCCGCGACATTTGCATGGGCGCCCATCGTGTTCATTTCCGCACTCACCGGCCAGCGCGCATCGAAGATCCTCACTATGGCGCAGGACGTTGCGGCGATGCGCAAAAAGCACATCCCAACACGCGAGCTCACCACGACAGTTCTCGAAGACATCCAGCGCAAACCGCCGCCGGCGGTGAAAGGACGGTTCATCAAGATCAACTACGCCACCCAATCGGAAAATCCGCCGCCAACGTTTGTGTTCTTCTGCAATCACCCGGATTTGATCGGCGAAACGTATATTCGTTTCATCACCAACCGCATCCGCGAGCGTTTTGATTTTACCGGAACGCCGGTGCGCGTCTTTTTCCGCAAGAAGGGGAAGTGATCGTAACACGGGCATCCTGCCCGTGCGGCATGGCCAGGATGGCCATGCTACGGAACATGCAAATGCCCAAATTCATCGGCGAGAAGATCGAAGTCGAGACAACCGGCACGGTGAAGCAACCGGTTCGCTTCACCTGGCGGGACACCGTTTACGAGATCGTCGAGATCATCCAAAACTGGCAGGATTGGGGATTCTCATCGGCTGCACCGAGTCGCAACTGGATGACGCGACGCCACCGGAACTACCACCGTGTGCGCACTGACACCGGTGACATCTTCGAAATCTACCTCGACCGCAGCGGAGCGCCCGACAGCGGGTGGTATCTGTATCAGCAGCTCGACGCAGATGGCGTTTGTTGAAGCGGTTGTCATAAATATTGTCCGATTGCTACGGCGATCCATTGGGCCGTAACAACTCGCCGCTGTCATTCCCGTCCGCCGCGGCGGACGGGAATGACAGCGAGGGGCCCTGACGGCCCGAATGGATCGCTTTGGCAAACGGACAGGACTTTTCTGACAATCACTCTAACAACCGCTCTCACCCTGCTACTGCAGCGTCACCAGCACATCAATCACCCCGGAACCGGAATCCAGCGATCCCAGCGCCTTTCCGAGCACTGTGCCCGTCTTGGGGGCATCATCCCGCATCGCATGGCCGGGTGTTGACGATGTGACGAGCAAATCGCCGGGCTGAATCGGACCGTTTTCCGTGGAAACTTTG
Organism: uncultured Ignavibacteria bacterium; assembly: GCA_964440935.1. Lineage (GTDB taxonomy): Bacteria > Zixibacteria > MSB-5A5 > WJJR01 > WJJR01 > WJJR01. Next base: position 4,957 of record CAYTTY010000017.1, on the reverse strand, counting down.
CATGGTACAATTCCGACAACTGCAAGCGGGATTTCACCTATCTCTCTGGCCAGCTCCACGACCGGTAAGTCCCTTGATGTTTCCGGAGCATCCGTTTTCACAAATCCACGATCGACCGCGACCTGATCCCAGTCCCGCTCCGAGGCCACGAACCCCGGGCGGGTGCTATAAATGCCAGAGACAAGCGTTGAGCGAGCCGCCGAAGACCGTATCAACGCGCGCGGATTGTTCGGATCGATCACCATGACGTCACCCGGCCCGACCGAGTGTGCACCGGTTGAAACGGGAAGCATTTCGGCAAAATCCGCACCACCTCCGGAGATAGTGCCGTCGGCTGTCACGTCCCCGTTGCCCCAGACACGGAACTGAACGTCGGTCGGAAAATTGTATGATTGGCATTCAATGAATTGATAGTCCGTCCCATCGCCCTCACCCAGCACGGCGCGAATATTCAACATATCCGCCCCGCCCGTGACTTCCTGAGTTGTATTCAAGCTCATGAAATACGTGCCCGTATTACCACCAACAAACTCGTCGCTGTTGAGCTCCAGGATATGCGATGTACCTCCATCAATCTTTACATCGCCGTTGACGGTCAAACCCCGAGGGAAGGTATTGGCTGTATTGATTCCAACCCCATTGGTCGCGCGAATGATGAACTGATTGCCCACGGTGGTAGCGAAGTCCTCGTCGGTATCATCCGCCCAAACGAAGCAACCTTCATAGAGTGCCTTTGCGCGTCGGCCCGCCGCGAACGAATACTCTCCCTCAGCGGAGTTGTTTTGTCCACCGGGTATACAGGCGTAGTCACCGCTGGCGGTATCGTTGCCACCGCCACTAACGGTGCTCCCGATACCGAGCGCCGCGTTACTCGTGCCACCGGAGACCGTCGTGAAGAACGTGTCTGCCAGGTTCAACGCGCCTCCCCCCACAGTACTCCAGAGTCCGTCCGCAAAGTTGCTTCCCCCGCCGGCGACTGTGGATTGCTCCTTCGACGCGATGTTGTCTCGCCCCCCGGCAACTGTGGAATGGTCTCCCGACGCGCGATTCTCCTCACCGCCGCCGATCACCATGTAGCCCTCATTGAGTCCGGAAACTCCTGTCGTACAGGTGATGCCAAGATTGACAATGGTGCGTCCGAGATTGCCGAAATGGACATTGTTGGAGCCGCCCTTCCGAATGCCGCGCTGGTTCGTGGTTGTGATGAAAGTGTTATCCACGGTCCAATCATTGTCGGCCGCCGCCTCCAGAGACACAGCGGCCGTATCGGCATGTGTTGCATGAGTCGCATGATCCGCCGAATCGGCGCTCACACTCGACATCGCCCGATCCGCCTGAAACGCGTAGGGACTCGTCACCAACCGCACTCGTGGTAGCATCTCCGGCGGATTCACACCATCATCGACGGTGATTTCGAGCCACCGCACTGTATCGGCGAACACCGCCGGTGTCAGTGGTGTGTTCGCTCCGATGTCGGCATTCCATAGCCCATCGGCATCCGACGTGATGAGCTGCGCGCTCTCTGCCCAGATTTCTGTGCCGCCAATTTCTGCATCAAAGATTCGAAACGTCATCTGTTTGAACCCCGCCGGCAGGGGAGTGCCGCCACTGTCGGTCAGGCGGCCCTGGACATTCATGCCGGAGGGGACCGCAGCGAGGATGTGAACTGCCCCGAGTAACAACCATGCACAAGCTGACAAGACGATTCGTAAACGCATTTGTCTCCTCCAATCTGTCGAGCACGGATATTCGGTCGTGAGTATCAACACAGCGGTGATCTGAGATGGTGGGACCGCACGATGCCGCTATATCACTATCGTGGAATATAGTACATTCTGGAGATGATTAGTCCTGAATTGGTCGAAAAAGCGAGTCGCGAAGCGCGAATGGACCCCAAAACAACAACGCCCCCGCCGGGTGGCGGGGGCGCTGCTGGGGTGTGTGTGCAGGATGCGTATTAGGAGCTTGCGTCGTCTGATGTCACCACAAGGTTGCCGGTATGATCGATGGTCCAGGTGTCGGGCGTGGCGTCATCGTCAAGACCCGGGTCCGGTGCGTTCGCGGTGGCCGTGAAGGTGGTCGCGTCCGCTACCAGCGAGTAGGTGTAACGAGCCGTCGGTCCAATCTGGACGCCCAAACGGGAGAAGTTGTCCGGATTCGCCGCGTCGGCGCTGATACCGTTACCCCAGTACGTGTCGAACTCCTGGCGGTAGGCGCGCTCCATCACGTAGATCTGCTTCAGGATCTGCTTCGCTTCACTCTGCTTCGATTTGGTGGTCGACGCCATGAACCGCGGAATCGCCAACGCGGCCAGGATGCCGATGATGACCACAACGATCATCAACTCGACGAGAGTGAAACCTTTCTTCCTCTGATGAAACTTGGAGAACATTCGTCCCTCCTGTGAGTGTAAGGTGTTCACTATTTCGCTTCTCCAATCCCCCCGTTAACTGTCTCTCTCAACTCCGCCGTAATGATTGGCAAAGGGTGTGCCGGATAGCTTGACTATTCGCTCCGATTCGGAGCCAGTTGCCGAACGCGTTGTCCGACCAATTGTTAAGGGCGTCGTGCCTGCGACTCGCTTGTCCTTCTGCGCCGTGATGACTGGCGCGGACTCCCGAATCGCGTGGGATATTGCCTCTGCCATTGCATTCTGCGAAATGCGAATTGGAAGACGTGATAGCATCCTGTATAGGCGCTTGATGTATTTCGGTCGCACATCGGTGGTCACGTTGTGAACAGTGTCCGATCATGGTCATCCCGTCATCGTTGAGCGTTCGCACTAGGTCACCCCACATAGCGAGGCGGCTCCCCAAAGTGCTGCATCGTTGCTTCCAACGAATTTCAGCGGGGGAGCCGCGCCGGATCCCAAATCGATTGTCATTCTCAGTTACAATGTTGCGTCGTCAGATGTCACTTGGAGATTCCCCCATTGGTCGATCGTCCACGTATCCGGCGCCGGATCATCATCCAATCCGGGATCGGCGGCAGTGGCCGTCGCCGTAAATGTGGTGGCGTCTGCGACGATGGAATACGTGTAACGCGCTGGCGTTGAGATCTCGACGTAGATGCGCGCAAAAGTGTCCGGACTCGCGTTGTCCGCGCTGAGACCGTTTCCCCAGTACGCGTCGTATTCCACGCGGTAGGCGTGTTGTTGCACATAGATCTGTTTGAGGATCTGTTTCGCTTCGGTCTGTTTACTACGGACCGATGCGGTCATGAAACGGGGAATCGCCATAGCGGCGAGGATGCCGATAATCACGACCACGATCATCAACTCGATGAGCGTGAAACCGTGGTCGGCGCCTAACCGCAGGCCAGGGCCGGTCCGGATCGGTTGTGGTCGGGTTGTGTGGCGCATCGAATATCTGTCTCCTGCTTCGGTTTCCGCTGAGCGCAACCAGCCGATGGCTGAGCGCAAGTCCCGCCTCGCTTGAAGCAATTTCGACGCCCAAATCGGGGCAAATCCGGTAAGTCGTATGGGGGCAATCTGATACGGCAGATGCGCCGTCCGTCGCACGCTGCTGGTCCTCCGTTTCACTATCCCGTTTTGCACCACACCATGCATTCTGCAATGGAGCTGTGCGAACTGGGCACATTCAGAACAGGTAGTCATGTCTTGAACACCTCAGAGGATTGCTCTCAGCCGCCGATCTTATTACCATCTCATGCCAACCGTGGTCCGATCACCGAGTCTGGTGTATAATCACGGCGACGATGAGTGTGACGACGAAAGGATGGATTGAATGGTGAATCGTATTATAGCGACACTGGCCTTGGCGGTGCTTGTCGGTTTTGGACCGGCTATCGAGAGCTTCGCGCAAGGGTCGCGTCCCGACCTGCCGTGGAATATCGCCTTCATTCGTGACCGCAATGTATGGCTGATGGACGGTAACGGCGGCAATCAACGCGAATTCGCACCGATGGGCAATGTCACCGGCCGGCTGGCGTGGCGTCCGGATGGCAAACTGGTCATCTTCGCTCGCCAGGGGGAGCTGGAGTATACCCTGCCCGATGGCGGCGGCGGACGGCGTCGCATGTATGATCTGTTTGCCAAACACGTCGACTCCACCCGCTTGAATGCCTGGTATTGGGTCACGAACAATCACGGCTCCCATAGTCCCGAGTACTCCAGCGATGGTGAGTATATTCTCTACGTTCACGACTTAAACGCTAACACCGTCGATGCCGAGTTGCCCGATTACGAAATGGAATACCGCAATTGGGAAGGCACCGAGGTGCGTCAGATCACCCGTGAGGGCGCGGCCCCCCGTGAGGCGATGGGACTGCAGCCAACCTGGAATCCCGACCGCTCCAAAGTCGCGTTCATTTATCTGGATGATCGTGTGCCGGTGGGGTTGGTGATTGAACCGACATCGGGGATTACACGCTCCGAGGAGGAGTTGAAGACTGCCGCCGAGAAGGTGTCGGATTGCTTTGGTCCGCGCTGGTCACCGGATGGCGAGTGGATCGCGTTCGTGAACACCGAAGAGAACGACAACGGTATCTACCTGGTTGACCCGGAGACACTCGAAACGAAGAAGATTCTCAACGCGGCGGGCACCGTCACACCCCACCAGGCGCCGGTGTCGTGGTCACCGGATTCCAAGTGGATCGCCTTTGCCACGATCGATGGGTTCATTTATGTCGTGGGCGCCGATGGCAGCGGCCCGCACCGGCTCACCTCGGGCGGCAATGACTATTACCCGGCGATTGCGCCGAAGTAGTATTCGGGCATTGAGGTCAGACATATCGAGATTCACGGGGCGTATTCAATGCGCCCCGTTTGACATGCCGTAGGGCAACGGCGAACCGGAGAGAACGGTCCTTTCGAGTGTACCCTTCCATTTCCGCCAACAACAAGTTCAAAACTGCAATCTACTGCAGGAGGCGGGATGACCAGCTTAGAGCGATTGTCAGAAGTATTTTCCGTTTGTATTTCTATACTCTGTCATCC
>CAYTTY010000016.1:0-68364 GCA_964440935.1 uncultured Ignavibacteria bacterium | reverse complement strand
GTGGCACCCGGATGTCATCACGATACACACGGTGCCTCGCTTCTCCTCAATCGGACATTCATGATGACAACCGCTCGACAATTGTCCTCAAACTGAACTGGGGCTCGGCGGTCCGGATGGGTCACATCGCGTCGCGGGCGGCGTCACGTGGACGCCCCAAGGCGGATTTGGTGCGATTGACAGGGTTAAGACGTGGCCGGTTGCGGAGACGGCGGATCGTCGAGCGTAGCTCGTGCAGATCGAATGGCTTGTTGACTGTCGCAATGGCGCGATCATCGGCGGGCGTCGTGATGTCGCGGTCCGGAATGCTGTTCATCACAATCACCGGCAGATCCGGATTCAACTTGCGTAGCTCCGAGACCAGTTTTGATCCATCCATAACCGGCATGTGAACGTCCGAAATCACCAGGTCCACCTGCCCATCGTTCATCATTTCCAGGCCGCTCTTACCGTCCGATGCCGTCGCCACCGTAAATCCCTCCTCACTCAGCATCTCACTGAGCAAAGACCGGATGACGAGTTCATCATCGACGATCAGAATGTGACCTGGTTTGGATGCCAATGCTCTCTCTCCCTGAGCGCCGTTGATCGATGTACGATGAGACTGGAACAACCACACAGGTACAATGCCGCTACGGCCCATCCAACGGTTGCGAAGTCTGTTCGATCGTACCGTTGCGGGGTACGGCGCGTTGCGGTTCTACACCGGCAACGGGGAATGCCAATGTGAACGTCGTTCCGACTCCAACCGTGCTATCGATAGAAATCTCACCGCCCATATCGTGCACCAGGCCGTAGGTGACCGACAATCCGAGTCCGGTCCCGCGACCTAAGTCCTTGGTGGTGAAGAAGGGTTCGAACACCTTGTCGAGGTTCTCCTGCGGAATGCCCACGCCGGTATCGGTGACGCGGACAAGCACGCGATCATCCTGGAGTTCCGACGATACCGTGATGGTCCCGTGGTCTTCGATGGCCTGCATGGCGTTGATCACAATATTGGTGATTACCTGCTGGAGCTTCCCTTCCTGGCCGCGAATCGGCGGCAGGTGATCGGCGTAACGGGTGTCGAGCGTGATGCTGCTTTGACTCAACTGGTGATCCACAAGCGCCAATGTTTCCTGGACGATCGCATTGATATCCACCTCGACCATTTCTTCTTTGGACGACGCTCGAGCAAACTTCAGCAGATTCTGCACAATCTGTTTGCAGCGCTGGCTCTGTTTTTCCATGTTCTCAACGTATGACGTAATTTTCGGCACTTCTTCCGCCGAGATTCCTTCGCGTTCGCGGCGGCGCAGTTTCTCGGTTAACAGCTGCGCGTAACCCATAATGCCTGCCAGGGGATTGTTGATTTCGTGGGCCACACCGGCGGCGAGTTGGCCCAGTGCTGCCAGCTTGCCGGCTTGCACCAATTGTTCCTGCGTTTCACGCAATTCGACGACCAACGCTTCCAGCAGTTCCTTTTCGACCAGCGCGTCACGCGACTTTTTGAGATCGCTGGTCATGGTGTTGAACGATCGCGCCAGATCGCCAATCTCGTCGTTGCGCCCCTCATGCACCTTGCAATCATAATCGCCGCCGGCGACCCGTCCGGTTGCCACAACCAATTCGTTGATTGGGCGGATACTCAGACGCACGACGACGGACACGATCAGCATCGCGATCAGAATGGCAAGCGCGGTAATCCAGATCATCTTGTCCCGCAGGTCGGCGATGGTCTCCTCGATGTAGTGCGTTGTCATGCCAATCACCGCTGCGCCAATAACCTCACGACTATCATCAGACGACGCCGACTCGCCGAGCGCGCCACTCAGGCCATACAGCCCCAATTCGGTACCCAGTTCATCGGAGCCGCGATGATCGATATAAATCGGCACCTGGAAGTAGACCATGCCATTGTATTCAACATACTCACGATGTTCATCGGACGCGATAACATCGGCTACCATATCTCGCAACGTGTTGTGCAGTGCCGCTTCGGTGACCGCGCTCTCCACCACGTTCGCCTGATGCAACGTGGTCACGGGACGAAGCCGTTCGACCAGGGACGTGCCAACGTCATCGAAAATACCGCAGTACAATACTTCCTTTTCCGCCATAATACCGTCGAGGAAATCACCCAACGCCGCGGTGTCGCGAATGACGGTCGGATATGTGGCATTGTACGCCAAATTGTCCGCCGCCACCCGTCCGCGCTTCAGCAGTTGGCTGCGAATCTGGTCGCTGCCCTGGTAGAGCGAGATCCACATCAACGACACGGCAAGCGCCATCAACAACAGGGAGATCCCTGTGATCGCGCGCTTCTGTAGTCCAATCCGTATCGCCATCGTGGTTCTCAACTTCCTCAGCTCAGAACTTCTTGACATCCGACCGTCCCAAAACGTCGTCGGCTATATCGATACGCAAATGCTCCAGTACGTTTTCATTCACCGCCAGCATGTACACCCGCGGTGTTGTTTCGGACACCGTCTCCGGTGATTGCCCGGCGAGGATCCGCACCGCCAATTCGCCCGACTGGCGTCCGATGTCCGTGTAATCGCAATCGAGCGCCATGACCGCCCCGGCTTTCACATAAGCGGACGACAAACCCATGATGGGCACACCGGCCTTGATGAATTCAAAGATGACGTATCGCGACGATTGCGGCGTAAATACCGTCGCATCGGCAACCATGAAGAACACGTCAATGGAATCCACGAGCGAGCGCACCGCATCCGGGATCTGTGATTCACTCGACACCGACCGCACTGTCAGGGCCAGACCGTGCTTGTTCGCCGCCTGCCGCGCCGAATCCACCACGTGCCCGGATCGTTCCGGATTACTGATCAGACCGATCTGTGACGTCGACGGAAAGACCGTCTTGATGTATTTGAACTGAACGTCCAACGGGATGTTGAGACTCGATCCCGTGACGTTGGCTTGTTGTGCAGTCAGACCGGATGTACCGGCTCCCCCGGGCTGTTCCAGCACCATCGAGTAGATGATCGGAATCGACTTTTCCCGTTTGGACACCTCGTTAGCCGCCCTGGTTCCCAGCGCCAGGATGACGTCCGGTTTTTTCAGGCAGAGCGACTTGATTGATTCTCCGATGGCCGTGTCGTCTCCGGAGAGTGTAACCTCCGTGGACGTGGGCTCGTACCCGGTCGCCTTCAGGGCGTTGATGAAGCCTTCGTAGGCGCTGTTGTACTGGGGAAGATCGAGGGTTTTGACAATGCCAACGCGAACGCGGGTGGACGATGTCTGCGCATGACCGAGTCCGGTGGCGGCACAACACAACATAACGATGCCATACAGCATCGTCCTCTTGCTCAGTCGACGGCCGGCAACGAAAATCGGTGGTCTCTTTTGTCGTTCACGCACGGTCCATCTGCCAATCATCTTCGATAGACCTGTCCTGAAATGGCGGGACGTCCTGTCCCAGCAACGATGCGATTGTTCCCCCGCCTGTTGTCACACCAACCATCGCACACATGCAGCATTGCGATGGACGTCGCTGCTTACATGGCATCAGAACCGCAATTTGAGAGTGAAGAAATGATTGCTCTCAAAGACGCCGGCTTCTGCCCACGTGTAGTCAATCGATGTTTCGGTACCGCCCAGCGGCAGTTGCAATCCGGCCCCGACGCTGAAACCGTACAAATGGCTGTCCTGGCTGGAGGCGATGTATCCACCTCGCATGAAAAACTGCTCGTCGAGCCCCCACTCGGAGCCGACGCGGAATTCATCTTCCGAGAAGTTATTTGACTGAAACGAACCGGTCATACGGACACGATGCCGGCGCGTATCGACCGGATCCCAAGCGGCGCCGAACTGAATGAAGGACGGCAGTTCAAATGTCGCCGACTGTGTACGGCCTTCATGCCCCTCATTCTGATCGCCGATGTCCACCGGCCGTCCAAAGTGCGGGCCGTCGAACGACATCTTGGGACCATAGTTCTTGACCACCACACCAAACGTCACGCCTTTGAGGCTCGGCCGATACAAGAATCCCATATCAAAGGCCAGGCCGTTGGCGGTCTCATCATAGATCTTCTCGGTGATGTAATGCCCGTTGACGCCGAAATTGACGCGGTCGGTAATAGCGCGCGCATACGACGCCCCGACAACAACAAACGAGCTGGAGAACATCTCTCCGGTGCCCTCGGGTTGCTGTGTGGTGTAAACGGGTTCATCCGCCATCGATAATGCCTTGATGGATAGTCCGATCACGCCGAACGATCCGGCGTTGTGCGCGAAGGCGAGATGATCGAGACTGATATCGGCGATGTACTCGCGATGCGAGACCATCAACTCGCTGCCCTCCACCAACGCAGCGCCGGCGGGATTCCAGAAGAACGCTTCCGCCCCGGTGGCGTCGGCGATAACCGAGCCGCCCATGGCCGTGCCGCGTGCGTCGGTTGGTATAATCAACTCCAGTGCGCCGGCCGTGCCGGTGCGGTCGGAATTGCCGCAGTAGGCCGTCATCGGAGCCGACACCAGAACGATACCGGCGATGAGTGCCATACTGGCTCTTTTGACGTAGTCCCTCGTCGTATGGATCGATTCCATGACCGGAGCTCCCCCTTAAAACCGCTGAACCTGCTCGACTTCGGTGAAGACGGCGATCTTACCCACCTTGCTCCCCACGCCGCGTGCGGTCACCCGATAGATATAGATTCCACTGGCGGGTGGCAGTCCATGCGATGTCTTCACATCCCAAAACATCATGCCCTGCTGGACATTCTCTTTTGTCAGCGTGCGAATCAATTCACCCGCGAGATTATAGATATCGATCGTGACATCGGTCGCCGGCAATCCGACAAAGGAGATCTGGCTGGAACCGGCATCCGGTTCGAGATCGGTGGCGTGAAAATACGGATTCGGCACCGGGTGGACGTCGTCGAGACGCGCGGCGCCGGCGCCTACGACATCATCACCACCCGCTAACGTCGAAAACACGAACCGATCCTCTGGCTTATTGAAGTAGCCTGCTTCAACGCGCAACACCTGGCCGTCAGCCAATTCCGTATTGGAGTGGCCGGAAGCAACGGCAGGCCACCATGCGTACAGCACATCGAATTCATCTGCATTGTCAAAGAGCAGACGCGACGTGTAGTACTCGTCAGGCGTTTCTGAGTAATCACTGTTCAGAATGAACAGGTACTCACGTGCCGTAATTGGATCATCACTCGGCAGCCAATGATTGTCATGGGTGGCCAGCTCAAACTGCTCAACGAAACACACATTGAGTTGACGCGGTGGGTCGACACTGACATCCCACGCCGTCAACGGAACTTCGCCGTAACCACCGTAGGAGTAATTCGGATCAGCACCGCGAATGTAGCTATACCCAAGTTGTGTTTCCGTGTTCGAAAACCGTATCTCAACCGGGATCAAGTCACGCATATCCGTGACCGACGAGCCGAAGAACCACGCACCCGGAACAAATCCACCGCCGAACCACGGACCGCCGATGTTGACACTGGTCGCCCACGGTTCCGCTGTCGGATCCGGTTCCTCCCATGTGACGGTTTGGATACCGGGCTCGGGACCCATCGTCTGCACCATGACACCGTCGACGATGTCATATTCATAATCGCCGCTTTGATTGCCCTGGTTCGACAGGAGCGTCTCGCCGGTAGTGCTGTTGATGAGATTCCACGTGAGGTCTTCGTTGAACGTCACTTCATATGTGTCGCCGGTGATATTCTCCGGCTCGAAGTAGCGAATCACCACCTCGCCATGACTCGTCCCCTCGGCGTGCGACGCCGTATCGATCAACTCGAGAGCCACCGAATTGGGCACGACCTCAAAACTCTGAATTTGGGTTTCGAGGACCTCGGTCAGATGTCCGATGACGCTGCTGCCCACCGTATAGTCGGAGACATTGGCTTCGTCGTATGAGTACGCCGTGACGGCGAAATGGTACGGACGGTAGTTCACCAGCGGTTTGCCGGTGATCCGGTCAGTAGTGATTGTCAAGTGATTCTGGAGTCCGGAGTTTGTGCCCAGTTGGGAGATGACTCGCTGGATGCCACCGACGGTGGGATCGAACTCATCTTGATAGATGCGCGTGATGTCGTTATCGACGTCAAACGTGGCGATCTTCTTCCACGGACCGGCCTGCGTCTCGCCCTGGTACACATTGTACCCTTCCATGACAAAGCGCTGGCCCAGCACATCGGAAATCTGAACATCGCCTTCCGCGGCGTGATCCCACACCAACTCGACGCGGTTCGGCAACGGCTGCTGCCATACAGTTGGCTGCGGCGGTGGGGCCGGGATATGGAAGCCCAGATCAAACACCGCTTGCGCCTGCGCGGAGGTTTGCCGCAACGCGCTGATGGAGGAGATGTTATCCGTTCCTTGTCCCACCAATACGGCGATCACCACTTCCTGGGTATCGCCGACGGCCATCGTAAATGGTCCGGTGGTCATCATGAAACGGCGGTCGTTCCCGTTCACGTCGGTCCATCCCTCGCCTGTCACCGGGTCACCGGCGACCTGGAACGCTGTGGGATTGTCGAGTGGATCGTAGACCGTGTCACCCGACGGGGTCAGACCTTGCATATAGTTGTAGGTTTCCTGGCTGTTCGTCGGATCTTTGCCGGCCGTGTACAGATTGAACGATGCCATCGGCAGGTTGCGAAACCCCTGAATCCACTCATTGCGATACCGAGCGCTGTCTCCCGGTGAGGCGATGATCGGACCCTGCAAAAAGTCATAGCCGACCGCCGGTGCACCGGTGCCGTAAATCGGATCCGGTCCCTCATTGTAGGCATAGCCGACCATCAAACTGGTGTCACAACCGACGAGGTCGTCGAACGGATCGCCGACGTCGGGATCACACCACAACGAGACATAGCTATCTTCGAGAAGGTTGTTGCCTTCGTTGATGATCACGAATTTCAGGAAGATGACATTTCCCAATGCACCCGAGCGCCCAAACGCGAACACATGCTGCTGGATCTCCAAACCCAGTGGCTGTGTCGATCCGGCTTGATTCGTGTGCGCACCCGGATTGAGATCGTGGTACACGGCGTAGAGGGCCTCATCGCCGAACAACTGCGGAATGCGATTGCCATCGGCGTCGAGCGAATCATCGCCAAAGGCGTCCGTCACTGCCGGAGCGCCATCCTGGAACGGCCAGTTGGCGTAGTCGGGATTCGACTCGGCATCATCCCCACGCGCGATTTTGTAGACGCGGAAACGCGACTGATCAGGTGTGTACTCGCCGTCTTCGGCGGTGCCGGGACGAAACTCCTGGGTGTATTCCGCCACCGAGATGCGTGGTTGACCATTCACACGCGCACCGACCCAAATCCCACCGGCGAAGATCACCGTCTTGTTGGTCCCACGCGGGAAGTACAGTCCAGCATCGCTGCCGAAGCGATTGGTCGGGTCGAACGCAAACGATCCCACATTGCTGACCATCATTTGCAGATTATTGACACCGATAAAGGCCGAGTTGTCCACTGAGGCCGGTGCAACCGCGACCGGTCCTCCTCCCGCCAGAGCAACGGTGGTGGTGCACAGCGTGAAGCAGACAACCGTCAGTATGATTCGAGTTACACGCATTGGATGATCCCCCGCTCCTCCATGGTCCACTTAGAACAGGAATTTGATGCCGGCACGGATTTGGCGCGGAACGCCGTAATTGGTCGGGTCGTTTTCACGCAGACGGTATTTCTCCTCCGCCGTGAGGCCCGACGAATCACGGGTGCTCGCGTGTGAATCCAACCACTTCTGGCCCTCTTCTGTCTCCAGCCAGCCGGTTGAATTCGGCAATCCGGTGCTGCTATAGACAAAATCCACGTTTTCGGTATTGAACACGTTGATGACCCACAGCTGCAGTTCAAGCTGAGTGCGTCCCCACATAAAACCCTTCGTCGCCTTCAAGTCGAGTTGTGACGTCCACGGACCATACCGTGAATTGATCGGCCCGGTCGTCTTCTGTCCTGAGCCGCTCAGTGACACCAAATCGTTGACGACGGTCGGCGTATACGGGAATCCACTACCGACCCGGAAGGCGAAATTGACACCGGCGTTTTCGAATGGCCGCCAGCTGCCGAGCGTCGGGCCTTCGTGACGTCCGGCGCGAATGTCGAAGATCGCGGTGAACTTATGACGTTGATCGTGGTCGAGCGGCATCGCCACACGCGGCGGCTCCAGACCCTGATGCGCAATCGTTTGCTGCGACAGCGCTGTCGAACCGGTTCCGGTTGCATGCGACAGCGTGTAACTTCCGGTAAACGATATGTTCTGCGACCGTCGCAGTTCGAAACTGGCTTCGATCCCTTTGATGGTGCCGAAGTCCGAGTTGCGATAGGTGCCGAAACTTCCCACCGATGAAGTTTGTTGCACCACTTGGGTAAGCCCCATCACGTCCTTGTAGTACGCGGTGAGGCCGAGCTTGCTGTTGTCGCCGAGTTGACGTGTGAGCCCAATCTCATAAGCCGATGTGCGTTCCGGCCGTAGATTCGGATTGCCAAATGGGTAGAAGAACTGTCCCTCGGTCAGCATGTACTCCAGGAAATCGTACGACACATACAAATTCATCAGGTCGGGCCGCTGCATAAAACGACCGTACGACGCGTGAAAGACGGTGTGTTCGGCAACCGGAAATGCCAGCCCGATACGCGGCGACAGCTCGACTTCGGCTTTGGAATCTTCAAGATCGCCCGGATCAAGCCGTCCGGCGAGGTCCCGCTGCTCTTCGGTGATCGGGACGCCGTTCCGCGCCTGTTCGAGATAATGATCCGGATCGAGTGGACTGGTTTCGTCGCGCAATCGCTTGGTATTGACATTGAGATAGTCGAGACGCAAACCGGCGTTAATAATCATGCCATCGAGTTCGAACTTGTCCTGCACGAAGGCCGCAAAGGTCAACGGATGCTTCGCCCCATCCAATCCCGCGTCCATCTCGCTTTCGCCGGTGACGTTGTATCCATACCGGTCGACCGCATCGAATCCCTGGCCGCCGTCCTCGTGCCCGAGGTAGACGAGATTCGGAGTCAGGTGGTAGTACCGCCGCAACGTATGCCGCTGGTAGTCAACACCGGCTCGGACTTCGTGCCGCGGATGAAGCTGGCTGACAATGTCGAAATCAAAGCCGACATATGAGGACTTGCGATGCAGGTAATCAACCCAAGTCGCGGCTTCGGCACCGCGAATCGGATACGTCCGCCCGTCGATCACGGTGTCTTCGACTGGCGTCTCACCATTGATGTCATCCCACGCGTAAAACAACCCCGTCGCATCGGTGTTGGGATCGGTTCCCGGACGGCCGTACGCCCAGATGTCGCTGAAGTGGGTCGCATCGCCGCGTTCACGCTCCGTCGAAAAGTAGTTGCCCGACAGGGTATAGAATGTGCGCGGGTTGATGACGTGTTCGATGGTCGCGTACAGCGAGTGATTGCGGTCTTCCAGACGGGGGGCATGCCCCGAGTTGAACTGATAAGAGCTCAGCCAGAAATCCCAATTGTCTGACGAAAAGATTCCGCCCAGTTTCAATTCGATTTCGGACGTCAGATCGAAATTGAGTTTGCTGCGCAACGTCCAGCCGCCGCTGCTGTTGTGATCCAACGGTCCACCGGCGATCACCGACGGTTCGCGATCACCCTTCCATCGGCGCTCACCGGAAACAATGAACGTCCCGATGTCCCCGCCCAGGGCAAGCGGTCCCGACAGGCTGGCGTCGTAGATGTTGTAGTCATATGAACTGCCGTGAAAGTTGTCCGAGACGGCCTCGAATGTCCCTGCCAACCGGTCACCGCCTTCCTTGGTGGTGACGTTGATAGCGCCGGATGCGATCCAACCGTACTCGGCATTAAATCCGCCGGTGGTGATCGCGACTTCTTCGAGATCATTGTTATTGATTTCAGTCGTGGAGATACCGGTTAACGGATCCTGCTGCGAAAATCCATCGACGTAGTAGGCGACCTCTGAGAATCGCCCGCCGCGGATGTTCAGCAGATTGCCGACACGCTGCACCACACCCGGCTGCAACGCGACAATCTCACGGTATCCACGTGTCGGCAGATCTTGAATCTCCTCACGTTCGACAATGCGCATCGAGGCGGTGCGGTCTTTGATCACTAGTGGACGTTCGGCGATCACCACAATCGTGCCCATTTCGACCGGCTCCGACGACAACATGATGTCGTGTTCGGTGTCCAAGTCGACCGACACTTTCAAGTCCCGAACTTCGATCTGCTGGAACAACAACAGTTCGGTTTCGGCCGGGTTGGTCTCCTCACCGATGAGCGTTGCTTCGATCGTGTGGCTGCCGACGGGGACGTTGAGGATCACGTAATTGCCATTGGCGTCGGTGCGTGTTTCCAGATCGGTTCCGACGACTTTGACAATCGCGCCCGCGATCGGCTCGCCCGTCCTGCTGTCCGTGACCGTTCCGGAGATCTTACCGGTCGTTCCGGCATGGACCATCGCCGCGGTCAACAGCAACGCCGCGATAACACCAGCCGCCGTCATTTGTGAGCGTAACGTGTATCGTCTACGCATGGTGCCTGTCCTCCGGTGATGCCGGCATGATGATGATCATAGAAAACGCGCGCTGCCGGTTACCGTGTGGGTTCCTCGTACAATTGCCTTCACCTATTGATGATCGGCCACATTGCCCAATTGGTGACCGATTCACCACTCCGTCCAGCCCAGACGGATTGCGTTGTATCTGTCACAACTATCGGCAAGCACCACGGAATCAGCAGTGATACCGCTTCGGGCATTTCATGAATTATTGAATATCGGCCGTCTGCCAGGTGTGCAGCGATTTGCACACAACGACTGAGAAGTCGTTAATACGTTCCAACTTAGCCTGTTATAGCGGCTGTCATTATAAATGTCCGATTGAGGAGAAGCGAGGCACCGTGTATATCGTGATAACATCTGGGTGCCACGAGCCTTGAGGCCCGTGGCACCCAGATCCAAACGGAAAGGATTTATGACAATTGCTATATATAGCTGTTGTCAGAATAACTGTCCGATTCCAGAGTGCCGTCACGCGCCGTCGCGTGACTGCTATCTCCACGACCGACAAGACGTCACCCGAGGGCGGGTGACGCCACATTAAACGCTCTGTATCAAATGTTACTGATTGGACAGGTCTTCCCAGCGGACTATGCGCCACAGACGATCGGTGGCCGACTGGCGAAACGTGAAAAGCGCATCGCCGGTGGCCTCATACGATTCGAAATCGAAGTCGCCGTCCAGGTCGCGTACGGTCAATTGGAAGGCCACGCGGCGCTGCGGTAATGGTGGTGTGACGGTCGTGTCGAACGAACTGGCAACGGTATCGAATACTGGCAATCGGATTTCATCAAAGACCCGAAACAGCCGTCGCGTACGCTCCAGATCACCCGACGGTCCGTCGCGCGGCACAATCACCGTTTCAATCCCTTCGATTTGCTCAGGATCAAAATAGACGAAACGAAAGTCCTCGTCGAGCAGTTCTTCGTAGACATCGAAATCGCGTTGCTCATACGCGTACTGCAAGTTCTCCAGGACATTCTCCGGAGAATTGAGTGGTTTGATCGGAGATCCGCCGGTCGGACCAACGTCCGGCGGGGAAAATGGATTCGCACACCCAACCACGACCGCAAGGAGCACCGTAGCGATGGCCAGCTGTCGGGCAATCATGCCCGATCTATGGGCAATACCATATGACATGATTACCGATAACGCGACTTCAGATCGGCCCACGACGGCTGTGTGGCCGATCGATGCAAGTCCTCCCAACCAACAATGCTCCACAAATCCAGCGCATCGCGCTCCATGCGGATGATGAACTCGCCTTGGTATGTTTGAGTCACCACGGTATCGGCACTGTCGCGCACGACAGCGATGTCGTAGGTCCGATAAAGAAATGCCGTCGAATCATCGAAACGGTCGGTCCGTCCATCAGTCAAGTCCCAGACCAATCCGATGGAGTCGGCGTCGGCGAGCAAATTGCCGGCAATTCGGCCTTCCTCGGCGGCATCCCAGCCACTGATCGAATCCGGGCGGTCAACCAACAGAAAATCGAAGGTGAACGACAACGATTCGGAATACGTCTGGCGATAGTGACCGAAGTTCTGCTCGATCATTGCGAAACGGAGATTCTCAAGGCCGATCAGGGGATCGATCGGTGTCACGTACGTGCCTTTTCCACCGACTGGCTCTTCGGCCTCCCGGGTCGAAAACGGATCTTTGGCACAACCGGTGAGCAACACGAGTGCACCCAGAATGGCAACTGCTATGACAGCAAGAGTTCTCATGGTATTGGCCGGGCAAAATAGATGTTCCAGCGATCATCGCGATCCTTCGGGGATGATCCAAACTGCTGCACACGTCGCGCCAGCGATGCGCGCAACACAAATCCCGAATTCATCGTCCACCGAATGTCCATACCAATATACTGCCGCTTGAACGGCTCATCCTTGATACGTGTGATTTCGGAGCCATCCAATCGATGCTGGAAGGCACGCTTGAATTCCAGGCCCAGATTCGGCTTCACCAGCAGGTTGCCGAACGGGCGCCACTCCAATGTAGCGTCCATCAGATGTGAGCGACGGTCCCAGTCAACCGATTGCACCCAACCATCGCGATCGAACAGCCCGCCAAAGTCCTCGTAACGATACACATACCGCAGACGCCAGGTGGCCCGCTCGGATTGACGAAGCCCCAGCCGCGTTTCGGATTCGGCCCGGCGATACAGTGTTCCCCGCCCCTCAGGATCACTGCGATCGAACTCAAAGAACCGGTAGTGGGCTCGCACCGAAACGCGTTCGAAGACCGTGATGATTCGAGACGCTTGCCACTCAAACTCCGGCGCCAGCAGATACACATCGTCAGTGTTGTTATTGGCCGAGCGCTGCTCGGGAATGAATATCTGGCGGAACCCGCGAAACGAGAAGGTCGGGCGCATCGTAAAAATCGGCGACACACGGCGCCACCAGGCAACCTCGACCACCCGCTCGGCCTGATCGCGATCTTCGAAGAAGTTCTCCTCACCCGGTGCCGTGTACGACGTCACCCGGAAGATCGTTCGCAGTGCGATTGAGTCGGATGAGGTAACCTGCCATCGCAGTCGACCTTCCACCTCACCGGTCTCGGCGGTCTGATCACGCCGTTGTTCGCCAAATTGGTCTTGAACCCAACGATAGCGATATTGTACGTCGGCGGCGATCGGTCCCACGGATCGGCTGGTTTCCAGTCGATATCCACGAGCGGTTGTTCGTGTATTGCGTGGCAATGTCGCGACGGCCGCAGCCGAAGTCACACTCGCATACGTGTTCTGATCGAGGCTGGCATCCGCCTCGACCCGCCATGAGAACGGGGAGATAAGCGACAGCAGCGGTGAGCGGTTGCTGTCGCTCGCGCCGTGATGCCACGCAAATTGAATGTTTCGTCGCCGATGCTCTTGCTCACCCACATCGTCGAATTCTTCCGGATTCGGATAGAATCGTGTCGACGACCACTGTTCCCCCCACGCCAACTCGAGCGAATCGCGCTCCCACAGCCAATCCGAGCCGAACGCCCACTCGGTTTCATGTGCGCGCAGCCGTTCGCGCCGGTCGCCATCGTGGCGAATCGAGGCGTTGATTGCTTCAGGAAGAATGTCCGACGCGCCTGTTGTCGTGGTCGACCACTCCGCTGATGCCCGGTGCCCGAACCCGGCGTCATGGCGTGCGGCCGTGCTGGCGGTGTGATGTGATGCGATGGCGCCCGCTTCAAGCTGTACCGAGAGGGCATCGCGCCAACTGAGTGACCGTCCTAAAAATGCCTTCCCGATAAGCGTTCGGCGATCTACGGTTTCTTTGATCGCATTGTCGGTTCCCACGATGTCGAGCGTCCATCCGCTCGCTGCCGTGTACGGTTTCGCGGACACGAACAGCCGGTGGTTGCGTTGACGCACGTCGCCACCGGCGGAGAGATCGTTTCGCAGTAAGTCGAGATGCTGGCCCAATTGCCAGCGTGCGCCGGCCGGACCGATTAATTGCGCCGAGGTTGAGTCGAACCAGGACCGCGTGGCATATGAAGAGGAGAATCCGGCTTCCGCCCAAGAGCGCCAACTAGCAGCCTGTGTCGTCGGAGCCAATATCCCGATCAGCACCAGTACGGTCGGCAAGACGGAGGACTTTGGCCAGACGGACGAAGTCATTGGCGTGAAGTTCTTCAGCGCGCCGCCGCAGCAGATCGTCGCACTCCTTGTGCAGGCGCGTCCAATCCTCCGCTGTCAGATGCGTCAGCAGCCGCAGATTATTGGCGAGCACTTTACGTTTCTGCGCGAACGCGCTGCGGACAATATACTCGATGCCCGGCACACCCTCAACGCCCGGTGTTTCCGGTTCGAACTCAATTCTCATGACCGTCGACGTCACCCGGGGGGGAGGAATGAACGCTTTCGGGGGGATATTGACAATTCGTTCGCCTCTACCCCGCGCCTGAAACCACACCGACAGCGCCGAGCGCTCGCTGTCCCCCGGCTCCGCCAATAGACGGTGCACCACCTCACGCTGCAAGGTCACGACGGCACTGCGGAGCAGATCGCGATGATCGAATAACCACTGCAGAATCGGCGTGCCGATACCAAATGGCAGGTTGCCGACCAGCCAGGCGCCCTCCGGCGGCTCGGATTGCGGCGGCAAATCCAAAATATCGACGTGGTGCACCGTGACATTCGGGTCGCGGTTGAATTTCTTCCGCAACATGCCGATCATCCGCCGATCCTTCTCGATCGCCCAGACCACGGCGCCTCGTTGCACCAGTCGTTCGGTGATAAATCCCTTCCCCGAGCCGATCTCGTAGACCACGTCGCCCGACTTGAACGGGACGGCATCAGCGATCTGATCGGCAATGGCCGGATCGACGAGGAAGTTCTGCGAGAGCGACTTACGCGCCCGCAGTTTCTCCTTGGAGATCGGGGGTTTGCCACTGCGACGGGACATGGGGATTGGGCCTATTATAATCGAGGCAATCGAAACAGCCGATTCGCGTTCTCATCGGTGACATCAGCGATCTCGTCGATTGGGGTGCCACGTAGCTCCGCCAGCTTTTCACCAACAAACGCCACATACGCCGGCTCGTTGCGTTTGCCACGGTGCGGATGCGGTGCCAAGAACGGACAGTCGGTTTCGAGGAGCAGACGATCAAGCCGGACCGATTTGCCGACCTCGGCCATCGTGGCCTTCTTGTAGGTCAAAATGCCGTTCACCGACAAATGGAATCCCAAGTCGATGCTCTTTTCGGCTTCGGCGACACCTTCGGAAAAGCAGTGTAACACACCGCCGACGTCGTACGCCCTTTCCATCAACAGCACTTCAAAGATGTCGTCGAATGCATCGCGATTGTGAATGACAATCGGCAGGTTCAATTCTATGGCGACGGCGATTTGTTCGACAAGAGCCACCCGTTGTTTGTCGCGCGGTGAGTTGTTGCGATAGTAGTCCAGGCCGATCTCTCCGATGGCGACAACTTTGGGATGCTCGGCGAGCTTCTTTAGCCGCTCACTTGACTTGTCGCCCTCCCAAGTCTTGGCATCGTGCGGATGAATCCCGACCGCCGCGAACAACCGTGGGTGCGCCTCAGCCAATTCGACAATTCGGTTACACGAGTCCCAATCGGTCCCAATATTGATGATCGTGTGAATGCCCGCCTCGGCTGCGCGTTGAATCGCCGCCTCGCGGTCGTCATCGAATTGAGGAAAGTCGAGATGGGCGTGAGTTTCGATCATGGATAGGAGTCTTTGACTTCACATCGGGTGCCACTGACCTTGGGGCGTGTTGCAAAACCCGCCGAGAATCAGAGCCTTCGGGAGGGCGATCCGCCGCGGCGGACCGGCGAGCCGCAACTGCCTGTTCCACACCGCGGCTCGGCAGGAGCCTCGCCCTCCCCAGTCTGAGATGATAATGGTCAGCAGGTTTTTCAACACGCCCCTTGGTCAGTGGCCGGAGTTAGATGGTGCTACCGGCGTCCTGATCACGCTGAATATCGTAGGGGCGTACTGAGTACGCCCGTGCCCCGTAACAACTACGCACCGGGGGCGTATTCAATACGCCCCTACGAAAGAACACCGCTTGTAACGACACATAACTGTCAAACCAACCCAAGGTCAGTGGCACTCCAGCAATAACAGCATTCAAGCGAACGGGTTCACCCCACTTTGGACCCCGACGGTATCTCCCCATCAGCGGTCACCAACCGCAGCGTGTTGCCATTCGATGCGGCCAATAACATACCATTGGATTCGACCCCGCGAATCTTGGCCGGTTGCAAATTGGCCACAACCACAATCGTGCGGCCAATCAGATCTTCGGGCTGATAGTGCTCGGCAATCCCGGCAACAATCTGACGTTTCTCCGCACCGACTTCGATTTGCAGCTTCAGCAGCTTCTTCGCACCCTTCAGAGCCTCGGCTTCGAGCACTTTTGCCGTGCGTAACTGCGTCTCGAAGAACTGGTCGATCGAGATCACATTCTCGGCGACTTCCTTCGAGTCCTCTGTCTTGCCGGAGAGATCGATGGCGGCCTTGTCCAGCCGCGGGAAGATCGACTCAGGAAGCGTAAACGGTCCCGGACAGCGGTCCCAGTCGCGAACTGCATCTGGTCTCAGTTCATCTTCAGGCTTCGTGAACCCCAACGCTCTCAGAATCTGCCGCGCCTTATTCGGTATCCCTGGCGACAATAACACCGCCGACACGCGAATCGCTTCGACGACTGTCGCCAGCACTGTTCCCAATCGATCCGTATCACCGGACTTGGCCAAGTTCCACGGTGCTGTTTGCTCCATGTACCGATTGGCGGCACGCGACAGATTCAACGCCGCCAGGATCGCATCATTCGGGATCAATCGTCCCACACCGTCCTCGAACTGATCGACCGCCGTTAGCGCTGCGTCGCGCAATTCGTCATCTATCGCTTCGCGCGCACCGGCCTCGGGACGTTGCCCACCAAAATGCCGGTCAATCAACGTGACCGCGCGCGACACGAGATTGCCGACGTCATTGGCCAAATCGGCGTTAAACTGTCGCAGGAATTCCTCGGCTTTGACATCGCCATCCTGCCCGAACTGGAACTGTGTCAGCAGCAGGTGACGCGTACCGTCGGGACCGAATGTCTTCACCAATGCATGTGGATCAATGACATTGCCCAGCGACTTGCTCATCTTCTGCCCGTTCACCGTGAAGTACCCGTGAATGAACAAATGCTCCGGCACCGCTTCGCCGATCGACAACAGCATCGCCGGCCAGAAAATCGCATGGAATTTCAGAATGTCTTTGCCGAGCAGGTGCGTCGACTCCGCTTCCGTCCACCATTTCGTAAACGTCGCTTCGTCGGAGCCATACCCAATCGCCGTGATGTAGTTCGGCAACGCATCAACCCAGACATACGCATTCTGCGACGGGTCAAACGGCAACGGCACACCCCAGTCGACCTTTTCACGCGACGCGGAAAAGTCTTCAAGGCCATACTTGAGCAAGCCGAGCACTTCTTTGCGACGTTCATCCGGACGAATCGTAATGCGTCCATCCCGGATCATCTCCTCGACTTGCTTCAGATATGATGACAGGCGGAAGAAATAGTTCTTCTCGGTCAACTCGCGTAACTCCCGATTCGGATGCAACGGGCATCGGCCATCGACCAGCTCGCGTTCGGTGATGTACTTCTCACACCCCATACAATACAGGCCGGTGTATTCGGCCTCATACAGCACCGGCTGGCCATCGGGGGTTTTGGCCTTGTGCATCCGGTCGAGCATGATCTGCACGCCGGCTTCGTGGCGTTTGTCGGTGGTGCGGATGAAATCGTCGTACTCGATCGACAGCGCTTTCCATGCCGCCTTGAAGTGGTCGCTGTGCTCGTCGCACCACTCCTGCGGTGTTTTGCCGTGCTCGCGGGCAACTTCGGCGATGCGCGCGCCGTGCTCATCGGTACCGGTCAGAAAAAACGCCGGCCGTCCGAGCACACGGTTGGCCCGGGCTAAGTAATCGGCGACAATCGTCGTGTACGCGTGGCCGATGTGCGGCTTGTCGTTGACGTAGTAAATCGGCGTCGTGAAGTATATCGGGCGTTTATCATTGGGCATTGTCGCATCTCGATTCCTACTCGAACCACGATTTCTTTTTGCGCTGTTGGCGCCGGATCTCGGTCAATGACACCGGCTCGTGTTTGCCTTCCGGCAGTGAGACCGTGATCTGATCTTTGAGAATCTGTACACCGCTGACCGTACCCTTACCTTCGGCCGTGATCCACTCAGTCCCCACCTTGGGATACTGCTTGGTCGCCTCGCGGTAATAGCCGCTCTCATAGCGCAGGCAGCAGAGTAAGCGTCCGCAGTTGCCCGAAATCTTCGCCGGATTCAACGATAGGCTCTGCTCACGCGCCAGTTGGGTCGTGATCGGCTCGAAGTCCTTAAGGAAGAGCGTGCAGCACTGCTCGTATCCGCAGATGCCGATTCCGCCAACACGTCGCGCTTCATCGCGGGCGCCGATCTGCCGCAGCTCGATCCGCGTCCGGTACGTCCCGGCCAGGTCTTTAACCAATTGCCGGAAATCGACCCGCTTTTCGGCGGTGAAATAGAACGTGATCTTGTTTCCGTCGAACTGCCACTCGGCATCGACCACTTTCATGTTCAAATTCCGATCGTCCGCCATCTTGCGGCAGACCTCGCGCGCCTCGAATTCCTTCTGACGGTTGTCCGCCGATTGGTTGCGCTCCTCGGCAGAGGCGATGCGTAAGATCGGCAGCGCCTTGACCTTATCGCGCTCGATTTTGTCTTCGGGGATGTGCTGAATGATCCGCCCAATGTCCTCGCCCCGCTCGACCTGGACAATCACATCATCGCCGATCTTGACCGGCAAATGGTAGGGATCGCGGTAATACTCTTTCCGCGACGCCTTGAACTCCACCAGGTAGCACGGGTGGGTATCGTCGTGGTGGGTCGCGTGTGCCTCGTCAGCCTGCGACGATTCCTCGGGTTGACTGGTATGGTCACCGTCGTTCTCGAAATTCGTATTCTGTTCTTCATCCATAAGATACTCCATCCCGCCCCATCAGGCCATCCTCCGGGGCAACCACATGCTACGGGGCCCGGCATCCAATTGTAAGAGGATGTACACAATAAGGTTGCGGTGGTCAAGGGGGGAGATGGGGGCTGAACACTCTGCGATTGGATGATCAGAGAAAGCGCCGTATGCTGTGCCCACTGCCAAACTCGTGTTCCACGCAAGCGCCGTAGGCGCGACACAACGTAGCACCGGGCGTCAGCCCGGTGTACAAAAGCCCAAAGACCAATAGAGCCCCATCGGGGCGACACATTCTACCGACTTAGCTTACCACGGGTGGCCGCGACCTCTGATCACGGTCCGCCTAAGGCGGACAGAAAGCGACCCCTCCCCGGGAATTTGCACTAAGAGTTACGTGTATACCTTCTGCAAGAACCACATTAGCCTCATCGCCCGTGATCGACTGGGGAGGAGGAACTTCTTCATGCTCCAAGCAGAGAGGACGGTCGTAGGAATCGTCACTCTGATCATGCTTTTGGGACTACTTACGACAACCTGCGAAAATGAGAGGTCTCGAAAGCCCCGAATCAAATCTGGCTCCGATTCCATCGATACATCGGTGTCGGAATTTGAGTCTGAGACCGCTAGTGTTATGTCACGCGTGATATGTCGTAGGGCAGGAGCACTGCGCGTCCGTGACTTCGGAGACGGCGGGGGCGCTGGCAGCGCAGGGCTCCTGCCGATGGCGTTGTCGCGTGTCCGGCAGGAGCCCCGGGCGGGCAGCCGAATTGACCATGCCGAGCACGCCTGGCGCCCGGTGCTCCTGCCCTACGGAATTCTGTCCGGCTCTTGGGGCATGACATGACACTAGGATAAATCGAGAATTGAACGAGTTCTTTGAGCAGTACCATTGGAAGACATTCCCGTACGACACGACGCATCGACCACCCAATCCACGGGCCGATCAAGCACTCGAGAAACTTCGCCAAGTGACAGGTGCCAACTGGCAAATTACGGAACGAAGTTGGAAGACAGGGGGAGTGGCGGCTTTACAGGCCACTGCAGAGGATATCCGCATCGGCCGAACTGTTATGCCCGGAACAAGTCATCGTCGACAGGCCGAGTACTTCATTCGAACTTATGGCGGAATCTTCTTTCCGGCAGAACGGGGGTTGGATCTCCTATATCTCTATGAGAGGGGCCCATCTCAGTACTTCCAGCAACACTGGCAAGGATTGCCGGTCTACCGCGCCACATTCGATGTGAGCTTCTTCGATGACGGAATTCGTTCGGTTCATGCTGATCTGTACTTGTTACCGCGGATTGACGTAGAGCCGTCTCTGAGCAAAGAAGAGGTCGTGGAAGTTCTGAAGCAGTCAGATGAGTACACAAACCTGAACCCGCAGGTGAATTCCTCGTATAAGCTCGTTATCTATCCATCGAACCCGCCTCGTCTCATGTGGTCGCTTCAGGTCGGCCGGCGATACCTGCTGGTGGATGCGCACAAGGGACACATCCTCGATGTGACTCCCCCAATCATCGATTGATACAACGGGAGAAAAACTGCCGCCCCAATAGGCTCGTTGTTTGGAGGGAAGTTTGGAGGGAAGATTCCCGACCGGGCTTACGCCCGGTGCTACGTTGTGTCGCCCCTTCGGGGCTAAATGCAAAACCAGAAGAGGTTCTGCTACTCCAGCCCCATCCGCGTCCGTAGCGCCAGGAACGTTCCCCGTACTGCGCTGCGGGGCACAACATTAACCCACAATGTCGCCCGGCCCTGCTGGAGGATCTTCCAGCAACTCCAGGCAACATCGAGGGTGGGTGGACTCACGCTCGATGAGGATGATTCTGAGGTCGCGAAGGCAGCGCGGGTGTCGCGCCAGAGTAGGAGACTCCAGATGTCGAACGCCTGGACGGTCTCGTTGAACTTCTGCCCGCCGCGAAACATGGTCTCCATTTGATCGAGAAAGTCACTCATCTGCGGCTGAAACGCCTTCTGCCAGAGCGTTTCGACATCGCTCCGCCACGCAATCGACTCCTCATCGCACAGTCGCAGCGCATTCCCCCAACCGCCATCGGAGAGATGCGCCGCCATCTGCGCCTGGTCGGGCGCGGCGATCCCCTCATCGACCAACCGCTGTGCAATCAGTTCGGGATCGACCGCGGTGAAGCGGATCGTCTGGCAGCGGGAGTGAATCGTCTGCGGGATGCGTCCCGGATCGGCGGTGGTGAGGACAAAGTGCGCATTGGGCGGCGGCTCCTCGATGCTCTTCAACAGAATGCCGTGGACATTCGGAGCCATTTGATCGACCGCACCGATGACCGCGACTTTCTTGCCGCCTTCCGCAGCCGTCTTGCTTAACTCAGTTTGCACATCGCGCACACGTTCAATCGCCAAATTCGGCTTGCGATCATACTGGATCACCGCAAATGGCTCGTCGCGCTTGGTTTCCAGAAACGCCGCAATGTGCTCCTCTTCATCCTTTTTAGGAACGGGATAGAGTAGATGCAGATCGGGGTGCGTGAATTTGGCGGCGCGCTTGCAGCCGCCGCACTCGTGGCACGGACGATTGCTGCGCTCCGGCGCTTCACACAACAACGCTTGGGCCACCCATTGCGCCGCCGCCCATTTGCCGACGCCTTCGGGGCCAACAAACAGATACGCCGTCGCCAGACGGTCGGCATCGAGCGCCGCACGCAATGCGCGTTGCGCCGCGTCCTGCTGCCAAAAGTACGAAGGAGTTTGAATGTCCGAATCAGCCATGTGACCGGGACGTCACGACAGTGCGACTATCGTTTCATCGAATCCAGGAACCGCTCGTTGGTGCGTGTCTTGTTCATGCGATCGACGAGGAATTCCATGCCCTCGACCGGATTCATATCCGAGAGGAACTTGCGCAGAATCCAGGTGCGATTCAAGGTCTCTTCGTCGAGGAGCAGCTCTTCTTTTCGCGTCGATGACCGGTTGAGGTCGATCGCCGGGAAGATACGACGGTTCGAGAGACGACGGTCGAGCACCAGCTCCATGTTGCCGGTCCCCTTAAACTCTTCAAAAATGACCTCGTCCATGCGTGATCCGGTTTCAATCAGCGCCGTCGCCACGATGGTCAGCGAGCCGCCCTCTTCGATGTTGCGCGCCGCGCCGAAGAAACGCTTCGGACGTTGCAACGCGTTGGCATCGACACCACCCGATAGAATCTTGCCGGAGTGCGGGACCACCGCGTTGTGCGCACGTGCCAGACGTGTGATCGAATCGAGCAGAATGACCACGTCGTGCTTGTGCTCGACCAGCCGCTTCGCCTTTTCGATCACCATGTCGGCAACCTGCACGTGGCGCTCCGCCGGCTCATCGAACGTCGAGGAGATGACCTCACCGCGCACCGAGCGTTTCATGTCGGTCACCTCCTCCGGGCGCTCATCGATCAAAAGCACGATCAACTTCACGTCGGGATGATTGACCGCAATCGAGTTGGCGATCCGCTGGAGGATCATCGTCTTACCGGCCTTCGGCGGCGACGTGATCAAGCCACGCTGGCCGCGTCCGATCGGCGTTAGCAGATCCATAATCCGCGCCGTCAAATCCTTCGGCTCGGTCTCCAGCGAGAACTTCTCCTGTGGATACAACGGCGTCAGGTTGTCGAACAGCGTCTTGTGTTTGGCCACCTCGGGCGGTTCGAAGTTGACCGCCTCGATCTTCAGCAACGCGAAATAGCGTTCGGTTTCTTTCGGCGGACGCACCTGTCCGGACACCGTGTCGCCGGTTCTCAGATCGAAGCGTTTGATTTGCGAGGGGGAAACATAAATGTCGTCGGGGCCGGGGAGATAGCAGTAGTCGGGTGATCTGAGAAACCCGTACCCTTCGTCGAGGATCTCCAACACCCCTTCGGCGAAGATCAGACCGTCTTTTTCGGTGTTTGCCTCGAGGATCTTGAAGATTAACTCCTGCTTGCGAAGCCCGGAGACGCCTGGAATATCCAATTTCTCGGCGATCTCCAATAACTCGGCAATGGTTTTCGATTTCAACTCAATGATGTCCAACAGACACCTCCGCGTGTTGTGCAATCAGTATTGAATATTGCGAAAACAGTTGATGGTGGAGCGTGGCGATGCGCTTCGAGGGGATCGTGGCGGATCAACGTCACTGTCCGCGCCGGTCAATCATCGTCCAACTCCTTCACCGGTGCATCCCCCCACAACCGTTCAAGCGAGTAGAACTCACGCACACGGGGCAGGAAGATGTGTACGACAACATCTACAAAATCCAGCAGGATCCAGCCGGAGCCGCGATACCCCTCCGTCTGGTATGGCTTGTGACCCATCTCGCGAAGCGATGTCACGATGTGATCGGTCACCGCACGTGCCTGAACATCGGCATCGACTGAACAGACGACGAAGAAATCCGAGACCGGCGATAGTTTGCGCAGATCCAGAATCCGGATTTCGTAGGCTTTCTTTTCCCGGGCGAGCTTCCCGGCGGTGAGTGCCAACCGGGTGGACGTTATAATCAGTCCTCCTTCGGCAGGGTATCACCTGGTGATGGCGAAGCGTCCAACCACGGTTCGGTGGTCTCGGATCCCAACACCAAGGTCACATCGATGCCCAATTCGTCGAGTCCGGTTTGGGACTCGACAATATCCACCGGACCGATGTTCAGTGCGTCGGCAATCGCCTTCGCCTGGCGGTCGGAGACGCCGTGGTTGATGAGAAACGACCGGCGCACGTCGGTGCGGTTAAAATTACCGATGTCGATCACATCGAACCGCATACGCCCGACATTGATCGTACTCAAATGCTCCGATGTCCGAGCGGCCAGCTTCGCGCGTCCGCACGCATTCAACACCTGCGCACGGATGATGATCGGTGGTTGATGGTCATCGGCCCGCGAATAGCCAAGCCGTGAACTCATTGAAAAGATAAACACACACACCGCTGCCGTGGTCCCCAAAATGGCCAGATCCAAAAGCCGCTTTTTCCAGCGTGGTGGTGTGGCGCCCGCCCGTTTCAGGCGTGCACGTCGTCGACGCGCAGGTGTACTCATAGTCTCTGTTCGGAATGCACCAAGCGTTCAGGTTCGGTCAACAAACCCCTCGTTCTTGGTCGCGTGTTCGGTTTACCAGTCCCACAATGGATTCGTGCTGCGATAGTACGGCGACCGATATCCGTAGCCGTACCCGTAGTTTGGATCCAAGGATGTCGGGAGTGTGCGATAATCGATGATGAAACGCATGTTATCGGTCGGCCGCCAGTCGAGCCGGACACTGGGCAAAAACGCACCGTCCGGTCCTGAAACACCCGTGAATCCCAACGGCTGGTGCAAGTACCCCAAGCCCACGCGGATCGACAACGGTTTGGCAAATTGATACTCTAAGGTGCTCATGTACAGCCCAACGGAACTCGAATATCCCGATCCACTCATGTAGGACATCGAGTACGAATGACTGATACGCAGGCGCGACGGATCCAATAGCGAAAATCCGACACTGCTGGCCGGTGTTGACAGATCGGTGGCACGGGCCGCGCCCGTGAAACTCGGCAACGGTTCCTTGTTGATCGCCTCCTGGCCGAATGCCGGCGATCCCGCCAGTAATACAGCCACCACAACGATAACTCGCGCAAACTTCATGTCGTCACTCTCAGATGTCGCTATCCGGCGATTGCCTTACGGTGAGTAATTCCGTGCCCCCACCGCATGTAAGTTTCCTCTCTAACCTCGACTCTGTCAAGCCAAATCGACCGCTTTGACCGTTGGCTGAAGCCCACCCGTCACGATTCCTGACTCGGGCCTAACGGCTATACCGAACAATACCTTAAACCCACGTTGGACCCCTCGCGTTCCTGGCACCAGACGGGTTTTGATCATTGGCCGGGCGTTTCCCGACACACGGCAGCGTCCTCCAGTGCCGCCAATTGCTCGGGCGAATTCACACCCGCGATCTCAATTGGATTATCGGCCTTCCAAGCCGCGACCGGAAGCTCCCGTGCCCGAAAGATCTCCGCGACATCGGTAAGATAATATTCGCCCTGGGCGTTATCATTTGACACCTCGTCCAGTGCCGAAAGCAATGCGGGTGTCGAAAAGCAGATGAGACCGGAGTTTATCTCTTTGATTGCCTTAACCTTGTCATCGGCATCCCGATCCTCGACAATACGCTCGACCATGCCATCAGCTTGCCTGACGATCCGTCCATACCCTGACGGATCGGGCAGATCGGCGCTGAGAATGGTCGCCGCAGCGCTCTTATCCCTATGCAATACAACAACTTGATAAATAGTCTCGGTTTGAATCAAAGGCACATCGCCGAGAAACACGATTACCTCGCCAGAGTGCCCTTCCAGTTGAGATCGTGCCTGCATCACAGCGTGCGCGGTTCCGAGCAACTCGTGCTGCCAGACAAACTCGACATCTTCGCCAGCCAGTGCCCCCTGCACCAATTCCCCTTTGTGACCGATCACCACGATAATCCGTTTGATGCCAGCAGAATGGATGGCCTCGATCACCCACTGTACCAGCGGCTTTCCCCGCAGTTCAGACAGCACCTTTGGCATTTGGCCGCGCATGCGCTTGCCAAGCCCGGCGGCCAAGACGACCGCGATGGTGTCGCGGAGATCGACTGTTCGAGATTGAGAGCTATCCGGCATTGGATACAGGTCAGAAAACCCAGAGGTACCGCTTATGAACGTGGCCGGTTGGATTCGTCGACTTGGACGATGACCGGCTGGAACGAACCCGCCTCTTCGAGATCGAGCGAGCCGTAGGCGATAATGATGATAATGTCCCCCGTTTGCCCCATGCGTGCAGCCGGGCCGTTGAGGCAGACTTCACCCGGCTCACCTTCGATCACATAGGTCTCCAACCGGCTGCCGTTGTTAACATTAACCACCTGGACCCGCTCGAACGGGCGAATCCCGGAGGCCGCCAGCAGATCGGTGCTGATCGAGACAGACCCCTCATAATTGAGGTTGGCGTCGGTCACGCGCACACGGTGGATTTTCGCTCGGCAGACTTGAATTAGCATGAGTACAGTGATACGTGAGTTTTGCTCAGACTATGGTACGAGGATATTGTCGATGAATCGCCGGCCTTGGGCCTTTCCGGGAGCGTTGCAGATGGCTGCGATGATGATTACCAATGGCGGCGTGACCGGGTCCTTCTCCTTCAACGTGTCACGGTCACAGAAACCGACATAGTCCAGGGTAAAGATCCCATTGGCCTCCACCATCCGGCTTACGCCATTGCGCAGCTTCCGCAACGATGTTCCCGAACCAGTAATCTCGTCCCTCGCCCAGAGCAGAGCACGGTAAAGCGATTGGGCTGCGTCCCGCGACGGCGCGTCAAGATAGACATTCCGTGACGAGACAGCAAGCCCGCCGCGCTCTCGCACGGTCGGGGCCATTACAATCCTGACAGGAATATTCAGGTCGCGCACCATCCGGCGGACAATCAGCAGTTGCTGGTAGTCTTTCTGCCCGAAAACAGCCAGATCGGGCTCGACCATATTGAACAGCTTCAGGACAACACTTGCGACACCATCGAAATGGCCCGGCCGTGCGGCCCCTTCCCATCGGTGTCCCAACGGCCCGACATGAACAGTCGTGACGAAACCCTCGGGATAGACCGTCTTGGGCTCCGGTGTGAAGACCAGATCGACCTCGCGGTCACGGCACACCGCCAGGTCAGACGATAGGGCGCGCGGGTAGGCCGCGAAATCTTCCCCTTCGCCAAACTGTTTGGGATTCACAAAGATCGAGACAACCGTCCGGTCTCCCAGCTTCCGCGCCCGTTCGATCAGTTTCTCATGCCCAATGTGGAGCGCACCCATCGTCGGCACAAAGGCAACCATCTCCCCACTCGCACGCCACGAGCGGACATGACGGCGCAGGGCCGTGACGGTCTTGACGCGGTGCATTTTAGGAGGCCGTTGACGTGAAGTGCTTCTCCCACGCCGGTCGGGTGATCAATTCAACGAGATTGCCGCACGGATCGCGAAAGTAAATCGACCGTGCTCCATGATTCGGCCACTGGTGCTTTTGCTCGATGGCAATGCCATGGCGCTGCAAATGATCGCGCCAGGGATCATACTGATCGGGATTGATCTGAAGCGCGAAATGCGTGTCACCGTCTGCCCCGTGCGGTGGTAGTGTGCCGCCTTCTTTAGTCGTCGCGGAAACGAAGACCAGCAGCACCGTATCGCCGACCGCGAAAAACAAGTCGCGGTCATCACGACGCCAAAACCGCTTCAATCCCAAAATCCCACCGTAGAATGCTTCCGCCGCATCCAAATCGTCGCAATACACACACGTTTCGAGGACACGGTTAATCGGTGGTGCGGGAGGTGGTGCAGCCAAGAACTAATACCCTTCTTTATCGGAGGGAAACTCACCGTTACGAACATCGTCACGATACTGCATAAACGCCTTACGCATCACGTCGGCGACATTCGCATAACGGCGCACGAACTTCGGTTGAAAATCTTCGAACGAACCGAGCATGTCATTGCTGACCAGAATCTGTCCATCACAATCAGCTCCGGCACCGATGCCGATGGTGGGAATTGGAATCGACTGTGTGATCTCACGCGCCAATTCACTGCGGATCGCTTCGAGCACGATCGCAAAACTTCCCGCTTCGGCCATGGCCTGTGCCGATTCCAGCAGGTACGTGCGTTCCTTCTCGTCACGCCCGCGCACACCGTAACCACCGAGCCGATGGATCGACTGCGGCACCAAACCGATATGGCTCATCACCGGAATGCCGGCTTCAATCAGACGCTTTACGGTCGGGACCAAGTTTAGTCCGCCTTCGACCTTCACCGCCGTGGCGCCGGCTTCCTTGAGAAACCGCCCGGCATTGCGCAACGCATCCTCGGCATTGACCTGGTAGGACATAAACGGCATGTCCGCAATCACCAGTGCCGAGCGCACCGCGTGCGACACTGCACGGGTGTGATAAATCATCTGATCGACCGTGATGGAGAGCGTGTTCGGCTCGCCATAGAACACCATGTTCGCCGAATCGCCAACCAAAATTCCTTCAATGCCGCACTCATCCAGCATCCGTGCGGTGTAGTAGTCGTAAGCGGTCAGCATCGCGATCTTCTGACCCGCTCGCTTCATCTCCAGCAAGCCGGTGACCGTCACAGGACGTCTCCTCGGCGGTTTGGCTTGGTCTTTCGGACGGTCATGCTTAACGGCTGGAGCTGGATGTGATGACATAGCTTGATTCGGATGGACTAAGGGTAAGTGTCAACTGACGTCTCAATCCCCGGCCGGCGAACCGCCGTCCCAGAGACCGGACTCTCCCATGAAGTACGTTTTGCCACCCTGATACGAGAGAACTTTGTCCCAAAGATGTTCTTTCGTCCCAATCCCATGGAAGGCACCGGCTTCATCACGTCGCACCACCAGTACGGGTGAGTCGTCGTAAGCAAAGAAATGGCTGTCGTAGGCCAGGCAGAGTTGATTCCAGATGTCGGGGTCGACCGACGGGTGCGCATCGCGCAACGTCTGCACCACATCGCGCACCGGGGCCTGGACGTACACAACCAGATCCGGCGTAATGCTCGCGGGAATCATCACTCCGGCCACCCGCTGATAGAGTTCCAATTCCTGCTGGTTGAGCAGGGACTCCGCCCACAGCCGGTGCGTACCGAACGTGAAGTCGGTGATCACGCAGCGCCGGAACAGGTCGGTGCTGAGACGTGCTTGCTGAGCCTCGAATCGACTGACAAGTCGTTGCAGGACATGCGATAACGGGCTCCGCTCAATCGGTGGCAGAACACCCAGATCGGCCTCCACTTCCGGAAACCAGTCGGGCTGTTCGGCGGCCCAGCGGACAAAATCAGTATGCCCGGAACCGGGCAAGCCTTCAACGGCAATCAGTCTCTTGTCATTCGCAGTCACTGTCATGGCTCATCCGGTCCGGGGATGTGCGGCGCGAACACGCCAATAATGCATGACTCGCCGGTGATGTCATCAAGAAGATCGCGAATTGAACGTTTCAAGATGGGATGGATCAAATCAGAGGCCAGATCGGCTAAGGGACGCAACACGAAGTCGCGTTCATGTAGGCGCGGGTGGGGGATCTCCAGAAAGTCCGTCTTCTGAACGTGATCATCATAGAACAATACATCGAGATCAATCGTCCGGGGCCCCGATCGCGGTGCCCGCCGCCCGAGATCCGATTCGACCGTCTGCATGAAACGAAACAGATCTTCCGCCCGCCAATCGGTATGGAATTCGATGGCCGCGTTCAGGAACGGATCATCTCCCGTCGGGCCAATCGGCTTGGTCTCGTAGACACGAGACGAACGCAGTGACCCGCTGACAACTGTCTTCAACAACCGCCGTACGGCTTCGGCCATGAGCGCCAACCGGTCGCCTTGATTTGAGCCTAAACCGATAATGACATGATGATGTGAGGCTTGCTCCGGTGTCGTGGTCTCCTCCCAACCGGTCGATGCTAGGTACTGGACTTGGCCCCGTCGGTTGCTGAATCGTACTCCACTTCGATGCAATCAAGATTGCCGGGAATCGGCGGGATGCGTTTGCGCACACGTACAATGACCCGGCCGACATGAAAGCGCTCGATAATATCGTGTGCGATGCGCACGGCAACCGACTCGAGCAGGTTAAACTTCCGTACTTGCACAATGTGTTCAATCAGATCATAGACGGCCGTGTAGTTGACCGTTTCTTCGAGCTTGTCGCTGGTTGCAGCCGATGCAATATTGACGTCGAGTTCGCAGTCGACTTCAAAACGACGGCCGGTTTCCCGCTCGGCTTTGGATACACCGTGATATCCGTAAAACATCATATTCTGCAAGCGAATCTTGGCCATGATGGGAGTGTCCTCCGGCGGGTTGACGGGACGTGATCGCTAGTTGTCGGATTGGCGCTTGCGCCGCGTGCGACGGCCACGTGGGATCCGGCGTTGGTACAACCGTGCATGGCTGCCGAGACGTTTGGCGACCGTGTTGGCGGTGCCGATATCTTCGGGGAGGGCGATGCGCACATATCCCTCACCACGTTCGCCAAATGCCGTGCCCGGTTTCACTCTGATACCGGTGCGACGCAGTAATCGTCGACACAACGCATTCATATCCATCGCCGTCGGCACAGCCGCCCAAATGAAGGGAGTGGTCGCCGATGACCGGACGCGCCAGGACAACTTCGACAACGCATCACTAATGATCCTGCGCGATTCCTGTAACCGGTTCATGCGAGCCAAACACATGTCCTGGGCATGCTCCAACACCGCCGCCGCCGCCATGACTTGACGCGCCGACGGTTGCAAACCGGCCACATCGAGCATGAATCGCAACGCCGCAATCACATCGCGGTTGCCGGCGACCGCCGTCAACGGTAACTCCGGCATACCAAAGGCATCATCGAACGGAAGCAACTCCACAACACTACCGCGCGCACCACGCACTTCGAGTAAACTGTGCGGGCGTTGAGAGTTGGAGGTGGCCTGAGCAAATGACGCATTGGATAAGACAATGATGTTGTTCTTGCGTCCAAACGTCGCGATCTCGGAGAATTCGTTGAGATCGCTCATCGCCGTCGTCGGATCATTTGGATAGTTCACGACCAACAATCGCAAGCGCCCCGCCAAACCATTCTCCATTGCCGAGAGGTTCGGCAGATAATCGTTACGCTCCAACAGCGGATACGGAATGACCCCGCCGCCGGCCAGAATCACAGCGGTGCGATACATCGGTGGTCCGGGATCGGGAAGCAACGCCATGTCACCGGCATCGATAAACGAGAGCGCAATCAAGGCGGCCGCCACACTCGCATTGGGCGCCAGCTCGACTTCGGTATCGGCATTCAAGCGCACGCCAAAGCGATCCTGATACCAGCGCGCGACCGCATCTGTCAGCTTCGACATGCTGTGCGAATCCGCCGGTCCGAGTGGGTCACCGCCCGGCACCGTCGCCACTTTCTGTTCGGGCACTGCTGCCGGGGCAATGCGCTGCGATAGATCGAACACCTCAACGGCGCGCTGCCGCATCCGTGCGGCGATCCGATCCAGGTCGGCGTCCAACGCCACCGGCATCCGCTGCAAACGGTCGGCACGGTCGAGTTGGATGCGTCCGATCAGCGGTGTGCGGTCAGAAATAGGCATCGAGGCGTCTTATTCGTGAGTTCGTTTTGGATCACCGATACGGCAGGTGCCACAGATCGGCGTTTGCGAGCCACTGAATCGTGAATGCAAGCGACCGGTCAGATTGAACAGCGTTTCAACATCCTGGCACGATAACGTATCCACGTTTCCCAGACTCCGCGCCAGATGCACAATCTGTGCCAACCGTTCGACCGTTTCCATCTTCTGAAACGCCGACTCGAGACCACAACCGAGCGTGAGCACACCGTGATTCTTCAGCAGGAACGCGTCGAATTGTTCGATGTACTTCATCACGGATTCGCCGACTTCAGGTGTCGATGGTGTTGCATAGTCGGTCAGGGGAATGGATCCGAGCGTGGCGACCACTTCGGGCAGCACACAATCGAGCAAGGGAATCCCCGCGACGGCGAAGGCGGTGGCGTACGGTGGATGCGCGTGGACACAAGCGTGGACATCGTCGCGCGCGATTAACGCCGCCAGATGCATCCTCACTTCGGTCGACGCCTGGTGCGTGCCCTGCGCATGATCGCCGCTGCGTTCGACGACAACCAGGTCCTCGGGCTTCATCCGCCCTTTGCACATCCCCGCCGGTGTCACGAGGATGCGGCCGTCAGGGAGCCGGGCCGAGATATTCCCCTCCGAGGCCACGATCAGCCCGCGGTCATACAGACGCGCGCCGATCTCCACCATCTCGCGGCGCAGACTGAAAATCGTACCGGCTGACCCTGGGCTCATGACGCGTACAGTAAGCGCGTTTGAGCCGGAAGGGTCAACCGGATTGTGCCAGTGTCTGGACGGGCTGAACGCTGTATGCTATTGATGCTCTGCCAGTTTGAATTGGACCTTGTACGCGACCCATACAGGTACCGGACGGTTGTTTTGCAATGCGGGGCGATACTTGCACTCGTAAGCCGCCACCACCGCCGCTTCTTCGAATCCTACCTTGGTATCTGAATGCTTGAGCACCTTGGCCGTCTTCACCGAACCGTCGCTATCCACCAACGCCTGAACCCAGACGGCGCCTTCCACTCTGGTGAGGATGGCGACCTCGGGATACTCAGGCTCGACCAGCTTCACCAGAACAGGCATCGTATCGACCACCACGAACTCGTCGGGCTGTGGGTAGTCAACAGCACCCAAACGGGACGCATCGCCGGTCGCCCCAGGTTCACCGAATTCGCCAAATCCGGGAAGCGATTGTCCGGCATTATATGAGGCCAGTTCCGCCCTGGTGGGAAACGCCGGTTCTGCGTACACCAACTCGTCCGGCGTCGGAACCGGAATCGAGCCGGCGGAGAACTCGGCGGGAAGTGTTCCCGCCAGATCCTTCAAGAGGTCGGCATCGACCGGTGCCGGTGGCGGCAGTGGTTTCAGAATAATCTGTCCTTCGGTGTCAGTCGGTGTCCCCGGCGGCGGACCCGGAACTCCAGACGCGTCATCCCAGATCAATGCCGCACTGACCAGACACAGGTGAAACAACGCCGCCAAGATCAGCGCTGACACCATTGATGATTGGTACTGGCGCTTCAGCTCAGTCGCGCCGATTGTCGAATTCGTCGGAATCATCTTGCCCCCCTCTCGTATGGCCATACCCTGACGCTGCGGTGCAACTCATGCACCAGTTGAACAGACCAGTTTTCGTACTGACGAGTGAGGATGCGGTCTACCAGAAATACTCGTAGCAGGCAGTATTATTCCACGAATGCCAAGTTTGAGCGGTGTCAGAGGATTGGTGGGCGAAGTCCACCCTGCGTAATGTAGAGGAATTGTCAGAAGAACTTTCCGATTCACGAGACCGTAGCATGGCCGTCCCGCTTGCCGTGAGCATGGTCGAACGGGCCATGCCGCACGGGCACTTCGGCTTACTCAGTATAAACGAGGCGCCCGTGCTACATCGCCCGGTCAATCGGAAGTCAATTCTGACAATCGCTTCTATGTGGCGTCACCCGCCCTCGGGTGACGCCTTGTCGGTAGTGGAGATAGCCGTCACGCGACGGCGCGTGACGGCACTCTGGAATCGGACAGTTATTCTGGACAACCGCTATAGAAGAGCGGTTCATGTGACCTTTGCCCCAAAAAACGCCCCGCGTAACAGCGGGGCGTTCAAACTTCAACTGATGTCCAGAACTACTTTCGGAACTTGAAATCGACTTTGTAGGACACCCAGACGGCCACCGGACGGCCGTTCTGAATCGCCGGTTTGTAACGGTTCTTGTAGGCCGCTTCGAGGGCGGCTTCCTCGAATCCGACGTTGGTACCCGACGGTTTCAAGACACGGGCATCGCGCACTTTGCCCTCTTTATCAACAAGGGCCTGTACCCACACGGTTCCACTCTTCTCGGTGAGTGCCGCCATTTCCGGATAGACCGGCTGCTCCTCGTGAATCTGCGCCGGCATTTCCTCGACGGCCACAAACTCATCGGCATCTGGGAAATATTCCTCGAGCGGAATGTCGACAATCACGGAGTCTCCACCACCGGTACCAGCGGCGGCCTCGACCGGTGCCGATAATTCCGCCAGTTCAGCACGTGTCGCGAACCGCACTTCCTCCACCACTTCCTCATCGGGAACCGGGGTCGGGATACCGATCGTCGGCGGCGCGATATCGGGCTGCTCGACGGCCACCTGCGGTTTCTGCTGGGTCATCGACGGCGGAGGAGCAACGTCTGACATGGTCTTGATTCGCACGACCGCCACCGCGTCATCATCCTTGGCGCGTTCCTTCAAATACTGATAGAAGAGGACCCCTCCAATGATGGACAGGTGAATCGCCGCGGCGATCATGACGCCGAGCGTCATGCTCCTCTGATAGTAGCGCTTAAGCTCCAACGCCCCCATCAAGGACGACGCGACCGTTGAGCCGGCAGTCTTGGCACTCATAACCTAACTCTCCTCGGAATCCTCTGTCTCTTCGGTTCCGGTGACCTCGCTGATCAGTCGTGTATCCAACCGCGTCCAAGGCCCTAGCGAAAAGGTATACGAAAACTCCTCTTCAGTCGGTGAACGCTCTCCCCGCTCAATCGCCTCTTGTTGGGCCTGGCGCATGCGGTATTCCACAACCTCAATACGATCAAGAATTTGCACCATCCGTTCGTAGTGAGCGCCTTTATTGATCTTGATCAGCGTAATCAGACCGGGAACTTCGTACACCTTGTCTTGCAACAGCTTCGGCAGGGCCACCAGCGATATCGGCGTCGGGTCCTGCTCGCCGATGTTCCAGTAAATCTGATCGTCCTCGGCCACGCGCAAAATCAGAATCTTCGATTCCGGCGCGGGTGTCTCAACGTCTTTGTCCGGCGGCAAATTGATTTCCATGGCCTGCGGCTCGGCAAACACTGTTGAGACCATGTAGAAGATCAACAGCAGAAAGGCAATATCCACCATCGGCGTCATATCGAGGCGAATCGAAATGCGCCGCTTTGGCCGCCGTAATCCCTTTTTCCCTTTTTGTGGTTTTTCCGCACCACCGCCAACATCAGCGCCCATATGCCTATCCCTTACTCAATTCA
The DNA here is from genome assembly GCA_964440935.1 of uncultured Ignavibacteria bacterium. Lineage (GTDB taxonomy): Bacteria > Zixibacteria > MSB-5A5 > WJJR01 > WJJR01 > WJJR01. The sequence continues at coordinate 33,749 of CAYTTY010000016.1, read as the reverse complement.
ACCATTGAACGGTTGCCAGGGGTACTCCCCATTAGATTATACGTACCGAACGGCCGTATGCGTCCAACTACGACCCACCGGCTCTCGAGAGCGACGGATCCAGGTCGGTCACGACTTGGAAGCTCGTCAGATTCTCATCCTGCATGGCATCCATGATGGTCTCGACGGCGCCGTACGACGCTTGCTTATCGGCCTTTAAGACCAAAAACAAGTCTCGTATGCCCTGCCGCAGCGCTTTAACCCGCATGTTCTGGATCACGCTGCCGACGTTTGCCGCGCTTGTCTCCGTGTACATCCGATCCGGCACTTCCATCGAATCGCCGATTTCCGGATTCCATTTCTTGGTGTTGATGATCACGTCCACGAACACCGAATCCATATCGGTCACGGTGATGGTCAAATAGTTCTTCAGCGGCAGATCGCGTTGCGACGTCGACATCGGCAGTGTGACATCTTTCTGTGACGGCGGTTTGAACTGCGTTGTCGCCATGTAAAAGATCAACAACAGGAACGCGATGTCGACCATCGGCGTCATGTCGAGCACAATATTGACGCGCCGTTTACCCTTCTTCAGCATATCTTAGGACCCCGCTGTCTGTGCCTCGCGCGACTTGAACAACTGCACGACTTCGTACGACGCTTCGTCAATGGTGTAGTTGAAGCTGTCCACCTTATTGACGAAGAAGTTGTACGCGATAATGCCGACAATGGCATTGAACAACCCACCGGCCGTATTGACCAGTGCCTCGGAGATGCCTCGGGCCAACTGGCTGGCGTCGATGACGCCGCCCGCGGCGTGGCCGGTTGCCTGGAACGCGCGAATCATTCCAATCGTTGTACCCAACAGACCCAGCATCGTTGCAATCGAGGCGATCGTCGACAGTGCAATCAGGTTCCGCTCCAACAGCGGCACCTCCAGCGCGTTCGCCTCTTCGATGGCGCGCTGCGTCTCTTCCATCCGTTTGTCCATGTTCAAGGACTGGTCGTCCTTGACTTGGGCGTACCGTTCGATCCCCGCACGAATGACATTGGCCAACGATCCACGCTGCTTCTCGCAGGTCGCCACCGCGCCCTTGTAATCCTCTTTGCGCAGGGTATCGATGACGCGCTTAAAGAACGCCTGCACCGACATGGTGCCGCGCGCTTTGCGCAACGTGAACAATCGTTCCAGAATAAACGCGATAAGCATTACCGACAGCGCAATCAACAGCGCAACCACCGGTCCACCTTCCTGCAGGTATTTGGGCAACTGGCTGTAGATCGCAAATCCCGTCGCCAGCGCAACCACCAGAACGATGATGACAAACAACCCTTGTTTCACTGATCGCCTCCTTTAGACCACCGACCATCGCCCACGTTACCACACCCTGAGCGACGTCCGTGTTACCGCACATATCATATCGTTATCATTGTCCACTCAACCACCTGCGCAGTCACGCACAGCACGGGCTCACTCCAATTACAAATCACCCGACTTGACCGCGGCCACCAGTCCCAGCGCGGCCGCCACGTACGGTCCGTACGACATGACCGTGATAAACGACATCGCCCCGTACGAATCGCCGGGATTGATCAGCCCCCAGGTGGAATAGCCGGGGATATTCCCTCCCACGAAGGACAGAATGAACATGGCGAACAACGAGAAAAACAAATAGTACCCCAGTCCCAGTGGTCGTTTCAGGCGCTTGAAATACTCCTCGTCACTCTTCGCTTTCATCCATAACATCACCAAAGACCACAAGCCAACCAGCGGCCCACCGATCATCAGGATCACACCCAGAATCGCTGACAACCCGACGGCCCAACCGCCGGCAAATGCGGTCCCCAAGCCGCCCAGCAAGGTCCCCAGCGCCTGCGGCCAGTACATCGTGAAGTCGGTCCCGCTCATCGTGCGGAACGCCACCCACGGCATCGCCACGGTCGCCAGCATGATCACCGAAACGATCGTAACGATGATCTTGTCCGCTTTGGAGACCGGAATAATTTGAAGTGACGAGAAGTCGCGCTCAAACGTCTCACCGTACCGGTGAATCGCAACAGTCTTGGCAAACTCCTCCGCTTCCTTTTCCGACTTCCAGAATTTCTGTGGTGTCTTTGGGTAAATCCCGAATCCGATATAGCGAAAACGCTCATTCGGATCGGGGGGCGCAGCGGGCGTTTCGTTCGGCTGCGATTTGGATTCGGCTTCGCTCATGGACCAACCTGTGGGTGGCAGTGGTTCGGTGTCGGATTAATTCTCTTCCACAATTTCTTCGTCGATGCGGTCCATCAGATCCTGAGCATCGGACATGCCGGCATCGCATTCGACGACTCTTTCACACAATTCGTAGGACGGATCCTTTTCGCCGGTCTCATACAGGCTGTACGCCAGCCACCAACGCAACTCGTTGATACTGCACGGATTCTCTTTCAACGACGACATGCAGTTGTACGCTTTGCGCAGGTGTGTGGCGGCATTGGCAAAATCCTGCTGGGCGAAGTAGGTGTACCCGAGCCACTGATGGTGATCGCACACGTTCGGTTCGCGATTGATCAGCCAGCGGTACGCTTCGCGCGCACGTGCGAACTCCTGCATCTTGATCAGCCGCGGCGCGGCCAGTTTGTATCCGCGTTCGCGGTACGATTGATCGGCGGTGGTGTCAGCCGCTGCTGCCCGCATGAGGTATTCGACGGCTTTCTCGTTGTTGTCCAACTGCATGTACGGCAGCGAGGCGTTAAAGAGGTAACGGGCCTCATTCGGATGGCTGACCACCAACTTTTCGAACTGAACGGCCGCCTCGGCATACCGCCCCAGCTTGTGATAGGTCAGCGCGAGTCCGCCGATCGCCCGTTCATTGGACGGGTCCAGTTGAACGGCACGGGCGTAGTTTTCGGCAATTTGCGGCAAGTACGTGGTGTCCCGAAGCGCCTCCATGCTCACGGCTAAGCGCCAGAACAGTTCCGCATTGTCCTGCGTCCACTCGTGGGGTGGATCTCTTGACTCCAGCGTGTCGACATAGGCTTGGAGCGCCTCGACAGCGGTCTCGTATTCACCGAGCAACATCGCCGACCGCCCCAAGTAGAAGTACAACTCGGGATCGCGGGCGCCGGCGCCGGCCTCCAGCGCACGCTGAATTTCGACATACGCCGAGTCGTGCCAGTTCATAATGTAGTAGACCGTGGCGATATTCTTCGCCACGAGGACCGGATCGGCCTCCGGATCGACATCACGAACTTTGCGATACAGCGACAGCGCCGCCCGATACAAATCAATGGACTCGTCGCGAGAACGGCTTCCGGCGGCCATCATGTAGATATTCGCCAAACGGAAATAGGCGTCTTCGTAGGTTGAATCGGCCCGGATCAAGTTAGCGAACAACTCGCGGGCCTCAGTCAGCCGTCGCGACTGATAGAAGGCTTCGCCAAGGCGATACATCACATCGAGTTGCGCGGAGTCAGCCGCCAACACAGATTCGTATTCCGTAATCGCCAGTGGATATACCTGCCCGGCAAAGTAAGCGTCTCCTAAATCTTTGCGATACTGAAGATTGTCTTCATCGCCATAGCGTGCACCGAGATGCCACTCCTGCGCTTTCGAATAATTGCCCTGCTCATAGGCGGCCAGTCCCTTGATGTTCTTGAACATCGCGGCGACTTCGGGTTCCTTGGCTTTTTGCAGCGGTTTTTCCACCAGCGCTGAGGCCTCTTCGACTTTGCCCAATTCGATCAGTGCTTTGGCCTGTCGATACGTCGAACGCTCACGCTCATACTTGCGGTCTTCAGCGGTGGCGAATTCCTCGGCGGCCTTCTCCCACTCTTCCAATCCGGCATACGCTTCGCCCAACAGGAAGTGTGCTTCGCCATCCTTGGGGTCTTCTTCAAGGTAGGCGGTCAATTGCGTGACAGCATCTTGAAAGCGTCCCTGTGAAAGCGCTTCGCGGGCCAGATCGAGATCCTGGGCATACGCCACGCCGGAAAACAGGGTGATGCCGACGACCAAAATCGCCAACAGTCCGTAAATCCGTGCCCACATTGCACCTATGATGCCGCCAGAGTGACACATAGAGGCGGCAAGGTTTGTCACCCGCCAATTTGAGTCAAGCGGATTTTGCCTTGCTATCGCTTCCATGACACACCCCGCGACAAATTCATCAAGTATGAGAGAAGCAGACGGACAAGCGAGTAACCGATCAGTATCCAGCCAAACAACTCACCATCGCCACCCATCACCGTCGGTTGCGCCAATACCAACCACAGACCCACCACGATCAGTGCGATCGAAAAGCCCCACTTCCAGATGGCCAGCGGCTTAACACTGGATGTTCTTGGCTGGGCAAGGTTGCGTTCCATCGTTACTCCATTCGAATCAAGACCGTCACAGCCCCAAATTATTCATACCGACGAGAGACTCGGTTATTTCCGTCGCCGAAAAGAAACTGCAGTCTCGATCAGCCATTCTTGTCACAGTTTACTTTCGGTTAAACTGCTGTGCCCCCTCTACAGATCGTCCGAGCGCATAAACACCACGTTTCCGCCGGGGACGTACTGGATGTCATCCCCGATTTGCAGCGGCGTGAGCGTCGGTGTCGGCAATGGAGTCTCCGACAGTCCAACACCCAATATCCGGAAACTGAATTGTGCATCGGGATCCGTATCCGGAATCGGCTCTAGGGTGATCATCACGCTGTCACCCTGCACAAAGACCCACTCGCCCGTCGGGGTGTTGAGAAAGTCCTCCCCGGGGAAATCCGGAGCATCATTCTGCCCGGAATATGGGTTGCCGGAATCCTGGCCCTGCGCCTCTGTAAACGTTCCCATTGACAGCCAGGTTTCCTCATGCCAAGCCCAGCTTTCATACTGCCAGCCAGACGGGAGGTCATTGATGGTAAGGCTCGGGGTCGGCGGATCGAAGGGGCGCAAAAACCAGACGCCCGAGGTGTCATTGTCAGGGTTGTTATCCGTTGGTGTCGCCAACGTGAAGCTCCCCCCGATCCCGGTCACATCAACCTGCGTCTCCAGCCCCCCAATCGTTTGCAATTCCAAACTATCCGGAACGGCCGCAACGAGATAGACCGGCCCTTGCGGACTCGTGGGTGAGCCGTCAGCAGGCTCAATTGTGACGTAAATCGAGTCGACCTCTTCCCAATTCACAGCGAGGCCAACGAGCGTGTTATTCGCCACCTGCGCACCGCCCGGTGTCTGAATATCGGCGGTCTGCTCGGCCCCCTGGGGAATGGCGAGAAAGGTTGCCACGGAGGACCATGCGGCTGCTTCGGCGCTCAAGCTAGCGCCGGATGACGTCATCGCCCACAGGTGATAGACATACCCAGCGTTCAGCGGATCCGGTTCGAAGATGTTGAGTTTGATCGCATTGTAGGGTCCCGGTCCGACCGGACCGTTCCCGTCATCGCCGCAACTTGCGACCAATATCATTAACAGGCTCAGGCATACGGCCAAGCTTCGGATTCTATTAACGCGTACCATGTCGTCTCCTCCCATGCATCCGTGAGTGTGTCCGAGCTAACGACGAGCCTGCGGGCTGTGCCGGCTCATCACCTTGACCAGCGTATTGTACACACGAGATAATCGGACCGCCTTGGTTGTCGGGAACCGACTGGCGGCCCCCATCATCGGCCGGCGGGAATATAACCAATGATGGCGTCGAGTTCATCTCCGACTTTCGCGATCACCTCGCCTAAGATCGCGTCTTCGAGCCGACGCCCATGATGACCGGCGATGTCCTCCGCGATTCGCTTAAGTCGACCGTGGACAGGCACTTGCCTCTTGATCAACAACGCTCGCCAAGCGGCCACCGCTTCGATCGCGAGGACACTTCGCCACAGACCAACACACTCGGCCAACTTACGCGCGGCCCACATCGACATGGACACATGATCTTCTTGGTACAACGATGTGGGAATCGAATCAATTGACGCCGGATGACTGAGGGTCTTCATCTCCGACACCAACGCCGCGGCGGTCACCTGCCACATCATCATGCCGCTGTTGACCCCTTCACCCCCGAGTGGCGTTAAAAAGCGCGATGCGCCGCTGACACAGGGGTCCATCAACAATGATACCCGTCGCTCGGAGATAGACGCAGTGTCGGTTATCGCCGCCGTGCACCGATCAGCGGTCTGCCCGATGATCGCACCATGGAAGTTGCCACCGGAAATGACATCACCCTCGGCGGGAAACAACAACGGGTTGTCGGTGGCGGCGTTCATCTCACGTTCACACACCTCGCAACTCGAATCGATGACCTCCCGGCAGGGACCGTGGACCTGTGGCGCGCAACGAACGCTGTAGGGGTCCTGCACACGCAACGTCGCCGGGTCCGGTTGATCGCTGCCATCCAGCCAGCCGTTGAGTCGTTTGGTCGACAGGACCTGCCCCGGATGCGGACGCGCTTCGGCAATGCGCACGTCGAATGCGTCGCGGCGGGCGCCCAACGCCAACGCCGTTAGCGCACAAACGGCATCCTGGGCTTCGATCAAGCGCTTCATATCGGTGAGGGCGAGCGCCAGGATCGCCGTCGACGCTTGCACGCCGTTGATGAGGGCTAATCCCTCCTTGGGTTGGAGCACGAGCGGTTTCAGTGTATGAGCGGCGAGCGCTCGACGTGCAGACGTCCGTCGTCCGCGATGATGGACGTTGCCCTCTCCAATTAGAGTTAACGCGATGTGTGCCATGGGCGCCAGATCACCCGACGCCCCCACCGACCCACGACACGGCACCACCGGACAAATGTCATGGATGAGCAAGTCGGCCAGGCGTTCGGCGACTTCGACCCGCGCTCCGGAATAACCACACGCGAGACAATTCAACCGCAACAAGACCATAGCGCGGACCTGATCGCGCGTACACGCCGGACCAATTCCTGCCGCATGCGAGACGATCAAGTTCTGTTGCAGGGCCTCCAATGCGTTCGCATCAATGCGCACGTCCGCTAAATGTCCAAATCCGGTGTTGATGCCGTACACCGTGCGCTCTTCAGCAATGACACGATTGACCAGATCGTGGGAGCGCTGCATCGCACGTCTCGCATTGACCGAGAGGCGAATCGCCGGCACTCTGTCCGCGCGCGCCACATGCTCGAGAGTCTCCAGTGTCAGCGAGTGACCATCTATCGTGATGGCGGAGGACGATCTGCGAGGTGTCACGGTTTTGTCCTCTAAAAGCGCGTTTCGCCGGCGACGGGCTGATAGCGATATTGGAATGTCACGGACAGCGGGTCAGCCGTTTTATCGATGGAGACCACGCGAAGTTTAGCAATGCGGTCATCGTTGAGACGCACTCCCAGCACTTGACCTTCGTCCAATGCCACTTTGTCATCGCCGTCGGCCGATGAAATCTCCGGGTAGGCGGTGAATTCATCGGCGTAGCCCAAATTTACAAAGCGCGTTGTTCGCAGTCCGTCGCTTAACCGCGACGGGCTCGCCAAGTACGCCGTATCCCGAACTGCGAAAATGTACACGTCATTGATCAAGGATTTCAGCTCGACGGTCGTGTCATTGGCGAACGAATATCCCTCATTGAGGCCCGACATTCGGGGATGAAGCGTGATGACACCCTGAGGCCGGGGCATGAATGCTCGTTCGTCCGATGGTGGACTCGCCCGACCGTTGGGGAATACCGTGCGTACGTGAACGTAATACCGTTCGCCCGTCTTCAAACGATTGAGAACGATACTCTCGGATCGAATGTCGCCGTCGGTATCGCCGGGATAGGTCGACTGATTGTAGAGTGTTTCGGTCAGCTGTTCGTCGTCGAGCGACCGTTCATCCAAACCGGATTGCCGGCCGACATACACGTTGTATCCACGGATCACATCGTCGCGCCGACGATCAACGTGCCATGCGACAACAGCCCCGTTACGCGACACGGAGATATCGGTGATATCCGGTTGCAGGCGATTCTGTGTGGCTTCAAAGAGAGCCGCTTCCTCCTCCGGGGGTGGCGCCGTGGACGAACATCCCAGCACACACCCAACTAACAATAGAATGAAGGCACCGGGAACGATGTAACGATGTCTCAGGTGGGACATGTAGAGAAGGCCTACCTCAGAATTGAGCCGCGATTGATTACTTCACATCCGTAGCGTTGTACCGAAGCGGATCAGGTTCGGTTCGCTTCACGCTCCAGATGGGTGATCCAATCCTCTTCCATTTGTTCGATGGAACCACCGTAAATCCGCTCCAATGCCGCGACCAGACCGTTCGAGCTGCGCCACAGCTCCTTGAATCGCAAAACCCCGTGACGTTGAATCAGGTAAGCCACAAATGAGGCCGCTTCGGTGTCATAAGCGTCGCGATCACTCACGGTCGTTGTGTCGGCGAGATCGGACAGCGGAATCCAGCGGTCGTTGGCACGCAAAAGCGATGATTCGCGATGGACGTTGGTGGTCTGATTGTCGAAGGCTTCCTTCAACCCATCGCGCACGAGCTCGAACGATTGCTGGCCGGGCGTCGTTGACTCGAGGGCCGCCAACGCGATGACGCCTCCAACGGGAGCACCAATCCGTGTATAGATCCGGTGCCCCTCGACCGTGCCGGGGGAATGACCGGTTTGCTCCTGACAATCAGCCGCTGTAACAAAGCGATAGATCCAGATGCGGTCCTCGATCGTGACATCGAGCACGCCCGTCAATTGCTGGTAAATGTCTTCGCAGGCTTCGCCCATCGAGTGCATGTGATCGGCGCGAGGCGAGTCGGGCGGATCCATCAGTGCAAAGTGCTCGGTCTTGTGCAGGTACCAGCCACTGGCGAACGCCATTGGGTCGTCGCTCTCCTGCTTCTGACCGCAGCCCGCCAGCATCATCGCACCAGTGAGAATGGCTACCACCATCAGTCGCCGCTTTGCCATATCGTGCCTGTGGCCGTCTTGTGTCATCATCATCACCCGTCAATTATTACACCAATTTGGTGACGCGGTCAACACGCGTCCGATTTTTCCGGTTTTTCGGTCACGAGGTAATCCCCAACCAATCGACCAGCAGGAACTGGACCCGTCCAATCAACAGGGAGACACGCGCCATAACGGTATATCCGAAATGAGCGCCAAAGGCGACCATTATAAACCCAATTCCCACATTGGCCACCCATCCGAGCGGACCGGTATGGGGTTTGGAAAAGTAAAAGTAAATCAATGTCGTAAGTACACCAAGGATAATGAGCACGTTGTTCACCGACTCCAATGGCATGATGGTGTTGCTGACCTGCGGCAGAATCAAACCGTGGAGCTGTTGGATGAACATGATCCCGGCCGTGCTCCCAATCACAAACGCCAGCGGGATGCGTGTCAACCACCCGGTTTTGGGAATGAAACGCGCAAACATCAGGACGCCCAATGCCGCGGGAATCAACACGATAAACTTGCCGTCCTCTGTTAACGGCACCCACACCTGTTGCTTGATCACCGATTGGAAGATCAGTCCCGCGTAGTATCCTGCCGACAGCCCCGCGAATACATGCTCAGCGAACTTGAAGACCGGATTGTCACGATACAGAAACGAGAAGATCGCGATCGTGAAAAACGCGGTCGGCAACAAGTAAACAATGGGCTTGGACAGTAACGATTCCATCCGCTAAGACCTTCGCAGTGTACCGGGGCGTTTGCGTCGCATCGCCAAATAGCCCGCATTGCCGAACATGATGAACAGAATGATCAGCAAGTGAATCAGGGATTGCGCATCCATTCCGAGACTGGCGCGGTCGGGGTGATCAATCAGCGCCTCGTACTCGGCCGCGCCCTTCATTCCGCCCAACAGTCCACTCAACTGACGGGATTGTACGTACGACAGCATCTTAGGGGCCATCACCGCAGTGACACCGGCCACCATCGGTAGGCCGTAACGGGCATTTACGAGCGCAATCCAGTAGTCCACCATGACGTTGTCAGACACGATGAGCACGAAGTCGACCGAATCATAGTTCGGTACCCGCTGCATTAAAGGGATATCGTTCGTGCGCGTATCACGATGATCGGTGGGAAAGACATTGGCGATGCTGCGCCCCATACCCAGCAGGACGGCCTGATACCCGGCCTTATACCCCAAATTGACATAGTCTTCTCCGTAGACCTTGTCGTATTCCTGTCCAACAGAATCGAGGATCCGATCCGCCAGCGATGGACCACCGATGCCCACGTTGGACAGTCCGATCACACGAAGATTCTTGCGGAAACAGTGACGCAATGCCGCTACGGCCATCGGTTCGGTTTCCGGAAGTGTCGACGGCCAAAAATCGAAGGGGAAAAGGACGACCGAATTCTCGGGGAGTGCTTCAACCGATTCGTAGAACATCTCGGTTTCGTCGGTGACCGGTGTCGGGAGTTGAAGCGGAAACAGCACCGGTATGATGACCGACAGAAAGATCAGCGTATACAGAATGCGCGGATCGATCGACTGCAATCGTTCCCAAAACGAGAGGAGTTGGCGGGTCTTGTCAGCCACGATTAACTGCTCCCCAAGTATGTCCGCTCAATTCCCAGGATGACGCGGAGGGCCATTGATGCTGCTCCCAACGCAGCTCCGATAATGATTCCGCGTTGCACCGCCACGGATGGTACGATCATGATCCAATTCGCCCAATCGGGCAGACCATCATAAATCAACTGGCCCATCGGAATCCGTCCCAGCATCACAATGACTGCGGTGGTCAACAGAATCGCCGAGGACACGCTGCGCGCGCGAAATGCCCGGTAAGCGGCCGACGCAATAAAGAACGCCAGAATCGAAAACATTGTCGTCATCATCGGCGCCTGGACAGTATTGAACAGAATGTCGAACAGTGTGCCACTGCCAATGCCCAAAACAATCCCCGAGCCGGCCATCACCAACAAACACAGGAGCAAAATCGCCGAATAGACGCGATCTTCATGTCTGCCGGTAACGCGTCCCCAGTGCACTTGCACGATCGAGGCCACACCAAGCAGCAGCGCAAAACCGGCGACAATCGTGTGCCACGACAACGCTTCTCCGGAAATCTGATCGACGAATGCGCCACGTCCAAAAAACGCCAGGATCATCAACACGCCGGCGAAAAAGGCAATGGCAACGGGAAGACGAGTCTTCATAACAATCGCGATCTACTCAGACTTCAAGAGTGAGGCCCAGAAGTCTTCGCCCCACCCCAAACTGACGGTCACGACACCGGCGACCACCACCAGAGTGATAATTACCTTCATGAGATCTTGTCCCTTGAGTGATCCGAGCATGCGCGGTTCACTGGACAGATACGAACTGGCGGCGTACAGTTCTTCTCCAATCAATGTGTAGTCGCAGGCGGCGATGAAGAACGGCAACTGTTCGGGTTCGGCGGTGCCGGAAATCTGAATCGCGCCGGCCGCGTTGCCGACCTCGGCGATCAACAGCGACTCGGCACGGAAACTGCCCATATAAACGGCCGCCGCCGGACGTTCACGGTACATGATTCCGCCGACACGCGCGGAGTACGAGAACGATTCACCCGCCACGTACTGCACGGTCTCCGGTGTGATCTGATCGACCGCATTTTCATCGAGGTACGCCTCCCGCACCGTCTCGCGCGCCGCTGCAAGGGGCAACGGATACAACACCGGAACGCGCAACGGTGTACCGTAGCGTGCGGTCACGCGGGCCACGCGTCCCAACACGGACAAACCGGCAATCGTCTGAATCTCGTCGAGATCACCCGTACCCGGAATGTACAAGACCGGCCGGCCCATTTCGGTTGCGCGACCGACCGCTTCATCAATGGCAGACATCCCAGGAAGTGGACGCAGATACAGCTTCTCGCCGCGCTGAGCACGACTGATATACCAGAGAATTGCAAAGGCAAAGACGATCGCCAAGACAAGCGCATTCAATCGTTCGACGCGAAAGACACCAGCCCAGATCGCAGTGTCATCAGCGGCCGTCACAGCGCGCACCAGATCAATCATCCACCACGTCACCAGCATCGAATAGAACCCATCCCATCGTGTCCCGATCTGTCGGATGGTCGACGTCAGTTGAGTCAATGTCTGGGAATGTGTCATGTGGTGTGTGATGCCAACGCTGCCTTCAGATGCTCGATCGGTGCTATGGGTGTCGGGTCGACGCCATTGAGCATGGCGGCGTAGTAACTGATATAATCGCCCAAATGGACCAGATACAAGAGGCGTTGCAGGCGATTATCGCCTTTGGTCATAAGTTCAATGACTGTCACTCCCGCGTCGCTGAGGAGATAATCCAACTCGGTGCGCTGCTTCTTAATCTCGTCGTGATCATCGGAGGAGCGCAGACAGACAACCACCGGTGACAGAGATTGTTGCTTCAGCAGTTCGGTCCCGACGATCTCATTATGATTGGCTTCGGGAATCGCCGTCGCCATCGCGGGTATTTTCGCATTCTCGCACAACTGGCTCTTGAACCGAATAGCTGCTACATTGGTTGATCCGGAAACACCGACGACAATCACCGCGCGTCCGGCGAGCGATTGTGCGATCTGCTTGGCGTCATTCGACGAGGCGGACGTGTCTTTACCCCATTTTATTGCATGCGATTCGAGAAATGTCGTGGCACCGGAAACATCAGCTTCGAGTTGTTTGGCGACAGCACTGGGGTTGTTGCCGACAACCCCCCAGCGCGCGAGCGCCATGAGTGTAGCACCAAGGGAATATCCCAGCGCGGCGCGGGGCATCATGCCCGTCGGCAGAGCAATGGTCCGCCAGTGTTTTGTCTCAGCCCGTTTTGACAATTCCCCACCAGATGTCAACGCCAACACCGACTGGCAACGACGTCCATGAAGGTCGTCGATCGCGGCCAGCGTTTCCGGCGTGTTTCCCGAGTAGCTGGATGCGAGAATGTACCAGAGATTGTTGATGTAAGCCGGCGGTGTGTAGTGGCGCACCACCGTCACCGGCATCGGCGATTCGTGTTCCCAGTACGATCGCGCCAGATCTCCCGCAATTGCCGATCCGCCCATCCCACAAATCGCAACGCCCGCCGGCGTTGTCGGTTGTGTCTTTGACCAATCGACCGCATCGGCCAATTTCAGCCCCTCGTGGAGATGCTGAGGGAACTCCGCGATGGCGCTGTACATATCCGAGACATCCAGAGATGCACGTCGAGGATCATCGTCAAGAATGTCCTGGCTGTGCGGCGTGGTGGTCATTGGTCTTTGAGGATCGATCAGCGAATCTCGGGATGCAGAGTCACTTCTTCCAAACTTTGTGGCAATCTTCGACGAATCTCTTGATGTCCGCCATCGTGGAAAAATCGAGAAGTTCCTTCGTTCGCTCTTTGACTTCAGCATACGACAATGAGCGAATCAAATCCTTGATGCGCGGCACGGAATTCGGATGACAGGAGATTGAGTCGATGCCCATACCGATCAGAAACGGGGCCGCACGCTGTTCGTTCGCCAACTCGCCACAGAAGCCAACCGGACGATTGGCCGTTTTGGCCGCCTGGATCACATGATGAACCTGCCGCCAGAGCGCCGGATGCCATTTTTGATCGGAGCGCGCCACGTCGGCATTGCCACGGTCGACCGCCAGTGTGTACTGCATCAAATCGTTGCTGCCAATTGAGAAGAATTGTGCGTGCCGGGCCAGTTCACAGGCCAGACTCACCGATGATGGCGTTTCAATCATAATTCCCAGCGGGGTATTGGCGTTGAACGGAATCTGCTTTTTGCCCAAGTCGAGCTTCAGTCGCTCCCATCGCTCCTGCACGGTCAGTACTTCCTCGACATCGGTGATCATCGGCAGCATCACCCACAGTGGTCCGTAGGCAGAGGCTTTGAGCAACGCGCGCAGTTGGACGTCGAGTGTGCGCGGTGATCGTAGCGCCAGGCGTATCCCGCGCACGCCGAGGGCAGGATTGGGTTCGGGCTCGACATTCGGTATCGCCTTATCGCTACCCAGATCAAAGGTGCGTACCACCACCGGTCGTCCCCCAAGACGCTCAACGGCTTCACGGTAGACACCAACCTGATCCTGCTCCGCTGGGTAACGCCCCTTGACCAGGAAGAGATATTCGGTACGATACAGTCCGATCCCATCGGCACCGGCCTTGATCACGCGGTCAACTTCGCCGCTGAGATCGATATTGGCCATGAGTTGAATACGGTGCTTGTCGGTCGTGACGGCGGGCAGTTCCCGAACCGCGTCAAATCGCTTCGGCCACGCCGTGCGCGTCCGCTTCCGTTTCCGCTCAATGAACTTGACCGTACCCTGATCGGGCTCCAGAACGACCGTACCGTCGTAGCCGTCGACGGCCACCATGGTGCCCGGACGGACCTCGCGTACGTCCATACCAACACCCGCGACCGCCGGGATATTCAGTGATTTTGCCAATAAGGCCACGTGCGATGTCTCGCCACCGGTTTCGGTGACAATTCCGAGGACATTGTCGCGTTTGAGGCTGACGATATCGGAGGGCGTGATGGTGGCCGCGAGTAGAATCACCGGCGATGTCAGCGGCCGGTCTATTGTCTCGTCGATACCGAGCAGGTGATTGATGACGCGCTTTGCCACCGAACCGACCTCGGAGGACATTTCGCGCAGGTACGGATCCTGGGCGCGTTCAATGGAGTGCTGCGCCTCGCCGAGAACGCGGGCAAAGGCACTCTCGGCACCGATCTGTTCACGCTCGATGAGGGATTTGACTTCACTGATGATCGCCTTGTCGTCGACGATCATGACCTGCGCATCGAAGATCTTGCCGATGGCCGTATCGACCGATGTGTGCGCGTCTTGCTTGAATCGCTGCAAGTCGTTGCGTACGGCGGCCAAGGCTTCATCGAGACGCTGTTTTTCGGCCTCGATCGCCTGATCGGATTCCAGCCGCCGCAGCTGCGGTTGACCGTGACCGACGCGGTAGATGAAGGCCGGCCCCATCGCGATTCCGGGGGCCGCGGCAATCCCGCGCCATCGCAGATTCCGCGGTTCGTTCTTAACGGTCGGCATCACGGTAGCTAATATGTGGGGAGGTCAGGGGTGCTGAACAGATCATAATGGACGAATTCGCTCAATTCTCGTCGAATTTGAGGGCGAATATCTGGGCGAGTTGCTCGACCGCCTGCTCCTCATCCGGCCCATTGGCGCGAATGACGACGGTCGATCCCATCTCGGCGGCCAGCGTCATCACACCCAACATGCTCTTTCCATTAACTTCCTGCCCGTCTTTAACAAACCAGATGTCAGACTGAAACTTGGAGGCGGTTTGGACGAGCAGGGCGGAGGGACGCGCGTGCACTCCGAGCGGGTTTGTCACTGTTACAGCACGTTCGGTCACCTGATTCGCACTCGGGTTGAGGACCCGTCTCTCCGGCCAAGGGCCGCTATCGCGCGCACACGAACATGTTGCCCGCTGCTTGCTTTACAACACCCTTGAGTTGAAGCGACAACAAAACGGCGGCACACTCCGCCGCCGACATGTGCAAAGAAACAGCCAGCCGATCGAGGTGGCAAGTGGAACCTCGGAGTGACTCGTACACTCGTTGTTCGACCGGTGTCAAGTGCGGCATCGGCATCGCAACATCGGAATCGGAGGGTTTCGGCCGCGGCCCACCCTGCACCCCCAACTGACTGAGGATATCATCGGCACTGGTGACCACCTGCGCACCGGCTTTGAGGAGTTCGTTGGCCCCCGCGGAATGGGGATTGGCGATTTCGCCGGGTACAGCGTAGACATCTTTACCCTGCTCCAACGCATGTTGTGCCGTCAGCAATGCCCCCGACTTCTCACGTGCCTGAACCACGAGAACTCCTTCCGACAAGCCGGCGATCAGTCGGTTGCGTACGGGAAAGTTCTGCGCCTCCGGGGCAGCGCCAAAGCCAAACTCGGTGATTAACGCCCCCGATTCGGCGATCGGTTCAATCAGCGCTTTGTTTTCGCGCGGATAAACAACATCCGGCCCGGCTCCCCAAACCGCAATGGTCTTGCCCTTGGCGTCGAGGGCGGCTTCGTGAGCGACCCGGTCAATGCCCCGTGCGAATCCCGAAACGATCACCACACCGGCCGCCGCCAAGTCCCCCGAGATCATGCGCGCCGCCCGGATGCCATACTCACTCGATTTCCGTGAACCGACCACCGCGACACCAATCTGATCGGGAATCGTCCCGCGCATGAAGAGATAGGGCGGCGGATACTTCAGCGAGGCAAGGCTGTGTGGATATCGTTCCGAGCCGTAAACCACCAGCGACCACCGCGATTTTGCCAGCTTATCGATCTGTGTCTTAGCCCAAGCCAGCGCGTCACCACGCCTCCCCACCGTAATAATCTCGCCGCGCACGGCGCTCGCTTCTTTCCAATCGACGTCGCTCTTCTCCCAGGCTTGGCGGGGCGACTGATAGGTCTCGATCAGCTTAAGATAGGTGGCGCGCCCAACGCCCGGCAAACGCCCCAATGCCAGCCAGTACTCGGCATCGGCCGGGATGCGGGATTGGGCCGCGTGCGTGTCCCGATTATTGGTGCTGACATCGGTCATGAGCGGTAATCGTCGACTTCCTCTTGGTCCGCCGACTCGGCCGCCAATCGATCGTCGAGCGCGAGTAACACCGATTCGATACCCTGTCCGGACTGTGCGGAGATCTGAAAGTCGGCGAATCCGAAATCCTCCGATCCCGCCTCGTCCTCATCGATCAGATCCACTTTATTCAGCACAACAAGCCGTGTCTTTTCCATTAACAGCGGATCAAACTCCGACAGTTCGGTAAACAGGTGTGCCAAGTCATCGGCTGGGTGGTCGGAGGTCATGTCAACCAGAAACAGCAGAATGCGCGTCCGCTGAATGTGACGCAGGAACCGGAACCCCAATCCCTTGCCCTCGTGAGCACCGTCGATCAGCCCTGGCAAATCGGCTATCGTGTACGACTTGTATGACGGTCGCTCGACAACACCAAGCTGTGGTTGCAATGTCGTAAATGGATACGCCGCGACCTTCGGCTCGGCGGCGCTGACCGCACGCAGAAACGTCGACTTGCCGGCATTGGGGTAGCCAACCAGACCCACATCGGCGATTAGCCGCAGCTCGATGCGAATCTCACGTGACTCACCCGGCTTGCCCAACTCAGAGAAACGCGGCGACTGACGTGTCGCACTCTTAAAGCGCGCGTTGCCGCGTCCGCCCATTCCGCCCTTGGCAATCACCTGCCGCGAACCCGGCTCGACCAGATCGCAGAGCAATTCATCGGTTTCGTTGTCGAAAATGAGTGTTCCCGGTGGCACCCGCACAATGGCCTCGTGACCGCGGCGCCCGGTCTTATCGCCACCCGAACCGTGACGGCCACGCTCGGCTTTGATGTGTTTGCGAAAGCGCAAATCCAACAGAGTCGCGAGATTGGGGTCGGCTTCGGCAATCACACTGCCGCCATCGCCGCCGTCGCCACCGTCGGGGCCCCCTTTGGCGACAAACTTCTCGCGACGGAAGCTGATAATCCCTGAGCCGCCGTGTCCGGCAGACACGTGCAGCTTTACTTCATCGACAAATTGCATAATCGAACCGGCCCGGCCGCGTGGAACGCGGCGATCCTATGAACTGGACAGCAGATTAGCGATATGCTGGCGCAAACGATCTGCTTCGATCCCCTTGTACAGCTCACCTTTATAAGCGAGCGAAATGGCGCGTGTTTCTTCAGACACGACGACACAAATCGCATCCGATGCGTCCGACATGCCGACCGCGGCTTTGTGGCGCATGCCGTACAGACGCGTGTATTCCTCGCGCGTGGTCAATGGCAATGTGCAACCGGCGGCAATGATATACTCACCACGGATGATTGCCGCCCCGTCGTGCAACGGCGTATGAGGCGTGAAGATCGTGACCAGCATCTCTGTCGAGAGGCGTGAATTGAGGTATTTGCCGGTCTCGACGATATTCCGCAAACCGACATTGCGCTCAATGACAATCAATGCGCCATATCCCAACTCCGACAACCGCGATGCCGCGCGCACCAACTCATCGGCGGCCGCCTGTTCCTCGAGCTTGAAAAAGAACCGGAATACACGTGAGTGGCCGATCTGCGCAAGCGCTTGTCGCAGCTCCGGCTGAAACATCACGACCAGTACGATGAACCCGACTGTCGCCAAATTCGCAAACAACCACTTCAGACCTTCCAATTGAAACCAAAACGCCAAGAACGAAATCACACCGACAAGGAACAGCCCGGTCGCCATCTGCGCCGACCGTGTGCCCTTCATCAGGACCAGCAGCCGATAGAAGATATACCCCACCACCAGCACATCGAGCAGATCGACGAACGTAAATCGCAGAAAACTGAGTCGAAACAGAACCACGCACTATCCTCATCGTGTGAGTCGATACGACACTCGCTCAAGTTACGATGCGGACGTGGCAATCGTCAATCAGGAGTATGAGGGAGTGCAGTGAGTTTTGAGTAGGATGGCGTTTCGTCTGTCATGAAAGTCGGACGAACGTCCGAGCCATCCCCCCGGATGGTCGCGGGCCTCCAACCGGCGACAGCCCGCTTCCAGCGGGCTTTGTGCATTCTGACACCCGGCTTCAGCCGGGTGGTGCCGGAACCACCAATTCTCACCAAAAACCGTTTTAACGGTTTTCGAATTTGAACCGTACCCTCGGGAAACCGTTGAAACGGTTTTCTTAGGGTAGGGTTGGAGCGCTGACACCTGGCTGAAGCTAGAGTGATTATCAGAATTATTTTCCGTTTGGATTTCTATACTCTGTCATCCCCGTCGGCCGTGGCGGACCGAGACAGTGTCGTAATTGCTTGTGTACGAAGACAATGGATTCCCGCTTTCGCGGGAATGACAGCTAAGGTTACCTTGGCAAACGGAAATCTATTCTGACAACCGCTTTAGGTGTGAGAAGGCATGAAGTCCGCTGAGGCGGACTGCGTATTCCATAACTACCGATCTCACTGGTAAGGCCGCTGAATCTTCAGCCGGGTGTCACCGGCACCATCACCCTTCGTGGAACCGTTCGAACGGTTGGTGCTCTTACGCCTCCAGAATCGCCCCAACCACATCCAGCGCCCGCCGTGTCTCCGCGACATCATGAACACGTACAATCGACGCACCCCGCAGCGCCGACCATACGGCAACTGCTAGCGACCCATCGAGACGCTTGTCGACCGGCATGCCGGTGATCTTGCCGATGAAGGATTTGCGTGAGGCGCCGATCAGCAGCCGGTACCCGTGATTGGCCAAGTCACGGCAGTGGCGTAAGAGGGCCAGATTGTGGTCGATCGTCTTCCCGAAACCGATCCCCGGATCGATGACGATTCGGTCTTTGGAAATACCCTGGCTTTCCGCATACGCCGCCCGTTCGGTGAGAAAGTCGGTCACTTCGCGGACAACATCGCGATACTGCGGGCTCTCCTGCATTGTGCGTGGTGTGCCCAGCATATGCATCAGCACGAGTCCCGTCTGACGCATCGCCGCCAGGACCACCATCTGCGGGTCATCGCGCAGTGCTGTCACATCATTAATCCAATTTGCCCCGGCATCGAGTGCGGCTTTGGCGACCGCACTCTGAGTTGTATCGATGGAAATCGGTCCCGGCCAGACACGCCGAATCGCCTCAATCACCGGTGCGGTACGCTCGATCTGCTCATCGGAATCGACCGGGTCCGAACCGGGACGCGTCGATTCACCCCCGACGTCGATAATATCGACGCCGTCGGCGATCATCTGATGAGCATGGTCGATCGCGACATCCCTGTCGTGAAACTGCCCGCGGTCAGAAAAAGAATCGGGGGTGCAATTGAGCACCCCCATGATCCATGGTATTTGACGTTTGGGAAAGAATCTCACAGTTTCGGTGTGTTCAGTCAATCCGGTTGACGACATCCAGGTCTTCCTGACATCCGCAGCGGGTTCTCTCACTGTGCCATCACGCGCCCACGCGTGCCGGCTTCATTCCCAAAACACAGGCGTCCCCCGAGCGGGTGACACCACACGGCAAGCGTCTACGTCGTGCCTCCCAAGACATCGAGTTGTCCGCCTTCAACATCGCGCCGTGGCGACGGCGACTCTTCCGGCCGTTCATCCTTGGCCAGATCAAGCACGTCTTCGGCTTCAGCAGACTTGGCTTTGGGGATCTTCTCGAGTTCCTCGCCGCGCAAAATCGCGTCGATCTCTTCACCCGACAGGATTTCGCGCTCCAACAGGGTCTTGGCCAGACGGTGCAGCTTGTCTTCGTTTTCCGAGACCAGCTTAAGTGCCTTCTCTTCCGATTCGGCGATGATGCGCTTCACTTCATCGTCGATCATCTGTGCGGTGCGTTCAGAGTAGTCGCGATGCTGGGAGATTTCGCGTCCCAGGAAGATTTCTTCCTGCTTTTTGCCGAAGGTCATGGGGCCGAGCTTTTCCGACATGCCCCACTCACACACCATCTTCCGTGCGAGTGCGGTCGCGCGTTCGATATCGTTGCCGGCGCCGGTTGTAAGACGTCCGAAGACCAGCTTCTCGGCAACTCGTCCACCCATTGTGTACACCAGACGCGCTTCGAGATACTCCTTCGAGTGTGTATGTTTTTCATCGATCGGCAGGAAATGCGTGACACCCAGCGCCATCCCACGCGGGACAATTGTCACCTTGTGCACCGGATCGGCGCCCGGGATGAGTTTGCCGACCAGTGCGTGACCGGCCTCATGGTAGGCGGTCGTTTCCTTTTCGTCTTCACTAATCACCATCGAGCGACGCTCGGCGCCCATCATGACCTTATCTTTGGCGTCCTCGAAGTCGGTCATGCTGACCTTCGTGTGGTCACGACGTGCCGCCAGTAATGCGGCTTCGTTGACCAGATTCGCAATATCGGCACCCGACAGTCCGGGTGTGCCGCGGGCGAGCACCTGAAGATCGACCTGATCGTCGACGGGAATCTTGCGGGTGTGAACCTTGAGGATCCCCTCGCGACCGCGTACGTCGGGCGCATCGACAACAACCTGACGGTCGAATCGTCCGGGACGCAGCAACGCCGGATCGAGCACATCGGGACGGTTCGTCGCCGCCAGCAGAATTACGCCTTCATTAGACTCGAAACCGTCCATCTCGACCAGCAACTGATTCAGAGTCTGCTCGCGTTCATCGTGACCACCGCCCAATCCGGCACCACGGTGCCGCCCAACGGCATCAAGCTCATCAACAAAGATGATGCACGGCGCCGAGCGCTTACCCTGTTCAAACAGATCGCGGACACGTGAGGCGCCGACACCGACGAACATCTCAACAAAGTCGGAACCCGACATCGAGAAGAACGGCACGCCGGCCTCACCCGCCACGGCGCGCGCCAATAGAGTTTTGCCGGTCCCCGGAGGACCCAACAGCAAGACACCCTTTGGAATCTTGCCGCCGAGCTTTTGGAATCGGGCCGGATCCTTCAGAAATTCAATGATCTCTTCGAGTTCTTCTTTGGCCTCTTCGTTTCCGGCCACGTCGCGGAAGGTGATTTTGGGCTTGTCTTCCGCCACGAGTTTGGCACGGCTCTTCCCAAACGAGAAGATTCCCTTCGGTCCCGACTGCATCTGGCGGAACATGAAGATCCAGAAGAAGACCAAGATCAGAATCCACGGTGCAAATCCGAGCAAGAGATTGGTCCAGTTGACCCCTTCTTCCTCGGCCGAGATCGGGACATCGTGGCTTTCGACACGTTCGACAAAAGGCGCCGGATCCTGCATCGGCAACAGCATCCAGAAGTTTTTGAACTTCTCGCTCCGCCCGTTCACCGACTTCAGAATTTCGACGTCGAATTCGCCCTCGACGCGCTTGTTCTTGATGGTGACCGTGTTGACGTTGCCGCCTTCGAGCTGTTCGATGAACTCGGTATAAGTCACTTCGACGTTCGATTCGCGGCCGAAGTTGTAATAGTTGATCAGGATTGCCGACAGGGTGATAAGAACGATCCAGAAGATCAGCGTGCGTGATGACCGCTTCCACATGAACGGTGGCTTGCCGCCCGGATCACCGCCGCCGTCGGGCGGACGGTTCTTCTGCTGGCGCGGATCATTAGGCGGTGGTGTACGAAACAGATTAGTCACTCGGAGTCGTCTCCTTTTCCGGACCGGACACGTCCAGCTCAGCGATGTGGGGCAGGTGGCGGTACCGCTCGGCCAGGTCCAGTCCGTAACCTACAACAAATCCAGCCCCTATCTCAAATCCCACATATTCAATCGGCAACTCCGTTTGCCGGCGGCTTTTCTTATCCAGCAGCGTCGCAATCGCCAGACGCTTCGGCTGGCGGGCGAGCAACAGACGTCGGATATACGCCAAGGTGAGGCCTGAATCAATTATGTCCTCGACAATGATCACCGACCTACCGGTAATGTTTACGCTCAAATCCTTCAAAAGTCGAACCGCGCCTGTCGGGGCCGTCCCCCCACCATAGGCCGCAATCGCCATAAAATCGATGTGGTGTGGGACACTCATGGCCCGGCACAGGTCCGCCATAAAGACAAAGCTGCCCTTCAACAGACCAATTAAGACCGGCGTCTCATCGGCGAAATCGCGGTCGATCTCACGAGCCATCGCCGAGACTCGTTCGGCAATCTGCTCCGCACTGATCAAAATCCGCATATCCGGAGAGTGATGGGGCGTCTCCGCAGTCACCTGTGTACCGGTCGGTTCGGTCATCGTCGGCTCACTTTCACGTGAAGGACAGATTCGGTCGCCTGGGTGACTTTGGCACGGTCGGTGATCGGATGCCCAATCGGCCAGACTACGCCCCCAGCGTCGGCCAGAACCAGCGCCGATAACCGCTCGCCACGCGGTACCCCACGATCCGCAAACAGATCGGCCAGCGACTTGTGGCCGCTCATCCCAATGGGTCGATATCGGTCGCCGTGTTGCCATCCCCTGAGTACCAGTGGCAAGTGCAGACAGTTCCAATCGAGCATCGCCTCGGATCGGTCATCGCAGGGTAGGACGCTCCTCGCGGGTCCGAGCACTGCCGTAATCGACATCCGTCCGAATTCGACAGCCTCCCCCGGCCTCAGCGTAATCTGTTCATCAACAACATCTTGCGCTTCAGATTGCCCCCGCACCGTTAGCACACCCTGCGACCGCTCGATCACAAGGTCACCCTGCTCTACCTGTCCGGAATGACGCTTCATCCGCAGTTCCGTGAAACGGTCCACCGTATCGGCTGTGGGAATCACTGCAATCCCGGCCCAACGGAGCATAATACGCAGCAGAAACGGATCGAGGGCGCGGTCGGCAGTGTTCAGCATGTCCGCATTCAACGACCGACGTTGACCATCGTTTTCGATCGTCGCCGCGCCGATCACTCGCTCCGCCTGGCGAAGAAGATATGTCTCTTGCCGCCAGAGCTGCTCGCTGAGACGGGCCAGACCTTGCCGGATCGAGGGATTGGTCTCGCCCCACCGCGGCAGGTGTTCGTGACGAATCCGATTGCGCAAGTAATTCACCGATGCATTCGACGCATCCTCACAATACACGAGTTTGTTCCTGGCCACAAAATTCTGTACATCGGTACGAGTCACTCCAATCAGTGGCCGGATGATCCGACCGCGGATCGGCGGGATGCCCGACAATGCAAATGTCCCACGCGCCTCGATGACGGCTGCCGCAACCGATTCAGCGCGATCGTCGAGTGTATGTCCGATAGCAGCCCAATCGTAGCCTTCAAATTCCATCAGCCGTTCGAATAGTGCATAGCGCTCGTTGCGTGCCCACTCCTGGACGTTCATCGCTCGATCAGTGGGACGATGCGCGTGATGCACGTGGAGCGGAATCGCCAACCGTTCACACCATTCGCGGCAAAACGATTCATCACGATCGGAATCGTCGCCGCGCAAATGGTAATTGACATGCGCGGCGCCCAGCCGCCACTCATGCCCCGGTGCCATCGTATGCAACACCGCGAGTAGAGTGACCGAGTCCATTCCCCCAGACAACGCCACCAGGACTCGGCGGCGCCGAGCGGGCCACCCGTACTTGTCAAAATAGGCGGTCACCGCTGCGCATAACGGATCGACACGCTCAATGACCGGCGCCGGCACGGGGTCCATCGTCTGTGTCTTCAGTACCGTCATAAGACCTTAATCGCCACCATGGTGAAATCATCGACCTGTTCATTCGGATCGGCGTAGTCCATGACATCGTTGCGGACATTGCGCAAAATGTCCTGAACACTCGATGTCGCGTGCTTCTTCAAGACACCGATCAGCCGGTCGATTTCAAGCTCTTCGCCGTTGCGGCCAACCACGTCAGTGACACCGTCGGTATAGAGAAACAACACGTCACCGGCCATCAGTCCGATCACACGTTCTTCGTACGCGGTCTTCGGAAACAGCCCAAGCGCCGTGCCGAGCGCGTTCAGCAACACAACGTCGCCATTGGGATGCAACAGAATCCCCGGATTATGCCCGGCGTTCGAATAGGTAAACACGCGGCTCTTGGCGTCGAGCACACCGTAGATCGTCGTCACAAACCGGCTGACCTCGTTCCCTTCACAGAGGAGATCGTTCACCTTCTGCATAATAACGTGCAGCGAGTAGTTGTTTCGGATTTCGGCGATCAACGAGGCGCGAAACGCCGCCATGATCAGCGCTGCCGGGATTCCCTTACCGGAGCTGTCGGCGATGGCGATACCGAGTTGCCCTTCGACAATGCGGATGAAGTCGTAATAGTCGCCGCCCACTTCCTCGGATGGGATATTGACGCCGGCAATGTCATATCCCTCGATCAGGGGATTCTGGTCGGGCTGGAAGCGCATCTGGATGCTGCGGGCGACTTCCAGTTCGCCTTTGATGCGCCGCCGCTCCATTTCGGATTCGTGCATTTTGGCGCGCTCAATCGCCACTCCGGCATGCTGGGCCAGCGCCTGCACCAGATCCAAATCGACTTCAAAGAATCCGTCGCGGATATCGCGTTCGAGATTAAATACACCGACGAGGTGGCCTCCGGCCAGAATCGGCACCACCATCTCCGACTGTGTTTCTACGCGCGCCACGACATAACGCGAATCCGCCGGCGCATCGTCAATGATCAACGGTTTGGCCGTCGATGCCACCCATCCGACCAAACCAACATTTGCTTTCTGATCTAAAATGGGGCGGGCGGATTGATCATACCCACGGTCCACGATGCGTTCGGTCTCACCCTGATCGTTGACGAGGAAAATCCCGGCGGCGTTGTACGGAACCACACGCTGCAAGGTGTTCATGATCGCATCGAGAATTTCATCGAGATTCAGCGACGACATGAGCAGATGGCTGGCATCGAGCAGCAACTGATTCTGGAGCGATTCGCGTTCGGCGCGTCGAAACAGCATCGCATTATCGAGCGCCACCGCGGCCTGCTCGGCGAGCGGCTCCAGAAGCGACGCGGTCCGCTCACCGAATCCACCGGCAAGCGGTACGATACCGATCACACCAAGGAACCGACCCTTGGGCGCCAGTCGTACCCATTGAACCTGGGAAATGACGTCGCCTAAGGCCTCCGACAATGTGTTGCTCACCGGTTCGGGTGTAGCGAATGCGTCGTCCGTCGATTCCCGATTCTCTTTCAGTAGATCAAGGTAGGTGCCACCCACATCGACCGGCAGATCGCGGGCCGCCGGATCTGAGGTGCTGGCAATCTTAAAGACGACCGGATGGTGCGTCCGGGGCCGCTGGATCAAGAGCACCGCTGCTTGCGCCTGAGTCACACGCAAGAGGATCCGCAGGACCACATGGTATAGCTCACTCAAATAGAGCGTCGAATGCAGCGCATGCGAGGCTGCGACGAGGATCTCGGCGTCGGTCTTTCCCTCAGGACGAATGGCCGTATCGATCGCCTCGATCCGCTCCCGTGTCTCGGGCCGGGTTATCGTCTGATCTGCTGCGTGTAATGTGTCCATGACAGAATCCTGTCCACTACTCACCGTACGGTGTCAACCAATGGAACAAGATACGAAGCTCGGCGCGGTTTGCTGCGTGAAATGTCGATTTATCGCCGGGCCGACTGGCACTAAGTGATTGATGTGACAGCTATTGAGGTTCAAAGCAGGGTCATCACGGCCGTTCACCCCATATCACACCCCGGCCGCCTCTTGCTCCTGAAAGGTCGCCGTGATCTTGTGGATGCGCCAGATGGCCAGCAAAAGGGCCCCACCGGCAACCAGGGTGACATACCAGGGAATGAACTCCGGACGTTCTTCCCAAGCCGCCTTTCCCTGGACATAGAAAAAAGTCAGTGCGAAGCCGTTGTTGATCAGATGCAGCATAATCGCCGGCCACACCGAGCCCAGCCGAATGGTGATGTATCCCAAAAAACACCCCAGTGACCACAGCCCAATGAATGTCCAGGGATTGAGATGCAGCAGTGCGAACAGAAAACCGCTCCAGATAACCGCCGCTATTGATCCATACGACCTCTGTAAACCGGTCAAAATCAAACCGCGAAAACTTAGCTCCTCGCAGATCGCCGGCACTACCGCGGCAATCAGAATGATGCCCACCAATCCCAACGGTGAACCGGCGGTCAGGTATTGCTCGAACATTACTAGTTGCCCTTCGGGGATCGGATAGACACGGTCGATCAACACCGGTAGATTGCTTTGAGCGATGGAGAACGAGACAATGCCAATCGCGGCCCAGACCCAGAACGGCCCGCCGGCCTTCACCCCACGGGTCCACCACTCCCAACCGGTGTCGAAGAATCGACTCAGGATGTAGGGAATCAGTCCGAAGCCGATGATCTCGGAAACAACGATTGAGCCATAAAATCCCAGCGGTTCATAGAGCAAAACACCGAGAAGCAATGCGAAGAGCGCGATGAAGATGAAGTAGAGAATGGCACGGCCCCCGTCCCACGGAATCTTCCGTCGGACGGGCGGCTCCGGAGATCCCGGATCGTCCACATTCGGTGAATCCATTCTTTCTGGAAACTCATCCATGCAGTAAAGATACCTCTCCCCGCTCGTGTCCCTCTGTCTATCGGCATCCTCATCACCAAAAGGGACAACGATTCAGTGTCATCGTTCAGGGATGATCTGTCCATGCATTTCTGCCTAAATAGGGAGGAACCCCGGGCCGAGGGCGGCGACCCGGGGTTGTAGGAGGATTGCACTATGGGTCTCGGGGCTATCTGGGCAGTGATAGGGCTCCAGTCTTGGGCCGGCTGATTCTGTTCTGTACCGGCACACAGTCCTAAGGCAAATGCGCGACCAAAATACAGGGGGCAACGGCCCCACCGGCGAAACTCATGGCCGGCAAGCAACTTGGGCGGTGTCCAAATATTGCACAGGGGGTTTTGGATTGCACAGCGGTGCGCTCAGGTCGCAAAAAGAGTGGTGATTCGCCTGCACATATGTGGGATGGGCGCCACAGGCGGTCGATATCCTTCAGCGCCATAAGTGGGTGACGTCTCTTCGCACCGCAGGTGGGAGACCTCGTATAGCGCCGTGTAAAGGCGACACGGGTTCACGCGGACCGTGGCCAATTGTGTCGCTGCTATGCGCTTATGAGAATGAGAATGAGAATGAAACGGGTGGAATCACGTTACAGGCCCTGCGCCTCAACAACCGGCATTCTATCCGCGATCAACCGCGACAACCGCTTCACCACCGGCAGCGAGTCAAACGTTGTTCGCACGGCCTCATGACCGATCGATCCACGAATGTCATTGCGCAGCGTTCCGGCTCGGTGCAGCCAATCGACACGACGATCAGGATTACTTCTGTGCCGTTTCAAATCATCCGATTCCGCTGCGGCAACAAGTGCATTCAATTCCAACCACCGATAGCGGCTGCGTTTGGCGAGACGTGCCGCCGAACGCGCCAACTGGTGCGCTTCGGTGAAGTCCCCAAGTTCCATACGACCGCGCGCCAGCCCGACCATCGCGGTCAATCGGTACAGCACCAGTCCGGCCTGCTCCGCAGCATCCAATGCCTGACGGTATTGCCGGCAGGCATCGTCAACTTGGCCCCGTCGAAAAGCGACATCGCCACGCAGGCACTCCACCCGCAAACCGAATTCACGCGAGCCGACCGCCTCGGCGTCGCGTCCCGCACGGTCTAAAAGATTCTGCGCGGCAG
Source organism: uncultured Ignavibacteria bacterium (assembly GCA_964440935.1). GTDB lineage: Bacteria > Zixibacteria > MSB-5A5 > WJJR01 > WJJR01 > WJJR01. The sequence continues at coordinate 5,784 of CAYTTY010000016.1, read as the reverse complement.
CGAGTGATCCGCCGACGATGTCGAGTTCGGCCAGGCGCGCATAGCATTCGGCACGCAGTTCGATATCCTTCGACGATTGGGCGAAGTCCAACGTCTGCTCATACAGGACGCGTGCACGCACCCAATCACCGAAGTCACGCGCCAGATCACCCAAGTTTCCGATCGTGTACGCCGCCGCGTGTTGTTCACCGATCGTCCGTAGTTCAAATTCCGTCTCTTCATACGCCGCACGTGCCTGCTCATACCGTGCGGCATGTCGATACAAATTCGATAAGTTGCCGAGACAATACGCGCGGTTGCGCCGGTGTCCGATGCGATCAAACGTCTGAAAGGCTCGGTCGTAATAGGATTCTGCTTTATACAATTGTCCCGTCTCTTCAAACAGAATGCCCAGGTTGTTGGCCAATTGACCGCGCCGGGCGGCGTTGCGTTGCGATCGCATCAGTGCGAGCGCCGCCAGGAAATACCGCCGGGCATCGTCAATGCGACCCAGCGCCCAACTGACCAGACCGTGGGTATTGAGCGCGTCGGCTCGCACCTTGACATCACACGATGTCCGCAACCGCTTGGACGCACGTTTCAGCAACCGATCGGCGCGTGTCAGACGTCCGGTACGGCGCATCACCTCGGCCAGCAACACCGTTGCTTCGCTGACGAGCGCATCATGTGACGCCTCTTTGGCATTTCGCATGATCCCGTTGATCGTGCGTTCGCAGCGTGCGTAATGCCCCGCCAGCCAATCGACCCGTGCTTGCGCCAGGCGGTAGCGCAAGCGATCCGCGCGCGGCAAGCCGGTGTCCGAACGCGCCAATCGTCCGAAGAGGAATCGGGATTCGTGGTATAATCCCCGCTCGCGCAGGATGGCAGCGAATCCGGCGATGATCTCTTTGTGTGTGCTTATCACCTGCTTGGAGACAGTGGGAACAACACGAGACGTATCCGTGTCACCCTTGCCTCCCGCGGCCAGCACGCAATACCGATAGAGAAGCTGTGCTTCTTCGAGAAGCCACAGACGACGCGAACGCTCGGCCGCTTGCATCAGCAGCGGAAGTGCATCATCAAACCGTCGCGCAAAAAACAGATGGCGTCCGGTGATCGAAGCGTTGCGCGCACCACGGCTTCGCCAGAACCGTGCCGCCAATGCGTGCAGCGCTTCCCGTTCCGAAAACGACATCGTCTCGTACGCCGCCTGACGGCACATAGACGTCACAAACCGAATGGCGGAGTCCGAACCGAAATCGATGGCGATCAGGTCTTGACGCTGCAACGATCGCAGGATGTTGTCAATGTCTTGTCGAGCATCCTGGTGGCCGGCGACGAACTGAATCGCTGATTGCGGACTGCCATCACCGAGGACACTAACGATTCGCGCCACCGTCTTCTCGGCATGAGGCAAACGATCAAGCTGTTGGATGTAATGTGCCCGGAGTGAGTCAGGCAACTCGACGTTCGATAAGTCACCCAGATGCCAGGTGGAATTCCCGCTACCGGGAGGTTGCAGGTGTCCCCGTTGAATCAGATCAGTGAGAAACAACCGCGCCAGGCGCGGAAACCCATGCGACTTGACCTGCAGAAAATCCAACAAGCGGCTGGATACCGCCTCATCCGCCACGGAGGCGGCCAACACGGAACGCATCTCATCTTTTGTGACCGGCCCCAGGTGGATTCGCGCTGACGGCGTGTTTGCCGGCCGGGCGTCGCGCGATACAATGACATGCATCGTCGGAGCGATCCGATTCCAAAACGTCTCGATGATCTGGAAATCAATACTCGATAAATGATGGACCGACCCCAGTACAAGAATCGCCTGTTGTTGAGAGAGTGCCGTCAGCTGCGGCAATCGGCTTAGTGCGTCCACGACCTCTATCGTCCACAGGTCGACCCCACGGGTGGCGAGCAGGCGCTGCAGTTTCCCTTCATTCCCCAAGACCACAGACCACGTAGCGTAGTCGCGTTGCTCACGTTGGCATAAGTCGTGCGGTTGGAGTGTAGCGTTCGCATCTGCTTCACAAAGCACCCGCAACAGTCGTTGTACACCGGCGTGGGGCTTGTGCGCATCCTGTGGAGCGAAGGTCACATGTCTCTTGGCAGCCGCGGGCGGGGCCACATGACTCATCACCTGAGTCACAAAGCGACGGACATCCGCTTCCGGTTCGGCCTCGATGACCAGTGGCGCGCGCTCGTGACAATGCCAGAATCGAACTGCTTCATCGAGGGCTTGTGGATGTTCGATAATATCGTCGTTGTTCACCGTCTCCGTGTAATTGGCAATCCGTTCAGTCGGAGTGAGAACCGGGACCGGGTCAGTGACGCCTTTGAGGCGCAACGATCCCTGTGGTTCACATACCCACGCTGGACAGCTTGTTTGCGTGCCACCGTCGATTAAAATGCCGTGTTGTACCGCCTTCGCTGCCAGCCGCGCCGCCAGGTTGACACCATCTCCCATTGCCGTGAACTCAAACCGATGCGGCGCTCCAACAAATCCACTGAAGACCGTTTGGGCAACGACGCCAATGCCAAAGTGAAATCCACAAACGTTGTCCGCGATCCGCGACATCCGGTCCCGCACTGACGTCGCAAACGCCAGCGCGCGGTCGGTATCATCATCCGACGACCGTGGCGTTCCGAACAAGATCAGCAATTTGTGATAGGGTCCTGCGGGATCACTACGCGCCCAGACACCGTCGAATTCCAAACTGCACGTGTGCACAACATCGAATAGGCTCTTCCAGAATGACTCCGAATTGAACGCCGACGGCGGCGCCTGCCAGAAGACAAACACCGTGGACACACGGCGGTGTTCTCCGAACGTCAACGGATCAATAGCCGGTGTCTGAAGACTTTCACGTAGCGCCTGTGGAACAAAATCCCACAATACATCGGCATATGAAAGGTCAGACTCCGGGTGATCGTGAGACGGGCCGGGTACTTTGGATCGTCGTAACCGAACGGAGTAGCGATTCTTGGACAGATGCTGGAAATTGAGGTTTGCCGGCAGATCATCAGTCAATTTTGCAGGCGCATGCAGCAGCGTTTGACCATCGGACGCGTCATCCGCCTCACCGATGGCCTGGCGCACCGCATCGCCGTAGATCACATGCTCACGGCGCTGCCCCTGAATCCCGACAATACGCTCATGCCAATCACCACAGGCCATACCGACGTGCAAACCAAGCGACGCCGACTGGGACCGTGGGCTGTGGCGACGGACGCAGGCGTGTAACAATGACGAGCAGTCAATCGCGTCTTGTAGCGCGGTCTTCGAGTCGAATGCAATCAACAGCGCATCGCCGCCGAACTTAAGTACCTCACCGTGACAACGGCGCACCGATTGAACCATATCGGTGAAGATCGTATTGAGGCGTTGTGTCAACTGTTCGATGCCGCGTTTCCCCTGTGTGCGCCGCAAGTGCTTGGTCAGCGCGGTGAACCCGGAGACATCGGCAAATATGACGACGCCGTTGCGACGGCGATGTGTCCAGGTGCTGTCCGCAGCCACCGACGCAGGCAGCCAGGCCAGGGCACGGCGGTCGATGGTTGTCATATGAGCCACCATCGCAGCAAGAACAATTGAAGGATGTGAACCGTCTGATCGATGTAGTAGGCCTGCTTGGAGCCATTGAAGAAGCGTGACTTCGAGTAATCCTGCGCCCAGTGGATGACGAAGATCACGGCGAGCGCACCGAGTGTACCAACCGACCAGAAAGCGAATTGGCTTGTGACGGCGCTGAAGATCCACAGCGTGACGAATAGTGTGCCGACGTAGACCGCAATGTGCGCTGTCAGGTGCGGCGACGATGTGCCCTTTCGGGCCGCCATCTGATCGGTTTGGAGCGCATAGTCTCCCACCAGATGCGCCAGTATGAGAAACCACATCAGGTCCACAACAGTCCACCTATTCCTGGGGTTGTGCCACGGGGAGAACCACGGTGAACTCGGCACCGCCTTCGGGACTGTTGCCGGCGCGCACCGATCCACCATGCTCTTCGACCAGCCGCGCAATCGTCAGCAGACCGAAGCCATGACCGCTGGGTTTCGATGACACACGTTCCTTGAACAACGATTGCTGCAAGTGGCCGGGGATCCCGGGACCGTTATCCGCGACCGTCAGGATAATCGAATTGGCTTCCTTCAGGTATGCCGTCTTGACATACACGGTGTTGGCTTCCGCTCCCGATTCTTTCAGTGCATCGGCGGCATTAAGCATCAGATTGTAGAAGATCTGCTGAATGGCCGACGGATCGCAGTTGAGTTCGGGCAGATCGTCCCCCCAAGACGTTTCGATAACGATCCGCTTGATGCGCTTTTGCGGTTTGAGAAATGCGATCTGGTTCTCCAGAAAGTCGTTCAGATTGATGCTCACTCGTTCGCCGCTTGGATGCCGTGAGTTGAGGAGGTTATCGGTGAACATCCGAATACGTTCGATCGATTTGCCCATGCCGTCGACGCGTTTTTTCACCGACTCGGGAAGGTCATCGCCGAGTTGCATCGACAGCAGTTCCGCATTTCCGGACAGGACCGCGAGGAAGTTGTTCAGCTCATGTGCAATTTCGGCCGCCATCTCGCCTTTGACTGCGAGTTGCTCGCGTTGCATTGCTTGCTGTTCGAGGAATCGCATTTCGGTGAGATCTTCGAACATCCACAGCCTGGTCGCGTCACCATCGCCGGTCTCGGTCACCGGTGCGGCAACGAGTTTGCAGATCAAGGGCTTGTGCTGCTCGTTTAAGACTTCGATTTCGCCTTTCCACATGGTGTTGTGAGACAGAGCGGTCTCGATCTTCTGAAGATCGGTCGGGTGTGCCGGGGTGATCCACGTCCACAAATCGCTCGACATTGTTTGACCGAACAGCCGCATCGCGGCCGGGTTGATCAGACGAATGTGGTTGTGTCGGTCGGTGATGATCGCCGGATACGGTGAAACGGCCAGCACACGATCGCGGTACGCCAATGCCGCTTCGAGATGATCATTCGATTTTCGCAATTGCCGCAACAACTGTTCTAACCGTGCGCGTGCATTTTCCAAGTCGTGATTCTTGGTCTCCAACCGGTAGAGGTGCGCGTTGTCGGTCTCGCGAATACGTGCGGCCAGAACCTTAAGAATGCGTGCGGCGATCTCCGGATGTCGTTTCAGTACCTCGAAAAACTTGTTCTGCGACAGCACAAACAGTTCTGTGCCGGCTTCGCAGGTGGCTGTCGCAAATCGGGGCGAGGAATCGATCAGCGCCATCTCACCAATCATCTCACCCTCACCGCGCCGTGCCAGCTCGGTCAGCGAGCCATCGAGATTCTTCAGGATGCGCACCGTACCGCGGCGCACCACATAGAGACAATCGCCGACCTCACCCTCTTCGAACAGCACACCGCCTTCGGGCATGCTCCGTCGTTCGAGGTAGCTGTTGATCGCCTCTAAGTCATCGCGGCTTAAGCCGTTGAAGAGATCAACGCGCTCCAGCACGATGCGTGAGGTGTCGGTCAGGCTCATAGTCGCTCGCAGCCGGCCACTCGGTGTATATGACCGCTTCTCCTAACTATATCGGCCCACTCGACCCGTCTTTGAGCGGTGACGGGAATCGTTTCTCAACTGTTCACAACGACTTAGAGAAGGAGAACGAGGCGTTCTGGAGGCCGAGCACAGGTCCACAGACCTTAAGCCCGAACAGATATCAGACCGGTTGTCAGACGTATTTTCCGTTTGAAGCCAATACGATGGTCATCTGTGGCGTCACCCACCCTCGGGTGACGCCTTGTCGGTACGGGAGATAGCCGTCACGCGAGGGCGCATGA
>CAYTTY010000015.1:0-72528 GCA_964440935.1 uncultured Ignavibacteria bacterium | reverse complement strand
TCAAGGCCCGTGGCACCCTGATCCAAACGGAAAGGATTTATGACAATTGCTATAAATGCATTGCGTCTCGTCGTAAACCCTGACGAGGGTTCGATCCGCCGCGGCGGACTCACCCTAAAGGGCGTCAGGGGCACCAATCGACTGACGTCAACCCCCGGCAAAGGGATTGAATTCTATCAGTGATAAGGAGTTATTGGGGCCGGTTGGAGGTGGGCGGACATGTCACGGAGATGTGAATTTTGAAACTTTCGCCGTGCGTGACCGTCTTTTGAACTCGTGTTTCCCGGACCTGCGCAGCTTGCTCCGGGATGGTCCAGGAGGAAACAGATGTCCACGACAGACCAGAACATGATGGCTGGAGGGACCCCAGCAGGGACACCGGAACCGCTGGGATTTGGTGCGAAGTTGTGGAATCTGTTTGTTGACCCACGCAAGACATTCCAAAGTGTGCGCAGCAATCATGAGTGGGTCATTGTCTGGTTGTTGGTGTCGGCCATATCCATCGGCGCCTATTTACCGATCAAGAGCATCATCAAAGAATCACAAATCGCCCAAGTGGAGGAACGGCTCGATCAAAACCAGCAGATGTCCGAGGAGCAGAAAGCAGAAGTCCTCAGCGGCATGGAAGAGCAGTTTGAGAACCCGATCTACCTGCTGTTTGTGCCGATCAGCCAGATCCTCATGATCGTTATCGTGGCTGGAGTGTTGTTGTTCATCGGCAACATTCTGCTTGGTGGCACCGCCAGTTATCTGAAGATGCTCAATGCGTACGCGTGGACGATGATGATCGTCATCCCCGGGAGTATCGTCACCGTACCCCTGATTATGGCCAAGGGGTCAATGGACGTCTCGATTGGGTTGGGCGTGTTGACATCGGCGGAAACCGGGCCATTCGTGAAGAAGATATTATCGTCATTTGAGTTGTTTGGTCTGTGGCAAGTGTGGTTGTCGAGCGTGGCGGTGTCGGTGATTGCCAACATCGACAGCCGCAAGGCGCTGTACAGTGTCGGGGCGGTCTGGTTTGTGTGGGTTCTCATTCAAGCCGGATTGGCCACTCTCGGCATCTCATTCGGTGCCTAAGTGGGGAATGAACATCCTGATTGAGAGTAGGGGAGATGAGAATGAAGCGTTTTACAACGATCCTGATTGTGGCTGCACTTGCGATCACCTTTTCCGGTACTGGACAAACGCTCCAGGCCGAGGAGTTGACCCTGGATCAGTGTATCGACATCGCTCTGACGAATAACGGGTCGCGGCAGTATGGTTTACCGTCGGCACGCGAAAGCTACCACCGCGCCAAGCAGGGTGTGTGGTCGGCGTGGGGCGATTTTCTGCCGAGCTTGTCACACAACTACAACTACCGGCATACGCGGTTTGGTGACGTGACATACGATCCCACCATTGGACAGTTTATATCAATCCCGGAAGAAGCCCAGACATCGACCTCGTGGAGCAATGGCTTTACACTTTCGCAGACGTTCTTTGACGGCGGAGCGAATTTCTACCGGATTGCCCAATCGTACCACACCCGGGCCGCGCAGGAGGAGAATGTGCGCGGCGCCGAGAATGACCTGATTCTGGGCGTCAAGGAAGGCTACTTCAATCTGCTCAAGTCGCACAAGCTGGTCGAGGTTCAGGAGGCGGCGGTCGAGCGTGCCGAGGAATTTCTCAAGACCATTGAGAGCCGTTATGAGCTGGGTTCGGCGTCACTTTCCGAAGTGCTCAAAGCGCGAGTCCAGTTGGGGACCGAGCAATTGGAACTGTTGCGGCGTGAGAACGATGTCGAAGTCGGCCGCGCGGGTCTGAACACCATACTGAATCGCTCAGTGGAAACTGAGATTACGGTGTCAGACATCAGCGGTGAGGAGCCGGAAGTGATGTCGTACCAGGACGCCGCCGAACAAGCCCTCGAACGGTCACCCGCGGTTCAGATTGCGCGGGCCAATATGCGAATCGCCAAGGATGACATCGGGATCGCGCGAGCCACGTTGTTCCCATCGTTTAGTTGGTCGATCTCGCGGAGTTTCAGCCCCCGGGAACGTAACGATCTGCTCGATTTTGACGGGCGCTTTGCGACTTGGGGAATCTCCGCCAGCCTGAATTTCTCGTTGTTCAACGGTTTCCATCGCAAGACGGCGATCTCCAATGCCCAAGTGGGTGTCAAGTACACGTCCGAGCAGTTGGAGCAGGCCGAAAAGGCCGTCGCCTTCGCTGTCAAGCAGGCCCATCTCGGAGTCGAGCTGGCCGATGAGACGCGCAACCTTGCCGAGCAGACCGAAGTCTCGGCGCAGGAGGATTTCAATCTCGCGCAGGAGAAATACCATCTGGGAGCCGCCACCATTCTCGATCTGCTCGATGCCCAAGTGTCATTGACCAGAGCCCAGAACGATCGCGTTAACGCATTGTTCGACTATCTGATAGCCGTCGCGCGATTGGAGAATGCGGTAGGAGTGAGGCGGTAGCCCCCGGTCTCTGCCCGGTTGACTCAATGTGCCGGCGGCATGAACCTCGTTGACCGCTTATACGTATCCATAGTGATGGAGCACGAGGTCTAAGTCTGAGTCCGTGACGGCGGGCTCCTATTCTGAACAAGCAGGTGTGGTGACAGATGGCGAATGGGAAAAAGAAGAAAAAAGTCCTGATCTTTGGTGGGATAGGGCTCGTGGTCGTGATTCTCATCGTGGTCAACCTCCTGACCTCCTCTGAGGCAACCACGAAGGTCAACACCGCGAAGGTCGAAGAGGGCCGGTTGGTGTCACTCGTCAATGCGACTGGCAAGGTCCAACCGAAGACCGAGGTGAAAATCTCGGCAAACGTCTCCGGCGAGATTGTTAATCTGCCCGTGAAGGAGGGGCAGCAGGTCCAGAGGGGCGATCTGCTGGTCCAACTTGATCCCAACCAGTATGAGGCGCAGGTCCGGCAGTCAGAAGCATCGTATGATGCCGCACTGGCAACTACGCGCCTGGAGCAAGCTTCGGCCAACGAAGCCAAGCTTATCTACGAGCGACAGAAGTCTCTCTTCGAGAAAGATCTGACCTCACAGGAAGCGTACGATGCGGCGCGGACCCGGCACCTGACCGCGCAGGCGTCGCTGGAGGCGGCGGAGTCTCGCGTGGCACAAGCGAAAGCGGCAGTCGATCAGGCGCGGGAGAGCCTTGGGTATACGACCATTCGCGCGCCGATGGACGGAATTATCACGGATTTGCGCGCTGAAATGGGAGAAGTCGTGATGGGTTCGCTCAATTACCAGGCGACCGTTATCATGGTTCTCAGCGACCTGTCCGAGATCGAAGTCGAAGTGGAAGTCGACGAAACCGATATCGCGCATGTGGCACTCGATCAAAGCGTCGATATCGAGTTGGATGCGATGCCGGATACGGTGTTCAAGGGGCGAGTGACCGAGATTGGCAATACGGCGCAGATGTCGGGACTTGGCTCGCAGGACCAGGTCACCAATTTCATGGTGACCATTCTCGTGACGGACAGCGTTCCCAATATCAAACCGGGGATGACCGCCACGTGCGATATCACCACCGACATGCGTGAGCGCACACTGAAGATTCCGATCGGCGCCGTTGTGTTGCGCGATGAAGACATTCTGGAGAAAAGAGATGCTGGGACAGGTGGTGATGAGAAGGCAATCGGAGTGAACGAGGCCGTTGCCGCCAACGGTGATGAGGAATCGTCCAACGCCGACACGGTCAATACCAGCGACGACGAAGATGATTGGGAGAAGAGACCGATCGAAGGTGTGTTTGTGGTGCGTGACGGAAAGGCTGTCTTTGTTCCGGTGGCCACCGGTATCGCCGACCAGCAGGATATCGAAATCACGTCGGGCCTTGAGAAGGATGATGTCATTGTGGTGGGACCGTTCCGTACGCTCCGAACGCTTGATCATAATGATGCCGTCGAAACCGAACCGGAGAAAACCGTACGGGATCGCGGGTAATTCGTCAATGACATGACAGGCAGGTGATTGAGTATGCTGATTCAGACTAAAGAACTGTGGAAGACCTACACGATGGGTACCGAGAAGGTGCACGCGTTGCGTGGTGTGTCGATCGAAATCTCGAAGGGCGAATATGTCGCGATCATGGGCCCGTCGGGATCGGGGAAATCGACACTGATGAACATGATCGGCTGTCTCGACACACCGTCAAGCGGATCGTACACACTGAACGATCGTGCGGTCGCGAATATGAACGATGACGAGCTGGCCATGATTCGCAATCGTGAGATCGGCTTTGTCTTCCAGACGTTTAACCTGCTGCCCCGTGCGACGGCATTGCACAACGTTGAGTTGCCGCTGATTTACAACGGCACACCGTCGGAAACGCGCCTCGACATGGCCAAACGGGCGTTGGAAATGGTCGACTTGGGCGACCGAATGAGCCACCGTCCCAATCAACTGTCGGGCGGCCAGCGGCAACGTGTCGCGGTTGCCCGTGCGTTGGTGAACAATCCGTCGCTTATACTTGCCGACGAGCCCACCGGTAATCTCGACTCCAAGACCGGCGTGGAAATCATGGGATTGTTTGACCGGCTGCACAAGGCGGGAAACACGATCATTCTGGTGACGCACGAGCACGATGTGGCCAAATACGCCGACCGCATCCTGCACATTCACGACGGCCAGGTGTCGCATGATGAAGACGTGCGCAATGCAGCGTGACGTGTAATCGGTGAGTGAGTTGACCGATGCGCCAGTTTCTTGAAAGCGCCAAAATCGCGCTCGGAGCCCTCTGGGCGAACAAGCTCCGATCCATTCTCACGCTCATCGGCATGATCATCGGGGTGAGCACGATCATTGCGATCGTGTCGCTCATCAACGGCATGAACCAGTATGTTGCCGCCGAGATTCAAACGCTCGGCGCGACGACGTTTACCGTGGATCGTGAAGGCATCATCACCTCAGAAGAAGAGTGGTGGGAGTCGCGCAAGCGCAAGACACTCACGGTCGAAGATTATCGGGCCATTGATGAAGTGTGTGTGGGCTGCGAGCGGGTGGCCGCGCGGACCATTACGATGCGCAGTGCCAAGTACGGCAACAAATATATCAATGACGTTTACGTCATGGGATCGACACCCGAATTCCCGCTGATCGTCGATTTCGAAATCGAAAACGGCCACTACCCGACGGCGGCCGATTACCAGCACCGCCGACGTGTGGCGTTTATCGGCTATGACGTAATCGACAACCTGTTTCCCGGCGTGTCGCACATCGGCAAAGAGATCCGGATTGCCGGGCGGGAATATACGGTCATCGGCAACGGGGTCCGGCGCGGATCGACGCTCGGGCAGAGCAAAGACAACTACATCATCATTCCGCTGAGCACCTTCGAAAAGCAGTTCGGCGATCGCCGCTCGCTCGACCTGTTTGTAAAAGCGTACACGTACGAATCGATGGACGAAACACAGGATGAGGTGCGCATGGTCATGCGCGCGCGTCACAAATTGAAATACGATGACAAAGATGACTTCAGCATCACCACCGCTGCGGACATTCAACGCATGTGGGACAATTTCTCGAGTGGTGCGTTTCTGGTGATGATTGGAATCTCATCGATTTCACTCATCGTTGGCGGCATCGTGATCATGAACATCATGCTGGTGTCAGTGACCGAGCGCACACGCGAGGTTGGCATTCGCAAGGCGATCGGCGCCCGCAGGATGAACATCATGTGGCAGTTTCTGGCCGAATCGCTGACGCTGTCCATTGTCGGTGGCGCGATTGGGATTGTTAGCGGCTTCCTGATCGGAATGGTATTATCGAACATGTCGGGCATTCCACTTGGCGTTGAGGCGTGGTCAATCATTGCGGGAATTCTGGTTGCCGGCGGGGTCGGTACGGTGTTTGGGGTCTATCCGGCGATGAAAGCCGCACGGCTCGATCCGATCGAGGCATTGCGCTACGAGTAAGCGCTGGTGAGTGAGCGATGTCGTACGGAGCATTCGAAATTAAAGAGTCGCTGGCGATGGCGATTGCGTCGATTCGCGCCGCCAAAATGCGCGCGTTTCTGACGGTGCTCGGCGTGTTGATCGGGGTCAGCTCGGTGATCGGGATGGTATCGTTGATCACCGGTCTGAACAACTCGATGGCCCAGCAAATCGAATCGCTCGGCTCGAATGTGATTTACGTGTCCAAATACAAACCGGGAATCACGTTTGGGCATCGGTCGTCGGAAGAACGCAACCGCAAGGGAATCACCTACGAGGATGCCGAAGCCATTCTTGAGCACTGTTCACTGATCGACGCCGTGTCGCCGGAAAACCACTATAGGCAGCGGGGCGGCAACACCGCCAAGTACAAAGGCAACGAGGCCATGCGTCCCGATCTGGCCGGCGTGCTGCCCACCTATCAGGACGTCAATGGCACGGAGATGGCCGAAGGGCGGTTCATCTCCGAGATTGACAATCACTTCCGTCGCATGGTATGTGTGATCGGTGAGGATGTCTCCGACGCGTTGTTCCCAAGCCTCGATCCGATCGGGAAGGACATACTGGTCAACGGACGACGGTTCACTGTGATTGGTGTGACGAAGGCGCGTGAATCGATGCTCGGTGAATCGATGAACAACTACGTGTTATTGCCGTACGAAACATTCGCCAAGCTGCATCCCTGGGAAGAGGAACTGTGGCTGGAGTGCCGCACCACGCACTCGACGCTCATTCCGGCGGCGATTGACCAGGTGACCGAACTGATGCGCCGCCGCCGTGGTGTCCCCTACGATAAGCCCGAAGATTTCGCCGTCTTCACCCAGGAGACACTAATGGAGCAGTACCGGAGCATCACCGGGGCGATCTACATCGCGATGGTGGTGATCTCCTCGATCGGGCTGATGGTCGGTGGTGTCGGTGTGATGAACATCATGCTGGTCTCGGTGACCGAGCGCACGCGTGAGATCGGGATCCGGAAAGCGATCGGCGCCCGCCGTCGCAATATTGTCTGGCAGTTTTTGATCGAGGCGATGTCACTGTCCGGTTTGGGCGGTGTGCTCGGCATTGTAGTCGGCCTTGGCATTGCGTTTCTGGTCAATGCCACGACGCCGCTCCCGGCGGCCGTGTCGATACCGTGGATCCTGATTGCTTTTACCGTAGCGGTGATGGTGGGGTTGGTGTTTGGCATTTACCCCGCTTACCGCGCCGCGAAGGTGGATCCAATTGTGAGTTTGCGGTACGAGTAGTCTCCAAATTGTTCTGTTCCTTCTACATTCATTCAGGCATCGATACGCCCACCCCTAAGGGGAGAGGGAGCCGAGCCGTTATGGCGATTGTTAGAGCGATTGTCAGAAGTCGGTTCCAATTCTCGAGAACATAGCATGGCTGTCTCGGCCATGCGGCACGGGCGAGACGCCCGTGCTACATTGGAGGATATTCCCGGTAATCGCTCGAACGTTCATACCTTATGGCAGGAGCGGTTATCACCGCTTCGTTCTTGTCCGATCACTGACAGTGGTATGAATTCTCGCGCCATGATTTGGATCGGGTTATTCGTCTGTTCGACGATCGGTGGATTCATTCCATGGCTGTGGGGTGGCAGTGTCTTCTCCTTGGCGGGGCTGGTGTGCTCGACAATGGGGGCATTCATTGGCATCTGGCTGGGCTTCAAGGTCAGCACCTCCCTTTGAATCACCGCCGGTCCGCACGCTAATTGCAAGAGTCCCGTGAAGCAGTTGTTGCTGCAGGCGTCTCATTGCGTTTCTTGTATCCAGACCGATGGGTGGAGAGACCGACACACCGCGTTCGCTGAAACGTCTGATCGGCCTGATCGCCGGGCCGGCTTTGGCACTGATCATTTTGTTTGGGTCTGATCTGTCGCCGGGCGACCCGGTGGTGACACGCACCGCGGCGGTCGCTGTCTTGATGGCGACGTGGTGGGTGACCGAAGCGATTCCGATTCCCGCGACCGCGCTGCTGCCGGTGGCGTTGTTTCCAGCGTTTGGCATCATGAAGGGCAGTGCCGTGGCCGGGACATACTTCAATCATATCATTTTTCTGTTCATTGGCGGGTTTATCATGGCCCTGGCAATGCAGCGGTGGAACCTGCACCGTCGCATCGCGCTGCGGATCATCCTGCTGATCGGTGGCAGTCCCAAGCGCATTCTGCTGGGGTTCATGGTGGCGAATGCGTTTCTCTCGATGTGGATCTCGAATACCGCATCGACGATGATGATGGTACCGATTGCGCTGGCGGTGATTGTCAAGATGCGGGAGAGCGCCGGGGCGCACGCGGTCGACCGGTTCGCGGTCGGGCTCCTGATTGGGATTGCGTACTCGGCATCGATTGGTGGTTTGGCCACGCTGATCGGCACACCACCCAATCTCTCCTTTACCCGCATCTTCGCGATTTATTTCCCGAGTGCGCCCGAGATCACGTTCGCGCAGTGGTTTGCTTTTGGTCTTCCCCTGTCTACCGTGCTGCTGACCATCGCATGGGGTGTACTCACTCTGTTATTTGTGCGCGGCGGCGATCGCCGTATTGTGAACATCGACATCTTCCGCGATGAATACCGGCGTCTGGGACGGATGTCGTTTGAAGAACGTGTGGTCTCGGTGTTGTTCGTTTCGATGGCGTTGCTGTGGATTTTCCGTCGCGATATCGTGACCGGAGTCGCGACGATTCCCGGATGGTCGAATGTGTTCCCCGTTCCGGGATTCATCGATGACGGAACCATTGCCATTGGGGTTGCGCTTATCTTGTTCTTGATACCGTCGCGCACGACACCCGGCGAGCGACTGATGAACTGGGCCACCGCCTCACGATTGCATTGGGGAATTGTGATTCTGTTCGGGGGCGGTTTCGCGCTGGCCACGGGCTTCAAAGAGTCGGGGTTGTCGGTGTGGATTGCCGAGCAATTGTCGGGCTTGGGCGGTACGCCGCCGGTGATTATGGTGTCGTCGGTCTGCGCGATGCTGACGTTTCTGACCGAACTCACGTCGAACACGGCGACGACAGAGATGATCCTGCCGCTGCTCGGATCACTGGCGGTGGCGATTAAGACACATCCGTTGCTATTAATGATTCCCGCAACACTCTCGGCGTCGTGCGCCTTCATGCTGCCGGTGGCCACACCGCCGAATGCGATTGTGTTCGGCAGCGGCGAAGTGCGCATGGCTGATATGATGCGTGCGGGAATCATAATGAATCTGATCGGCGTGGTGGCTATCACCACGGCCATCTATGTTGTTGGGTTGGCGGTGTTTAACATCGATCTCAGCGGGCTGCCGGGTTGGGCGGTGCCGTAGAGAATCCGTGAATCGTCAAGGGCGCTGCATCACACAGAATACACTCGACTCATCAACCTCTTCAATCTGACAGGTGAGACTTAACGTCTCCGCAATCGTACGGAGTTGATCCGGCTGGAAGGTCGTTGCGCGAAATCCGTCGCGGCAGATGATGACGCCGTCTCGTGTCTGCTCCCAATCAATTGCTCCGATCAGTTCCGCGTCCGCTTGGCGTTTGAACCATTCGAGACGGTGCGGCCAGAAGCGACCGCTGTAAGTTGAGACGATCAGCCGGCCTCCGGGACGCGTCACGCGCACCCCTTCTCGCACCAACGCCATCGGATCGACCCCGAACGCGGAGATGCCGTTTTGGATGCACACGACAATGTCGACCGATTCATCTCGCACACTCATCTGTACAGCATTACCGCGCATCAGGTAAACGCCTGCCACTCCGGTGAGATACCGGCGTGCCAAGTGTAAACTGTCGCGCGACGTGTCGATGCCGACGGTTTGAGTCGCCTGATCCGCAATCCGACGCAGCACACGTCCGTATCCGCATCCCAGTTCCAGGACCGTGGCATCGATTGCAAGGTGCACGAGTGTATAGTCAATCTCAGCGTTAAGGTATTGCTGCACACGCGGCGGCGCGATGTCGTAGCAGCGCTGCAGGTATTGGCCCGACAGGGACTTGGAATAGTAATCGCTACCACGTTGGGTCGATGACATCATCGTTTCGGATCTCTCAGGGCGTCACGTGGCTTCGTAAGACGGACTCTTTTCCCTGAGCGCGCGACGAGGCAGAAACGAGAGATGTCACTACTCACTGCCGCGCCGGAAATAGATTTGGTTATATACGGCTCCAAGACCGTCGGACGTGTTGTTGTCGCACAACAGTCCTCCTCCGACTACAACCGAGATCGAGGCAAAGAGCTGATTGAAATCAATATCGGAACCATTCACGGTCGCGGTGACGGTCTCTGATCCGGAAAACCTTTTGAATTCTCGCTCGATCTTCAACTGTTGTCCGACTAGTATACTCACCCCGACGCTGATATCGTCGATCTGAGTACCGGAGCTTGACCAACTGATGCTGACCCGGACCGTGTAACTGCCGTCCGGCAAAATCTGCTGGGGAAACGTTGGCGGGTCCATGTTCAGGGTCATGCTGCCGCCGGTGCAGTTCGCGGAGAAATCGGTTTCGCTGCCCAGTTGATCAGCCTCGAAACGCAGCTCACCGCCGCCATCACCAACAACGCCGGTTCCACCGGCGATATCGACGCCGGATTCGGGATCCTGATCGGTTTCGGCGACGCGCCTCCCGGCATCGAGCATTTCCTCAGGGTCGCAACCGGGTGCCAATTCGTTAAGTCGCGTCCCCATGTCCTCCACGTCTGCGAGCACCGCTGCGTAGTCCTCCTGCATCATGCGCATGGCGATTTGATCGAAGACCCCCAATCCTTCGACGTTGCGCGGGTCGAAATCCTCGGCAGCGGTGGGGGTTCGACCGGTGGCGGCGGCATTGAGATTGCCCGCCAATCGTACCGCCGCGAGAGCGTCGGCATAATACCCTTCCACGTCAAGAAACGCGTCACTGGCGGCGGCCAGCGAGAAGGCCAGAGTGCCATCTGTGCAGATGGCGTCGGCTGATTCACCGGCCAGCGATTGGAGTCGTGCGATGAAATCACTGTAGTGCTCGGAGAACCGCTGCACGGCCTCATCGAATTGGCGTTGGATGTCGTCGAGAATTTCGTCTTCGGCATCCTCACCGGTGTCTTCGCCTTCTCCCTCTTCTTCATCCTCGCGCACCTCGGCCAGGGCATCGTCAATTGATTCGGTGGTGTCGGCATCGATGACCGTGACAGTAGCTGTCCCTGTGATGCCATAGTAGTCAGCAGTAACCACGACCCTTCGTCCAGCATCGGCCTCTGTCGCCACGAAGACATTGTCATCTGTTCCGCCCGACCACGTGCATTCGGCGGTGACGTCGGTCGCGGACCGGGGGGCGGAGGGATCAGCATAGATACCGACGGCGTCGAATATCACCTGGTCCCCCACGTTGAGATCGGCTGTTGCGGGCGAGAGTTCGACCTTGGCGACACGGTATTGGCGCAGGATCGTTAAGAGACGCTCACGCAATTCCGGCAACTGTGCTTCGGCTTCGGCCGCGAGTTGGCGCGACCTTTTCAGGAGATCGCGGTGGAGCTGGCGATGATACGCATTCTCCATTCCCGCCTTAATGTATTCCTGAAAGTCGGATTCCCATTTCGGGAGAAGCTCGTTGGTCCCTTGTTGGAATGGCAGATCCCCATACTCTTTGCGGAATTCCTTCTTGCCACGTTCAACGATGTATCCATAGCCGCGGACACCCGCAAAGGCGTCTTCCGGGTCCAGGCCGGATTCGCGTAATCCGACATACGTATCGATCTGACTCTGTTCGACCATGGGATCGAATACGAAGTCCTTAAACAGCTCCATGCCCGCCTTCGCTGCTTTTATCCAGCCGAGCCACCAGTTGAAGTCCGGGGCCAGCTTGGCAATCAGTTTGTCCTGCAGCCGGTCTTTGATCACCGTGAAGGCGCCACTGAGGCTTCCGGTTTGAAATAGCTCATGGTGGACTTTGATCAGCGTGACCGCATCGGCATAGTCATCGATGAACTGCTGCGTTTCGTCATTCCCCATGGCTTCCTGAAACACGTGAAAGGCGATACCGGCGGCCTTGTCCGTGTTGCTGAAATCCGTCCAAATTTCCTGTTGTTGTTCATACGTGGGATCGGCATAGGAGGCCGGGAACACCACCAGCAGAAGCACGGCCGCCAATACGACGTGAGTGGCCATTTGCTGAAGACGCCTCTTTGTTCGTTTCATCGTATCTCCCTGGTAACTCAGTCGATTGGTCATCCGGCAGTGCGGCCAATGAACGGGCCGTTACAGTGATTGACGGGATCATTCACCGTCTGCGCGACCCCAAGTGGTAAATCAGGCCGACAAGCAAATCGGTCTCAGTTGTTTTAATTGCGTTTGGATCATCGGAGCCGCTGGTGTACAGTTTGATCTGCGCCGATGCCTCGACACGTTGCGTAATGGAATACGTGCCTTGCCCCTCGATGTGGAGGCGATCGAGTGTCGGCGCCTTGTCGACATTGTACCGCTTCAGTAATTCGTAGCGTGCGCTGATGCGTGCCCGCAACGGCCGTTCGCGTGTGCGCAGTTCGGCCTTGGCCCCGTATCGAATCGTATTGTTGGGACTTTCGAATGTGCCGAGTTCGTCGCCATCGGGGCCGATGGCGCCGTCGACCACCACGATGTCGGTATTGCTGGCAATATGGGGACCGATTCTAAAGACCGTTCGTCCACCGGTTGAGATGCCGAGCCAGGCATATTGCGTGATCAGCGCATTGCGCTCAACACCGTTGTTCTCGATGAAGTACTGAATGTAAAGGTCCCCTTCGGAGAATAGTCCCGTGGTGGTAGCTCGTCCGCGATCACGCCGCGTTTCCAGGCGGGCCTCAATGTAGTCGAGGAAAGCCACGATGGTGTCACCGCCATACCGACGATAGTTCACACTGAGTGCGAATTCGCCATCGGTTTCGGCGTTGTACTCACGTGACCGGAATCCGCCGCGGAATTCGGTGAAGTCGCGGAGATCATCGACCTCGAAGTTCTTGCCACGCCACTCGAGGGAGAACTCATTTTGGGCGCCGCCCAGCGGCCGGGAGCGTGTCGCCACCCGAAGTCCTTGACGGCTGTACTCACGTGAGTCGTTTTCCGCATCGAACGAGTTCGATTCCAAGTGACCGTCCACGATGATCGCCGACTGCTCACCGGTTTCGAAGATCAGGCTTCCTTCGAGATGGCCCTGTGAATTGTCGATCAGGGAATCAACATCAAAGGAATGGCTGGCATGCCGGTACGCGGCGTTCCATTGGACCGACTCGCTGAGATCCCCGCCGGCGCCGAGTTCGAGGCGCGTATCGTTAACGTCACGAGCCTCGTCATTGGGATACGCCGTCGACGTGATTGCGACGCCTCCGGTGGCGCGAAACGCCGGCGATGGCGTCAACGCCCCCTGCACACCGAACTCACTGCGATCGAGATCGCCGGTGTCATCGGCCTCATTGCGATAATTGTTCAGGCCGGCGTGCGCGGTAAGGCGTCCCTTGTCATCGAAGCGACGGGTGTACGCGCCGCGGGCGCGCGTACGTGTCGACGGGACGAAGTGGATCTCCTCCGTACGGCCGAACCGCAGATTGATACGATCATGGGGAGACAGGTCGGCGTTGACATTGGCGGCCAGATTGGAGCGTGAGACATCCGTTTCCGACACCGTGGTTCCGGCAACTTTGGATTCCGCCGTATTCGTGCCAAGGCCCGCCTCAATTGACCCGCTGAATCGCGGACGCCATCGGGATTCTGCCGTGGCGGGCCGCTCGACACCGCCAGCCATCTCACTATACCGATCATAGTATTGTAAGACGAGCCGGTGGTACTTTTGGATATTGTTGAGCGACTCGCCGGCACGATCTCTTTCCGGGTGCGCGCTGTCCTCGGGGATGTCTCCGTACTCGGACTCGTACTGTCTGTCGGCCTCCTTGCGCAACAGATCCATGCGCCTGTAGTCGGGCCCGACCGATTTCAGGATTTCGCGCGCCCGGTTGTCGGTCCCTTCACGCAACTGCCTGACTGTCTTAAAGCTGTGCCGGGATTCGACAGTTTCCTCATCAAGGCGGGAGTATTCGACGGACACGTAGAGTGTTTGGCCGTTGTCGCGGATGCCACGCCACTCACCGTCTGATGACACGTGATCGAACCGTTCACCCTCCAATGCCACGCGGACAACTGTCGATTCCAAGCTTGGCGCCGAACGGAGATTGACCCGTGAGCTCATGATCACCACAACCTCGCGAGTCACACGCCGTGGTTGGATTGCAACTTGTCGTTCTTCAACGAAGGACTCAATCGCTTTGAGTGTTTCGAGGATGCGGATGGCTGTTTGACGCGCCGGTACTTCGAACTGCTTGATTGTATTTGCCTGTACTGAGATGGTTGCCAACGACACCGCCAATGCTGCGGCCAGCAGGGTTCCAACAGGTTTGGTCATTGTGAGTCCAAGGATGAGAGTCCATCAGTGAATGAACGGAACCGTGAGACGTTGTAGAAAGAACCGTAGCGCCGTCAGTCGCGCAATATGATTTCCTGTAACCCAGTGTGAGTACAGGGCCGAAATAGAACCGGTCGATTGACAGTGGACAGTGGCGACAAATCCACTACACGGGCGCTGCTGATCAGGGATTCCCCTGACACGTTACGCGTTGTCCCCCTTGACTTTAGCGGGCTCTCGTCCGTATTACGTTTAGTTACAGCGCACCGCGTTGGCGGCCTGTGTGTGGGTGCCGCCAAAGGAGCAGTGCATTGGACCGGTTCGGAGTGAATCCTATCAGCAGTGCACGAGCTCGTTGATGTGCAGCACTGCTGTTGGTTTGAGCCGGGAAAGCTTTGAGAACTGCTGAAGACGGACACTACAGAGGAGGGAAAGCACAGTATGAGCACTTATGTGATGAACACTTCGTTCCGAGGGCTGGGTTGCATATTGGCGGCCGCTCTATTTGCCATTATCGTCGTCCTCATGCCGATGAACGGTGGTGTGTCGGCGCAAACGGATGAGGCGTCGGCCGTGAAGGACATTGACGACAGCAAGATTGCGACGGCGGTGGCGACCCATCTGCTGGCCGAGGACGACGTTGCTTCGCATCTGATCGATGTGCAGGTGGTTGATGGTGTTGTCACCTTGGAGGGTACGGTCAACAACCTGCTCGCGAAAGAGCGGGCCACCGAGATCGCGGAAGCGGTCAAGGGTGTGCGCTCGGTGGTGAATAACACGGACGTCAACACACCGGTACGGCCCGATGATGAGATCGCGGCAGATGTTCGCGACGCCATTATGCTCGACCCAGCGGCCGATTCGTATGAGATCAACGTGACGGCCTTTAACGGTCTGGTAACGTTGACAGGCCAAGTAGACTCGTGGCAGGAGAAGATGTTTACGGAGGATCTGGCCAAGGGTGTCCGCGGTGTGACCGAGGTGCAGAATGACCTCACCGTCGTTCCGCCGGAAGAGCGAACGGCACATGCGATTAAGCAGGACATTCGTGCCCGCTACGATGCGGATGTCCGTCTGGATGCCGAGTTGATTGAGATTAATGTGGAGAATGGCCACGTTAATCTCGCCGGTATCGTCGGCAGTGCGGCCGAAATGCAACGTGCGATAGCCAAGGCGTGGGTCGTCGGTGTGTCCTCGGTGAACGGAGACAATCTGACGGTGGAATGGTGGGCGCGCGATCGAATGCAGCGGGCCGACGAACCGGTGGTCACACCAAATGAAGAAATCGAATCCGCCGTGGCCGACGCGTTGTTGTACGATCCACGCGTCTTGTGGGCCAATGTGGATGTCGAGGCGGAAGACGGCATCGTGACGTTGACCGGAACGGTGGACAACCTGCGTGCGCGCAACGCAGCGGCGGAAGATGCCCGCAATACGGTCGGTGTCTGGGATGTGAAGAACTATTTGCGTGTCCGACCTGCGGCCCTCATTCCGAACGACAGTTTGGAGACCGCGGTGGAGAACGCGCTTCAGCGCAGTTCTTACGTCGAGCCGTACACGATTGAAGTCCGGGCGCTGAACGGTCAGGTGTTTCTCGGCGGGCAGGTGCACAATTCGTTCGAAAAGCAACATGCCGAAGACGTCGCGTCAACGGTCAAAGGCGTTGTGTCGGTATCGAACAATATTGACTTCACGCATGAATGGGACTGGAAGAGCGACTGGGCGTTGGAGCGTGACGTGAAGAACGAATTCTTCTGGTCTCCGTATGTGGACACTGCCGGTATTGCGATCAGTGTGACCGATGGTGTGGTCACGCTGAACGGCGAAGTGGAAACGTGGTATCAACGGGTCGAGGCCGAGGAAGCCGCGTTCACCGCCGGAGCGCGTGATGTCAAGAACCGCCTCGGCGTGGAACTGTTCCCTGAGGATCAAACTGTCATCGGCAGTAACTAGGAGACAGGCGATTTCAAGATGATCGTAACGTCCAGTCCAACCGCCCCCGCGCATGGATGCACGGGGGGGTGCGGTCGTTACGGGACGTGCAAAGGAGACCCGCATGCTACGCAGCATAAAAGAGCTTCAAGGATATCGGATCACAACAAGAGATGACGAGATTGGTAAGGTGCATGACTTCCTGTTCGATGACAGGGAGTGGGTCGTGCGGTACCTGGTCGTCAACACCGGCCGGTGGCTGGATGATCGGCTGGTTCTGGTCCCACCGCATGTCATCACCTCTGCCGATTGGGCGGCCCGGCATGTCGCCGTCGATATGACCAAAGAGCAGATCGAATCCAGTCCGCCGATCGACTTGGAGAGTCCCGTCTCTCGGCAGCAGGAGATCGAGTTGTACGCGCATTACGGATGGCAGCCGTACTGGCCGGGCACGGCAACCGGCATCGGATTGGTTGAAAGTGCCGCCAGCACCGAGGTGGCGAAAGGGGAAAAACGCGAGACACCCTCGGACACTCCGACCGCGACGGCGAAGAAGGATCCCCACTTGCGCAGTGCGCGTGAGGTGACCGGATACCACATCAGCGCGGCCGATGGCGAGATCGGACACATCAACGATTGGATTGTGGATGACGAGAATTGGACGATCCGCTACGCCGTTGTTGACACCCGCAACTGGTTGCCGGGACGCAAGGTGCTGGTCGCCATCCCGTGGTTCCAGGACGTGTCGTGGGAACGCCAGGCTGTAACGACCGAATTGACACAGGAGACGATCAAGAACAGTCCCGAGTTCGATCCGGATGTGCCCATCAACCGCGAGTACGAACAGGTGCTGTATGACTTCTACGGACGCAAAAAGTACTGGTCGTAGTTCCGTGCAGTACAGAGGGGTAGGGTATCATGAATAAACAAGCCTATATCGATCGTGCGCTTGCCGAAATGAATGAATGGCGTGCGCAAATGGGACTGTTGAGAGCCAAGCTCAACAAGAAGAAAGCGAGCCTGCGCCTTCAAGGCGAAGCGGAACTGGATCAGATCAGCGCCAAGGTCGGTGAGGTCGAACGTCGGTTGCGGAACATGCGCTCCGCAACGGAGGATGCCTGGAAGGACATGAAAGATGGCGTCGATGAAGCGTCCGATGATCTGCGTAAAGCATTCCAGCGCGCCAAGTCCCGTGTGGGGGACTGACGGAACATACGGACCCATCGATGACATCAAAAAGCCCGTGAACTCGACAAGTTCACGGGCTTCTTTTCACGTTTACGATCACGCCGCACTATACCATTTCCCGCGCTTTGCCGGATACCATTGTCAAGGCGATCTGTCCGCGGCCGGGTTGGCCTTTGGCGAATGCTTTCATCAGGTTGCCCGCCTGACGCGGTTTGACTTTCGCCGGCATCGGTGGTTCGAGTGGATCAACGCGCGCGTCGATCAACACCGGACCGTCGGAGGACAACGCCTTGTCGAAGACCGCCGCGCAGTCGGCCGGTTTCTCAATCACATAGGTCTCGACGCCGCATGCTTCACCAAACTTCTCGTAGTCCATGGGTGACAGTTCACAACCGTATTCGGCATTTCCTTCCATGGCGATCTGTTCCCATTTGATCTTCGCCAGGGTTCCGTTGTTGATGATGACCACCTTGACCGGCAGATTGTATTTAACGCAGGTCGACAGTTCGGCCATCAGCATCGAGAATCCGCCATCGCCGACGAATGCAATCGACAGTCGATCGGGATGCGCCAGTGCGGCCGCCGCGGCATAAGGCAGACCGTTTGCCATCGAGGCGAGATAGCCCGATACGGAATGGAACTGCCCGCGCTTGGCGGGAATCTGGCGTGCCCACCAGACGGTTACGGTACCCGAATCGGCCGAAATAATCGCATCGTCGGGGAGACGCTTGCCGAGTTCATAGGCAACCGTTTGCGGTTTCACCGGAACATCGTCACGTGTCGACCGTTCTGTCATCAGCTTGTCCCATTCCTTTTTGCCGTCCTGTGCCTTCGACAGGAAGTCGCGGTTGTCATTGCGTTTCAGCAGAGGAATGAGCGCCGAGAGGGTGCGCCGGCTGTCACCGATGAGACCGACATTCAGCGGTGTCCGGAGTCCCAGACGCGTTGGATCCCGATCGATTTGCACGACATTTGCGGTTCCGGGCGCGGGCAGGAACTCGATGTACGGGAATCCGGAACCGACGATCAACAGTGTGTCACAATCGGACATGACATCTTGCGATGCCTCGGTGCCGAGTAAACCGAGACCGCCGGTGGTGTACGGGCTATCATCGGAGATGACGGCTTTGCCGAGCAACGCTTTGATGACCGGTGCGCCCAAGAGTTCGGCCACTTCTTCAACCTTGTCGCCCGCGTGAAGCGCGCCGCGTCCACACAACATCGTGACTTTCGTGCCGGCATTGAGCACTTTGGCGGCTAATTCCAGTTCGGTTTGGCTGGGCAATGGAATCGACGCGACAAATCGTTTCGATGTATGACCGGCAACGTTTCGATCGGAACGCTCATCGCCCAGTTCCTGTGTCTGAACGTCGACCGGAATGGTCAGATGCGAGACACCGTGTTCACTGAGCGCCTTGCGGCACGCCAGGTGTCCAGATGTATCGATGTGATCCGGCCCCATTACGCGATTGTTGTAGACGGCCACATCGGCGAACACTTTGTCCAATTCAACATCCTGCTGTGTGCTCGTGTTGATGAGATCGTGGTATTGCATGCCGGTGATCGCCAGCACGGGCTGGCCATCCATTTTCGCGTCATACAACCCGTTGAGCAGATGCAGTCCTCCGGGTCCCGCGGTGGCCAGGCAGACACCGAGTTTGCCGGTGTACTTGGCGTACGCGCACGCCATGAAGGCCGCCGATTCCTCATGACGCACCTGAATGAACCGGATCCGGTCTTCCTTTTTGCGCAACGCTTCCATGATCGGATTGATACCGTCTCCCGGTAATCCGAAGATTGTGTTCACGCCCCAGTCTTCGAGAATCTCGACGAGACGATCGGCGGTTGTTATGGCCATAGTGTGAATCACTCCTTTCGTTGTATGAACCACCGGACGTGGAAACATCACACTCCGGTGCACATGTCATTGACTTGCTTCACTCAACAGTTGGCAGAGGCGCAATTGCTCATTGCCAGACCTGTCATTAGTGACTGTAGCGTCATGTTTGTGCCATCGCCATCTGTGAGCGTTCGTTGTGCCGTGCCTTTGCCTGATTGCGAAATCGGTTGATGAACTTAAGGGTACCGACCTTCGCGAAATTCAACAGGAACAGCCATACCAGAGCGTAGCCCCACACCATCAGGGCCAGTCCCCAGCTAATCGGTTCCACCAGGATTCCGAATACTGCAAACAGTGTCCCGATAATCTGTGTCCCTTCCAGTGCCAAAAACAGCGACCATGACGGCCACGGCTTGCTCCACAGCCAGCGATCGTTCCGGGTGAGAAAGATGGTCATGTGTCCCGCGACGAGGAGTTTCAGAAAGAACATTGTTTGCAGTTGCGCCATAGGCAGCCCCAACTGGGTGCGCGCATACCAGAAAAGGAGAAAACTAGACACGACTCCGGCCACGCTCAGCACAGCGGCGACCGACAGGACCCGCGGCATGTCCCACCGCACGGGATGCCCCGCCGTCGGGACATTGTCCCACGCAATCGTCATGATGGGTATGTCATTGAGAATCGCCAGGAGCACGATCATGATGGGCGTCACCGGATAGAAATTGAACGCCAGAATGGCAATCGAAACAAACAACAGCACTCGCATCGACTCGGTAATGCGGAAGGTGGCGTAGCCGGTCATGCGTTCGAAGATGCGGCGCGCCTCTTCGATCGCGTGCGTGATCACGCCCAATCCCTTGTCTGTCAGGATCAGATCGGACGCCGCTCGGGCGGCGTCGGTAGCGTCGGACACGGCGATTCCAATGTCTGCCTGTTTCAGAGCCGGCGCATCGTTGACACCGTCGCCGGTCATCCCGACGATGCGATCACCGGCCTGAAAGTGTTTCACGATGCGGAACTTGTGTTCCGGGGTGACGCCGGCGAAACCGTCGCTGGCGAGCACCCGGTCACGGATATCCTCACGCGCTTCTGTCTGTTTTTTCTCGGCCTCCTCCGCAATGCCGAACAGTTCGGTGGCTTCGACAAAGTTGTCGCCCAGTCCGACCTGGTTGGCCACCTGCCGGCCGATGGCGACATGATCCCCGGTAACCATGCGAATATCGATGCCATGGTCCTGCGCATCGGCGATCACGTCCGCGGCATCTTCTCGAGGAGGATCGAGTAAGGGCAGCAGTCCGAGATATATCCATGCACCGTTGCTGTCCGTACGCGCGACACCCAACGTGCGAAATCCGTCGCGGCCCAACTTATCCACTTGTTCCGTGATCTGCCGACGTTGATCTTCGTCGGCGTCCACCAACTCCAAAATCACTTGCGGTGCGCCTTTAGCGACGCGAAACGATGTGCCATCGTGACGAATCTGGGCTTCTGCGCGCTTTCGTGTGGGGTCAAAGCCTTCAAAATCCTCGATGGTGTATTCATCCAAAACGGATTCGTTTTCCAATCCCCCCAAGACCGCGTTGTCGATTGGGTCATCGCGTCGTTCGCGATTCGTGGTGAGTGCCGCTGCAACGACCAGATCACGCTTTTGAACATCGCCGAAGACGACCGGTTGTTGAAGTGCGAGTTCGTTCCTGGTCAGCGTACCGGTCTTGTCCGCACACAGAACTTCCAATCCGGCAATCTCTTCCATCGCCGGTAAGCGTGACACAATGGCCTTCATCCGCGCCAGCCGATTCGCCCCGACCGACATCGTCACCGACAGGACCGCCGGCAAGGCTTGAGGAATTCCGGCGAGTGTTAGCCCCAATGCGAACAGCAGGACCTCGGTCCATGGATCGGAGCGGACAATGATACTGAACGCGACGATGACTGCCACCAACACGGCGGTGGTGCCGATGAGGACGTATCCGATACGAAGCACGGCCTTGCGGAAGTGCGCGGTCTCCTCGGCGCTTTCCACCAATTCGACGGTGTGGGCGAACTTGGTGTTACGCCCGGTGGCGGTGACGACCGCACGCGCGTCTCCGCGTTTCACCGACGTCCCTGAATAGCAGGCCTCGCCCGCCGACTTGTCGACCGGAAGAGATTCGCCGGTCAAGGCCGACTCATCGATACTCACGTGTTGATCGTGTAGTAACCGGACATCGGCGGGAACGATGTTGCCCATATGCAAGTGGACGACATCACCGGGGACGAGTTTCCCCGCTTCGATAGTCGCTGTCTCGCCGCCGCGCAGCACCTCCGCTTGCGGCGCCATTTGCTCTTTGAGCGCTTTGATGGCGCGGTCGGCTTTGCTCTCGTGCCAGAACCCAACACCGCCGTTAATCAGCAGCATGGTGAAGATGACACCGAAGTCCTCCCAGCGTTGTGCCACCAACGCCAGAATGGTCGCCACTTCGATCATCCAGGGGATCGGACCCCAGAAGTGAGAGAGCAGCTTGACAATGGTGCTCTGCTCTTCTTCTTCAATGGAATTCGGACCGTGCTGTTCGAGACGTTGTTTCGCCTCGTTGTCAGTCAGTCCCTGTTCGGGATCGACATTCAGGTCGGTCAGAACCTGATCAACGGATACGCTATCGCTGTGCTGACCACGGTTGGAACGCTCATCCGTTCTGATTCTGTCGTCTGACGTGCGTTGTGTCGTATCCTGGTTCATCATCGTCGCCTCACTGCACAGACGTCAGAATACTCCCAAGACAGATCCCACACTGGAATATGGCGCGGACAGATCGTGGATCAGCGTGGTCGCAGTTCGGGTGGAATGTTTAAAGCGGGACTTATCCCCGGTATTGTGATTGGCGATCCAGCGCCATTGCACGAAGCGGAATGCCGCATCGCCTATGCCAGATTGGTACGACCTACGATCCGTCAAACGTCACCAGCGGCTTGATCACACCGTCCGATTTGTCCTCCATGATCTGGAATGCCTTTTCGATGTCGTCGAAGCCGAACGTGTGCGTGGTCATCGGCGTTGGGTCGACCCGTCCTGTTTCAATCAGACGCATCAGCCGCTCCATGCGCTCCCGTCCACCGGGACACAGGGCGGTGCGGATGGTCTTGTCGCTCATGCCGACGCCCCAATCCATGCGTGGAATCTGGACATAATCGCCTTCGCCGTGGTAGCCGATGTTGGAAATTGTCCCGCCGGGGCGTGTGACCTTAATGCAATCCTCGAATGTCTTCTGCGAGCCGAGTGATTCAATCGCGGAGTCGACACCAACACCGTCGGTCGCATCCAGAATGGCTTCGGCGGGATCTTTTTCTTTGAAATCGACGATCACGTCGGCGCCGTACCGTTCGGCCAATTGCTTTCGATTGGCTACGGTCTCGACGGCGAAGACGCGACCGGCTCCGAGAAGTCGGGCGCCGACTGTGGCCATTAACCCGACCGGACCTTGTGCGAACACCGCCACTGTTCCTCCAATGGGAATGTTGGCATGTTCAGCACCGACAAATCCGGTGGACATCATGTCGGTCGTGTACACGGCGGCCTCGTCTGATACACCCTCCGGAATCGGTGCGAGATTGGCCTGGGCATTATTGACGTGGAAGTACGGCGCAAACACACCGTCCTTGACATTCGCGAACTTCCAGCCGCCCAGCATCTGCGTGCATTGTGACGTGTATCCACGCAGGCAGTTGTCGCATTGGTAGCACGGCGTGATGGCGTTCACCGCGACGCGCTGGCCCTCCTGAAAGCCATCCACCTCTGCACCCAGACGTTCGATCACGCCCACGGCCTCATGGCCCAGTGTGATGTTGTCGCGTTCGCCGATGGCGCCTTTGACCGTATGCGTATCCGACGTGCACACGAGTGCCTTCGTTGTTTTAATAATGGCGCCATTGGCTCCGGGGTCGGTCGGGATCGGTTTCTCGATCAGACCGACGGATCCAATCTTCTTCATCACAAATGCTTTCATCTTATCTGCCATGGATGTCCTCCTTGATAAACACGTCCTGGGAATTACAATCGTCTATAGCTCCGGGATGAACTCGGTAAAGATGCACACACGATCGAACCGTGCCTGCCCGAGGGCACCCAAGGCGACTTTGACGTCACCGCCGAACTCCGTGTCTTCAAAATCGGCGACATTGTCGGCGTTGATATACAGCGAGTATTGACCGTCTGTCCGTTCCAGCCTGATTTCATTGAGTTCGCCGACTTCGGTGACGATGTCCGGCGAGAATGTTTGGGTGACGACTTCCGTGCGGGTACCATCGATAATGGCATCGATCCAAAACTCCTGCTGTTCCGGATCGACGATAATGCGATAGAAGTTCTGGAACGAATTCCACAGCATGATGCTCCCGCCGTTACGATCGAGATCGAACAACTCGACACGTTGATCGACGATGAAGGCAAAATCGCCCTCCGGCTGTAGCGAATCGGCCAGCGGCAAAACGGCGTTGTTTTTGTTGTCCGAACCAACTGGCCATGTGCCGATCAGATCGTTGCCGTCAACGATCCACGTTCCCGAACGTCCTTCGTCAGAACTCCAGATCCATTCTCTGACGTCTCCTCCGCTGAACGCGTCGCAGACATCCTTTGTCAACTCACACGAAACTGGTTCCAGATCGGGGGCGGTGCCGGTGTAGAAGCAGGCCGACGAGAATGTCGCCGAACCGGACGCGGCGATGGCGAGTTTCAACGGCTCGTCGAATGCGGTCTCTTCAAAGGAGGCAATGTCGTGACCATTGACATACAATGTGAATTGATCACTGACACGCGTCAGACGGACGCGGTTGGTGTCTTCGGGGTAACTCTCGACACAGCGCGACGTGGCCGGGGAGACAATGGTTGTGGTCGCACCCATCTGGATTAACTCCACGCGATACTCGCCGGACTCGGGATCAACGACCACTTCGTAATACTCGTCGGCATCCCGCATCAGATAGAGGCGGCCACCATTGAGGTCCTGACGGAATGCACGGACGACCATGTCGACGATGAAGGCATAGTCACCAGTGGGTTGCAGTGAGTCGGCAAACGGCAGGACGGCGTCGGGACCGGCTGGTGGGCCTTCGGATTGTCCCACGACAATGTCATCAAACGACGTCCACACGCCGTTGCGCGCTGGATCACCAGGGTCAGCCCAGATGCCGGTTTCGAGCCGGTTGTCGTCGAATCGATCACAAACGAAGTGCGAAATGGGTGCGGTCGGATCATCATCCCCGCATGACACCACCGCCAGCGAGATCAGACAGGTGATTGTAAACGAGAGTATTCCTGACATTCCGTATCGGTATGACCTAATGATGGTACAGACTCCTGTCTCTTGGAGGTGAGCGGTTATCTTTACAGTTATTCTCTTGCGGTTATGCGCCCGGCATCGGCCTCCAGAAGTAGTGCAGAATTAATGAGAGCGCGACGAACGCAATAAGCACCCAGAAGAAGAAGGACAGTGCGCCCTCGGCTTCGGCCTGCTCTTTCGCTTCTTCCTGGGCTTCGATCGGCGTCCGCGGACGACGCCTTGGAATCAACACGGCAATGAGCAACGCGACAAAGAGCCCGACGATCAGAAACGGGATCCAATACACGCCCCACAGGGTCGGGCCAAACGGCGCCAACCAGACCCCTCCTGCCCACGTGAGTGCAAAGACCACGATGAAGAAGAAGAACAGGGCCGGGCCCACGCCCGGTCGCCCAGGGCGTTCAATCCCCGCCACGGTGACCAGCAGGAAGCTGAATAACAACGCGATAATGACTGCCAGAATGATTTCAAAGACCATGGCCAACTCCCTGGTGATCAAGTGCGGATCGGCAGACGGAAATTTGCCGCCTACCGGCATCCGTATACATCGGTTCCCTCCCCGTGCACCGCGGGGACAATGGGGTGCATTGGGCAAGATCGGCCTGTTATTGGTGGGCGTCTGTAGGGCTTTCCCCCGAAGGAACGGGGCAAGTACTGGTATTACCCTTTGTGCGCCAACGCAATGATCGGTTGTCCGTTGATATGTATGCAGGTGTCGTTGCTGTGAGAGAGGGCGTAACAGTGGTGCCAGAGATACTCGATAATCCCGAAGAGCGTGACAACAAAAACACGCTTCGACGCCGGGCCACATGGGTGGCAAAGCTCGTTCAGGATGCCAGCGATGTCGTCCTCATTCTCGATCTCAATGGCGACATCCTGGCAGTCAATGACGCGGCGGTGAAAAAGTATGGATACACCCATCGCGAGGTATCGTACTTGAACGTCCGTGACTTGGCGCCGAATCGTCAGATGGGTTGGATGGCGACACTTCTAAGACACGCGGCCCATGGAAAGCCCGTCGAGTCGATCCAGTGCCAGCGAGTTACCAAGGATGGGACGCGACTCGACGTCTGGCTGACCATTACTCCGCTGCGGCTGGACTCCGATCTTCCCGTCGCGGTTATGACGACGGAGACAAGTCTGTCCAGCCAGGATTCGGGTTCTGTTGTGCGTGCCCAGCTGTTCAATCGACTGCTACAGGCACAGGAGGAGGAACGGCGGCAGTTGGCGCATGAGTTGCATGATGAAGCAGGACAACTCATTACGGCATTGCTGCGAAAGGTCGAGAATGTCGAGCATGCGGAATCACTCGAGGAGGTCAGGGAGGGGACTCCGGCGATCCGTGAGTTGGCCGAGGGAATACTGGATGAGCTGAAACAGATCGCGCGCGGGCTGAGGCCGAGCGAATTGGATGTGCTGGGATTGAATGAAGCTCTCCAAGGCTATATCACTGATTTTGGACGATTGTACGGTATCAGGGTAGATGTACACCTCCAGGGGCTTGACGGGCGGCGGTTGCCAACGGAAATTGAAGTCGTCCTATATCGCGTTGTACAGGAAACGTTAACCAATACGGCCAAGCACGCCCAAGCAGATAATATTTCCGTTGTGATCAAT
Source organism: uncultured Ignavibacteria bacterium (assembly GCA_964440935.1). Classification (GTDB taxonomy): domain Bacteria; phylum Zixibacteria; class MSB-5A5; order WJJR01; family WJJR01; genus WJJR01. The sequence continues at coordinate 46,310 of CAYTTY010000015.1, read as the reverse complement.
TCGTCGGTGAACCAAGTGTCCATGATCATTGAAGACGATGGCCATGGATTCGATGTTGAACGCGTGATGCAAGAGACAGAGCAAACGGGGACTCTGGGCTTGCATGGCATTCGTGAACGGGCCTTATCGGTCGGAGGTGAAGCCACGATCGAATCGAGCCCCGGTCATGGCACATCGGTGTACGTGACTATTCCCATTCCCCAGTAACGCTGGAGACACATATGTCTATTCGAGTGTTTATTGCCGATGACCACACTGTGATGCGCGGTGGTCTCACCATGTTGATTGACCGCCAGGCCGATATGGACGTTGTCGGCGAAGCCGACAACGGAATCGATGCCGAACGCGAAATCGTCGAACTGAAACCCAATGTGGCCGTGATCGACATCTCGATGCCACGCATGGGTGGTATTGAAGTGATTCCGCGGATTCGGGAGAAATCGCCGGAGACCAATGTGCTGGTATTGACGATGCATGACCGAATCGCGTTTCTGCGTGCGGCACTGGTGGCGGGGGCGATGGGATTTGTAATCAAAAAAGCGGCGGAGAACGAGCTGTTGACCGCCATTCGGACCGTCGCACGCGGGCGAGTCTTTATTGATCTTTCTTTTGACCAGGACGAAGTGCGGCAATTGCTGGAGAGCGGCAAGTTGAGCGACAGCGGCCACCCCGTACGTCAGTTGCCGGAACTCAGCGATCGCGAAGCCGAGGTGCTACGACTGGTGGCTGAAGGATATACCAATCAGCAGGTTGCCGATCAGATCTATCTGAGTGTCAAGACGGTGGAAACGTATCGGGCACGCCTGATGGAGAAACTCGGTCTGAAAACCCGCGCCGATCTTGTTCGGTTGGCGCTCGAATGCGGCATCCTCAAGCCGGGTGGCTCGCCCGAGCAACCGCCTGGCGTGTAAATGCTCTCGAATCACCGAACGGGGGGTCGGGCTTCTCCCGACAAGTCGCGCAGGGATGCGTAGTTCGCCTGCTACCATTGCGCCCCTCTGAACACGATTATAAAAACTGACATTGTCACGGAACGCCCGTGGCCGGGTGCAGAACGCCTGCTCGGTCGACCATGAAGACCGATCGGGTATCTCATCTGATCTTGTAGACTGACGCTTAATCGTTAGAGGGAGGTATGTGACATGATGGTTCGCGACATTATGACCAAGGATGCGAAATTCATCCATCCTGACACGACCGTGAAAGACGCGGCCACTGAAATGGAGAAGCTCAACATCGGCGCCTTGCCCGTCGGCGAGGACGATCGACTGGTGGGAATGATTACCGATCGGGACATTGCGGTCCGTACGGTGGCGAAGGGGTTGAATCCCAATGATACCAAGGTTCGCGATGCGATGTCGGAAGGCGTGCACTACTGCTACGACGATCAGGAGTTGATGGACGCCGCCGACCAGATGAAGGCGGAGAAGGTCCGGCGACTGGTTGTCGTCAATCGCGACAAGCGGCTGGTTGGCATGTGCTCGATCGGTGACATCGTTGTCCTGGGTGACAAGAAAGTTGCCGGTGATGTACTGGAGACCGTGTCTGAACCGGTGAAGAAGTAGCGCGCACAGGCGTCGCCTGAAGAGGGCATGTCAGTGATTCGCAGTATGCTGAGAAGGGACAAACGAGATGGAAGAGCAGGAACAGCAACAGTTGGAACGTCTGCAACGACGGACGAACCCAAGTGGCTTTCCGTGGATACCGCTCGTCGGCGCTGCGTTGGTCAGTGGAGTGGTGTTCCTGATTATCCAGTTGGGCCTGTCGGCGGCGGTGAAAGGGCAGAGCATCTGGGCACCGGTCCGGATGATCGGTGCGTTGGTACTCGGCCGGGGGGTTCTCCCACCGCCGGCAACATTTGATTTCGGTGTGTTTCTGACCGCGGTAGTGACGCATTTGATTTTAGCGTTTATCTACACGACGATCGGGTTGCTGGTGGTGCGGGCGCGGCGTGCTCCACTCATCGGTGCACTATTGGGTCTGGTGTTATATGTGATCAACTTCCACGTGCTGACGGCCGTGTTTCCGTGGTTTGCGGCTGCGCGTGGATGGATCACCGTCGTGTCACACATCGTGTTTGGCGTGACCGCGGCCTGGACCTATGTGGAATTGCGTCGCCGTCGCGAGCCAATTACCCCCACGGCTGAAGGGATCGATGACACTCGTGAACCGGCGCGGGTGGCGGAATAGTACATGGCACAAGGAGTGACATGTTGTTGAAGCAGCGTGATTCACGTATGCGTCATCGACGACACGTGGCAAAGAGTGTTGTGACCCTGTTGGTCGCAGCACTCTTGTTCACATTGATGACGGATGATAGTCGGGCTCAGTACTTTGGACGCAACAAGGTTCAGTACGAGGAATTCGACTTTCACATTTTGAAGACCGAGAACCTCGATATCTACCACTATCCGGCGATTGCCGACGTGGCATCGGCCGCGGGTCAGATGGGTGAACGCTGGCGGACGCGCATTGCAACAGTGATGAACTATGAATTGAACAAACGCCAGCCGATCATCCTCTATGCCAGCCACGCCGACTTTCAGCAGTCGAATGTCATCAGTGGTTTGATCAGCCAGGGGACAGGCGGCGTGACCGAAGGCATGAAGAATCGCGTCGTCGTACCGATGACCGGTGTCTTGGGAGAATTCCATCACGTGTTGGGCCATGAATTGGTGCATGCGTTTCAGTTCCGGCTGATGAACGAGCGAGGGGCGCGGCGGCTGCCGTTGTGGTTTACGGAGGGAATTGCGGAATATCTGTCGTTAGGTGATCGCGACACCGAAACGGCGATGTGGCTGCGCGATGCGGTATTGCACGACGATATGCCGACCCTGTCGGACCTGACGAGCGACCCATCGTACTTTCCGTACCGATTCGGCCACGCGTTCTGGGCGTACGTCGGTGGTGAGTACGGCGACCGCGCTGTTGGCGCTCTGTATCAGTCGGCACTGCGCCATGGTGTCGGCGGAGCCGTACGGAAGATCCTGAACACCAGCACCGATTCGCTCAGTATGGCCTGGCATGCGTCGGTGCACGACACATACACGTCACAACTGGAGGGACTCGACAGCGCGGCGACGGTGGGGACAACTCTCTTTGCCGATGAGTTTGGCATGAACCTGTCACCGTCGATGAGTCCGGATGGACGCTACCTGACGTTTTTGTCCCGTCGCGACGTTTTCACGCTGGATCTGTATCTCGCCGACGTGCAAAGCGGCAACGTTGTCGACAAGCTCATCAGTTCCAATACCGACGAACACTTTGATGCGTTGCGATTCTTTAACGCGAGCGGGTCCTGGTCACCCGACGGGCGTCAGCTTGCCTATGTCGTGTTCGAGGACGGTGACAATGAGATTGCGATCATCGACATTCCATCAGGCGATGTCGCTCAACAGATCGACATTCCGGAGGTCGATGCGATTACCGGCGTCTCCTGGTCACCTGATGGGGATCGCCTCGCACTGGCCGGCGCGAGCCAAGGGTACAGCAATCTGTACGTGTACAATCTGGCTGACGAGACCATGAGACCACTCACCGACGACCGCTTTGCGGAGTTGCAGCCGGCTTGGTCGCCTGATGGACGGACAGTGGCCTGCATTACCGACAACGGTCCGAAGACCGACTTGACGACATACACCTTCGGTCCGATGCAAATTGGATTGATCGATGTTGGAACGGGCGAGTTGTCGGTTCTGGACATTCATGACGGCGCCCGGCACGTCAATCCGCAATTCTCGTCCGATGGACAATACTTGTACTTTGTGTCCGACCCGGACGGGGTCAGCAACATCTATCGTTATTCACTGGACACCCGGGAAACTGTGCGTCTCACAAATGTCGCGACCGGTGTGAGTGGATTGACGGGACTGTCGCCGGCGCTGACTGTTGCACGGAACACCGATGACATCGCGTTTTCGCTGTTTGATCAGCGTGGCTATCGTATCCACATGTTGACGGAGCCCACGACGGCACCGACGACACCGTTGGCAGGACCTCGTGACGTTCCGCCTGAACTGCCCCCGACCGGCATCGAGCCAACGATCGTTAACACGTACCTGGCGGAACCGACCAATGGGCTGATGGGAGACGATGATTTCACCACCACCGAGTACGATCCATCACTGACCCTGGCCTATGCCGGGCGCACCAGCATCGGTGTATCGGTGGATCGGTTTGGCACCGGCCTGGGTGGTGGGGCGTCGTTTGTGTTCAGTGATATGCTGGGTCACCGTCTGCTCGGAGTGACGGCCCAACTGAACGGTGGAATCAAAGACGCCGGCGGTGAAGTGTTTTACATGAACCGCCGGAACCAGTTGAATTGGGGAGCAATGGTTGGGCACATACCGTATCAGACGATCGGTTATGCGATCGGCCAGGATACGGTGACCATCAACGGTGAACAGGTGCTTGCGCGGGAGGACGTATTGATACGCGAACGCATCTTCAATGATCGCGTATCGCTGATGGGATCGTACCCGCTGTCGACCAACCGTCGTCTGGAAGCAACCGCCGGATACACACGGGTGAGCTATGACATCGAAGCCGACCGTGTGACGTCGGTGAACGGCGTTGTGCTCGACAGTCGGACGGTCGAGCGCGACGCGCCATCGGGCCTGAATCTCGTTCACACGTCGCTTGCCTATGTGGGCGACTACTCGCAGTTCGGGTTCACGTCGCCGGCGGCGGGTCGGCGATTCCGCTTTGAGATTGAACCAACGCTCGGGTCACTCGATTACGCGACCGTGCTGCTGGACTATCGCCACTACGTCTTTCTGAATCCGTTTACTTTTGCTTTGCGCGGCCTGCATCACGGACGGTATCTGGGCGATTCGGACAGTAAGCGGCTATCCGACGATTTTCTTGGTTATGAAACGCTGGTGCGCGGCTACGCTGCCGGTTCGATCTCAGCGTCAGAGTGTGTCGATGATGATGGCAGCGGACGTTGCCCGCAGTTCGATCGTCTGGTCGGGAATCGGATCGCGGTGTTCAATGCCGAACTGCGAATGCCATTATTCGGCACTGAGGAATTCGGCGTGTTGAGCACGACGGTGTTGCCGACCGAACTGGCCCTGTTCTTTGACGGCGGTGTGGCCTGGAGTGCCGGTAACGAACCGACGCTGAAGTTCGCCACTCGCTCCAGCGAACGCATTCCCGTGTTCAGTGCTGGCGCTGCGGCACGGCTGAACATCCTCGGATACGTTGTTACACAGTTCTACCTCGCGTTCCCGTTTCAGCGGCCGGAACAGGATACCCAGTTCGGTTTCGTAATAGCACCGGGCTGGTAGTGATACCAACAGGGGATCATTGTGCCGGAATTACCGGATGTGGAAACATTCCGTAAAGATGCATTGGATCAGGTGCTGCGGAAACGAATCAGCGGTATTCGTGTCAGTGACAAACGACTGCTGCGCGATACCAGTCCGCAATTGCTCGCGCGACGCCTCAAAGATCAGCGATTAACGACAAGCGTTCGCCGTGGAAAATGTCTGTTCGCGGGAATCAGCAGCGACGGGTGGCTGGTCCTGCATTTCGGCATGACCGGATCGCTGGAGATTGTACTCAGCGGGGACGATCCGGACTACACCAGTGTCAGCATTGAATTCGGTTCCTCGGAACGGATGGCGATCACCAGCAAACGCATTCTCGGGCAGATTCGCATCATCGATGATCTTGACGCATTCATTGACAGTCAGGACCTCGGTCCCGATGCATTGGACGAGCACCTGAATCGACGCACGTTCGCCGACATGCTCTCCAAGCGGTCGGGTCGTATCAAGTCGCTGCTGATGAATCAGTCATTTGTGGCAGGGATTGGCAACGTATACGCTGATGAGGTCCTTTTCCAAGCCGGGATTCATCCCGCATCGCAGGTGAAGAAGTTCGGTAGTGATGATGCTAAACGACTGTATGAGGCGATGCGCCGTACGCTGCGAACGTGTGCAAATCGCAGAGCGGTGCCAGAACGATTTCCGAAGAGTTACCTCCTGCGCCACGCGGTCACCGATGGACAATGTCCGAATTGCAGCGGGACGATATCGAAGTTGAAACTGGGCGGGCGGCCGTCGTATCTTTGCACAAGGTGCCAGCGACGCGTGTAGCGGGTAACCACCATGGCATTCAAGGCAATCGAGAACAGTCAAATTGCGGCGATCTTCGAGGAGATCGCCGATCTGCTGGAATTGCAGGATGGCGATCCGTTCCGCGTTCGGTCCTACCGCAACGCCGCACGGAGTGTTCGCGATACGTCTCAGGCGATCAAGGAAATGGCCGAGAACGATGAGGATTTGACGTCACTGCCGAATGTCGGCAAAAGTACGGCAGCGAAGATTCTCGAGATTCTGAAAACAGGAACCTGCGAACGACTCGGAGAATTGAGAGAAAAGACACCAACGTCGCTGACCGAGTTGATGCAAGTCGGGCAACTCGGCCCGCAAAAGGTCAAGCTGATTCATGATCAACTCGGTGTGTCGACGATTTCGGAACTGGAAGAGACGGCCAACAAGCAGCAGTTGCGTGAATTGCCCGGTCTCGGCGCCAAGACCGAACAGAACATTCTGCAGGGCATCGAACGGTTGAAGGCGACGTCGGGTCGTGTACTCCTCAAGCAGGCATCGGACGCGGTCGAGGCATTGGCAGAGCATTTAACGCAAATCGATCAGATCAAACGCTGGGACGTGGCTGGGAGTTTCCGACGGCGGAAAGAGACGATCGGTGATCTCGACGTATTGATCGATTGTGATGACCGCGACGTGTGCGCCGATGCGATTCTGGGGTACCATGGTATCGAAACCGTCATGAGTCGCGGCAAGGAAAAGTCATCGGTGCGGCTGAAAGCGGGGTTGCAGATTGATTTTCGGTTCATCGATTCTGAATCGTACGGGGCCGCACTGCTGTATTTTTCCGGATCGAAGGAACACAGTGTCATCTTGCGCAAACGCGCGCAGGCGAACAAATGGAAGCTGAATGAGTACGGCTTGTTCTCCGGCAAGCGCCGGCTTGCAGCCAAAACGGAGAAATCCATCTACAAGAAACTAGGGTTGGTGTGGATTCCACCGGAGTTGCGCGAAGATCGGGGCGAGATTGATGCGGCCGAGGCGGATCAGATTCCACGTTTGATCGAATACGACGATATACGCGGCGATCTGCATTGCCACACCACAGCGTCCGACGGTAAAGACAGCATCAAGGATATGGTCGCGGCGGCCAAAGAGCGCGGATACGATTATCTGGCGATTACCGATCACTCCAAAGCCGTGCGCATTGCCAATGGCCTCAGCGAAGACCGCATGCGGCGGCATGCTGACGCGATTCACAAAGTGAACAGCAAGCAAAAGACGTTCTGGGTCCTGACTGGTGTCGAAGTCGATATTCTCAAGAACGGTAAACTCGATTTCTCTGATAAGATTCTCGCCGATCTGGATTGGGTCGTTGCCAGTATTCACTCACATCTCAATCTATCGCGGAAAGACATGACCAATCGGATGGTGGCTGCCATCGAAAGCGGTGTCGTTCACTGCATCGGGCATCCATTCGCGCGGATGTTCGGAAAGCGCGATCCTATCCCTCTTGATTTTGACCGGGTGTTGGAAGCATGCCGTGACCATCGTGTTGCACTGGAGGTCAGCGGGCAGCCGGAACGGCTGGACCTGCCCGATGTCTACGCCCGCACGGCGGCCGAACACGGTGTCGCACTGGTTGTTAGCACCGATGCCCACCGCACCGACAATCTGGACTACATGAAGTACGGTGTCGCCCAGGCGCGGCGCGGGTGGGTGCAGAAGAAGCATGTGTGGAATACGGTGACAGCCAAGTCTCTGCGAAAACGAATCTCCCGTTCATAGCTCCCCATGCACCATTCACTGCAGGACGATTGATAAACCACTATTGATGTGTTGTTCTTCAACGGCCCACCGTTGATGGATCCGTGTGTGTCGTAGAAGCTCGGATCGTCCGTTAGATTGATCGTCATAAGGATCTTCTGTTTGCATTGGGGTGCCACGGGTCTTATGGTCATCAACTGTTTATCTTGGCAATCGGGTGGGGTAGAGCGATTGTCAGAATTCTTGTCCGCTAGCCCGAGTATCACTAATGCATCAGTTGTCCCGTCACTTCCCTCCACCCACGGCATTCCCGGCATTCGGGTACGTAACCCAGAAAGCGTCTAACTTGTTGTCATTCCCGTCCGCCGCGGCGGAGGAATCCATTTGAATCTCGTAGTGTGTTCAAAATGGATCCCCGCGTTCGCGGGGATGACAGCGGCGAGCTGTTTCACCCGAATGGATCGCTGAGGCAAACGGACAATATTTCTGACAATCGCTATAGATAGTGGGCCAGGAGCCCGGCACAGCAACGGGCTGGCCATTGCGAGCGGCTGTGACGCACCGTGCTCCTCGCCTACGGGCTGAATGTCCAGCAATGCCATGCATCGACAGGAACAATACAAGGGGCGTATTGCATACACCCTGCCCGCGTATGGGTCAGGCGCAGAGGGCGTATTCAATACGCTTCTACAAAAGCACGTCATCTGCAATGACACACGTTCTTCAACACACCCCTTAAGGCCCGTGGCTCCCGAAAGGTAGGTACGAGACACACTGTGGCTCACCTCTGCTCAATCAGATCGGAAATCTGAGAATCGCTGTAGGCTCTTCCCCAATGACGTTCCAGCAGGTCTGCGTGCCCCGCAAACCGTCAAAATCTCGGTTTTGGAGAGCTGTTCCCTGCAAAACGGCTTGGACCACGTCTCAGATTGATTCAGAATAACCCCGTTGCGCTCTGTCGACGTGTCGTGAGGTGGGCTGTGGTCGGTCGTCGTATTGTTCAAATTGTTATACTCGTGCTTCTGGTTTCGAGCATTCCGATTGTTGCGTTGGCACAATCGCCGACGAGCAATTGGCTGAAGCTGCGTTACGTTCAACGAATGCGCATTGAAACGACCGATAATGCGATCAGTCTGTCGCGTGATGCCCAGGCCGGTCGCAGCGTATGGCGCCATCGCACCAGCCTCCGGGCAGTGGCACAGCCCCACCGCCAATTCTCCGTAACCGGCCGTCTGACCAATGAGATGTACTATCACTTCGTTCCCGAAGCGCTCGGATATGACTCCGATGAGATTTTCGTCGATCTGCTGCATGTCGCATGGGACAGTGTGGGTGGTGTTCCGCTGACCGCAACCGTCGGCCGGCAGAACATCATCCTGGGAGAGGGATTCGTTGTTGTGGATGGTGGTCCACTCGATGGGTCACGGTCGATTTACTTCAACGCCGCCCGCGCCGATTGGATGATTGCTCCTCATCATTCGCTCACGTTGATCGCCTGCTACCAGCCGGACATGGAGAAGTTGTTTCCGGTCGTTCATGATCAGGACCGGCTGTTGATCGAGCAGCCGGAGCTGGGATTGATCGCCTACTACGCCGGTGCGTTTCGCAACGTTGACGTACAGGGATATGTGATTCGCAAGGATGTGAAATCAAGCGAACTCGTGCCCGCATCGGGGTATCGATACTGTCCCGGTGTGCGCGTTCTAATTCCGCTGCAACCATCGCTGACGGTGACCACTGAACTCGCATTGCAGCACGGTGCGTTTGCTTCCGCTGATGTGTTCGCTGTTGGTGGGTATTCGTATCTGACACAGACAATATCCTGGCCGCGCTACCTGCCCAGCAAACTGACGCTGGGTGGGCTATACCTCAGTGGGGATGATCCGCAAACGGCTGATCGCGAGGATTGGGACCCGCTGTTCAGCCGGTGGCCGAAATGGAGCGAATCGTACATCTACACACAAGTCAAAGAGGTCGGTGTCGCGCGCTGGACCAATACCGCCAGCGTATTTGCGACCCTGCGCTTTGATTTCGACGAGCGAACGCGATTTACGCTCGACTACCACCATCTGATGGCGCCCGAGTCGTCTGATCCGACGCTTTCCTTTCCCGGTGGCCGCGGACAAACACGAGGCCATCTGATCATCGGGCGGCTGACATTCACCATGAACGAGCACCTTGACGGACATGTACTGTGGGAAGGATTTGAGCCGGGGGATTTCTATTTCGATGGTGCGAACGGCTTCGGATGGGGACGGCTGGAAGTGACCATACGGTATTGATCGTAACGTCGATACCATCAGACGGAATTCCTAAAGGATGATGTCATGATTCTCAAGCTCAGTGTGATCATCGCGTTTGCGCTTCTCATTGTGATCGTGGGCATCATGGGGCTGCGCAAGACACGCTCGTTTACCGATTTCCTGCTCGGTGGACGGCAGGTGGGACCATGGCTGACGGCGTTCACCTACGGTACGGCCTACTTTTCGGCGGTGTTGTTCATCGGCTTTGCCGGTAAGATCGGTTGGGAATTCGGACTGTCGGGACTGTGGGTAGCGGCCGGTAATGCTGCTGTCGGCGTACTCGGCGTGTGGTGGATCATGGGAAAGCGCATTCGCAGTATGTCCAACGAGTTGCAAGTCCACACGATGCCGGAGTACTTCGAACACCGCTACAACAGCCGTGGTCTGCGGCTGTACGCGTCGATTTGCATCTTCGTGTTCTTCATACCATATTCGGCGGCCGTCTTCATCGGATTGTCGTATCTGTTTCAAATGACATTCGGCATCGGCTACACGGCGGCGCTGCTGTACATGGGTGGTTTGACCACGTTGTATCTCGTTCTGGGGGGATACAAATCGATGACCATGATTGATGCCGTCTTCGGCATGATCATGATTGTGAGTGTGGCTGTTTTGCTCGGCAGCACACTGGGTGAAGCAGGAGGACTGGATACACTCATCGAGCGGCTGGCAGCATTCCATCCGCAACTGACCGAGGCGATTGGCCCGCCCGGGTGGTGGCCGCTGTTTTCACTCGTCTTTCTGACAAGTGTGGCGCCTTTCGCGATGCCGCAATTGGTGCAGAAGTTTTATGCGATTCGTGACAACCGTTCGATTCGGATCGGCATGACGGCGTCGACGTTGTTCTGCGTCGTAATTGCCGGCGCCGCTTATTTCGTCGGTGCGAGCACACGCGTTTTTCTAAATCCGGAAGCGAACCCGGCGGCGTTTCTCGACGGACGGCCGATCTTCGATGCGCTGATGCCGGAAATGCTCGCTAATGTCGTGACACCGTCGCTCTCAGTATTGATGCTGCTGTTAATACTCTCGGCGTCAATGTCGACGTTGGCGGCACTGGTGCTGATCTCCAGTTCATCGGTCGTTAAGGACTTCTATTCAGGATTCGTTAACCGACACGCGACCGATGCTCAGCTCACACGGCTCATGCGGATATTCAGCGCCGTGTTTGTCGCACTTTCGGTGATACTTGCCTACTTCAAACCGGCTACGATCGTCTCGATCCTGGGAATTTCCTGGGGTGCCATTGGAGCGGCATTCCTCGGGCCATTTGTGTGGGGACTGTTTTGGCGACGCTGTTCCAAGGCGGCCGCGGTCATGTCATCGGTCGTGGGTTTGGGTGTGTGCATCTGGCTGTATGCGACCGGCGTACCCTCACCGCAGGCCGGGACCATCGGCATGATTCTCTCATTGGTCATTGCTCCCGTGATCGCAGCACTCACGCACACATCCTCCGCAATCCGCAATTGATCGTTTATTACATCTGCCCTTGGGATTACCATCCGCTCAGGAAACACTGGTACAATCCTACCTGAGTTTGTTTACTGTGGCATGACTGAATCTACAACTCAACAGATTGAAGACATCCCCATCTGGGAGATTCTCGAAGACCATCTGCAAAACGGTGACGTCGATGCTGTGCGGCATGTGGTCGAGACGCTCGATCCCGGTGAAATTCCGCGTGTTCTGTCGCATATCGATCTGAAGGAACGCAATCAGCTCCTCAAGCTGCTCGATGCGGAAACGTCGGCGGCGTGGCTGGAGCAACTGCCCGACAGCCAGATTGCGGAAATCTTAGATGATCTCGAGCCTGAGGTGGCCGCGCCGATTGTCGACACGCTTCCCAGTAACGCGCAGGCCGACGTGCTCGGTGAACTCGAACCGGAATCGGCGAACGCGATTCTGGAATTGATGCGGCCCGAAGAAGCAGAAGACGCGCAGCGGCTGGTGCAGTACCCTGAGGATACGGCCGGTGGCATCATGATCACGGAGTACCTGTCCTATCCGGAGAACGTGACGGTCGGCGGTGTGCTCGATGATCTTCGCGCACACACCGAGGAATACCAACGTCATGACGTGCAGTACATCTATATCACCGACGTGTTGGGGGCTTTGAAGGGCGTTCTGCGGTTACGTGATCTGGTATTGACAGCGGCGCATGTTCCGGTCCGTCACATCATGTTGACCGACTTGGAATGGATGCCGGTCGACGCCACGATCGACGAATTACAGGACTTCTTCGCCACACGTCCCTACTTGGGAGTGCCAATTGTCGATGGCGAGCGAACGCTCCTGGGTGTGGTCCGGCACGCCGATGTCGCCGAAGCGCTCGGCGAACAGGCCGCCAGTGATCACCTGAAGGCCCATGGCATTGTCGGAGGTGAGGAATTGCGAACAATGCCGGTCGTGACTCGCGCCTGGCATCGTCTCTCTTGGCTGAGCATCAATATTGTGTTGAACATTATCGCCGCCAGTGTGATTGCGATGTATCAGGACACGCTGTCGGCGGTGATTGTCCTCGCGGTGTTTCTACCGATCATTTCCGACATGAGCGGGTGTTCGGGAAACCAAGCCGTCGCGGTGAGTATGCGGGAGTTGACGCTCGGCATTATTCGTCCATCCGATATCTGGCGCACGTGGGGCAAAGAGTTGTCGGTTGGTGTGATCAATGCGACGGCGCTCGGTGTATTGCTGGGACTGGCGGCTTACATATGGAAAGGTAATCTGGTGTTGAGCCTGGTAGTGGCCGCTGCACTCGGACTCAATACACTGTTGGCTGTGTCCCTCGGCGGATTGGTTCCGTTGTTTTTGCGGCGGATGAAGATGGATCCGGCCTTGGCGTCGGGGCCGATTCTCACAACGGTGACCGATATGTGTGGGTTCTTCCTGGTTCTGAGTTTTGCAAGTGCGACGTTGTCGATGCTTACTTAGAGCGATTGTCATAAATCTTGTCCGTTTGGATCTGGGTGCCACGGGCCTTCAGGCCCGTGTGGCCGCGTCTGCACAATCCCCGGTTCACGGGCCTCAAGGCCCGTGGCACCCAAATGTCATCATGAAACACACCCTGCCTCACTTCTTCTCAATCGGAAATTTATTCTGACAATCCCTATAGAATCGGTGTCACATCCTCGGGTGCCACGGCTCTTGAGGGTCGTGGTACACCCCTGCGCAAATGGTGAAGCACGACCTTAGACACGATCCTTCAACTGACGCAAGAACACCTTCACCTCGTCCGGATCACGCAGGACGTAATCGGCGAGCGATGCGATCTCACGATCACCAACACGAATGCCCAATCCGCGTCCGTGGATCGTCCGAAAGGCGTCTTCGTCGGTTTCATCGTCGCCGATATACATCACGAGCGATTGCGCCGGATCGATGTTGAGTGCATTGATGATCCAATTGACCGCATGGCCCTTGTCCCATTCCACGTCGGGCAGCAGCTCAATCACCATTTTGCCGTCGTGGCGTTTCAAATGTGAGGCGCCACTGGTGATGGATGCGACGGTGTCGCTGACTGTGGCGTGTTGCGATGCGTCGACGTTGCGGTAATGGATGGCGACGGAAAATGGTTTGCGCTCGATGAACGTGCCGTCAATGGAGTCCAGTTGCTCATGGAGATGTTGTTCGACGTCATCCAGTTCCGGGCGTGCGTTGGCCGCGTCCTTGTGCGTCATCGACCGGTCGGGTCCTTTGATATCAAAGCCGTGGTTGCCGGCGTAGTACAGGTCATCAAGAGCGACGCGCTGTTCAACATCTTTGCGGGCCCGCCCGCTGACAATGGCCACGGGATATTCGGCCGCCAATCGCCGGACCACATCGCGCATGTCCTCGGTCATGTCAGCCGCATCCGGATCGTTAACAATCGGACTTAAGGTGCCATCGAAATCGAGAAAAATGGCGACGGGACGCCCGTTACGGAGGTGTTCAATGGCCGTGTATTCATCGAGTGCGGATGGCATCGCGCGCCTGAAGCGAAGATGAGATAGGTTGTCAACCACATGATGTGCACCGGCACGGTCGAGTTCCTCAGTATGGTCGCCTCGATTGACACCGATGACCAATCCAAACTGACTGTCACGTCCGGCGCGCACTCCGGATGTGGCATCTTCCAGCACGACTGTTTCTGATGGAGAAACACCGAGTTGCTCAGCGGCGAATGACATGAGTTGAGGTTTGCCGTTGAACCCGTGTTCACGGGCGGTTTCACCATCGACTATTGCATCGAATTGATCGATCAGACCAGCCGCCTTGAGAATGCGTTTACAATTGCGACTAGCCGAGAACGCTGCGAGCGGCAGATGGCCCCGCCGCCAGCGGGCCACCGCCGCCGTGGCATCGGAAAATGTCTCGACACCGTCTTCTTCGATGAGACGCAGAAATAGATCATTCTTTCGCGTACCCAGTCCCTGAACGGTGTTGTGTTCAGCCGTATCGGATGGGGCGCCCTCGTCAATCTCAATATTGCGGGATTTCAGAAAATCACGGACGCCATCGGATCGTGGTTTGCCATCGACGTATTGCCGGTAGTCATCGTGCGTAAATGGCGGTTCATTGTGTTCCTTCAGGACATTATCAAACATCGTCTTCCACGCACGCTCATGAACACGTGCCGTCCGCGTTAAGACGCCATCCATGTCAGTAATGAGTGCTTTGTATGTTGTCTCTTCGTTCATGACGAGGAGTCCCCACGCGTGAGCGTGAATGTGCGTTTAGCGCCCTGCTCCATTTCGTAAACCTCACCGTTGAATCCGATACACACCGGGGTCGGCTTGCCACGTCGAAAGTCGATGGTCAGTTCCTCGTGCGTGATCTCCAGTTTCAGCCAGTGACCGCGATAGCGCAGCGGAAACTCGAGACAGATGAGTTCATCGGGCAGTTGCGGATTAAACCACAGGACATCCTCGCGCATTTCCAAACCGGTGTAGCAGCGCTGTACCAAGTCGACTGTCCCCGCCATGGCGCCCATGTGAATACCTTCCGACGTGGTGCCTCCCTGAATATCGTCGATATCGCTCGCCAGTGCCTCCTTAAACAGATGCCAGGACTGTTCACGGTCGCCGCGAGCGAGCACCCACGCGTGGGTGACGCGACTGAGCGTCGAACCGTGGGTGGTGCGTTCCATGTAGTATTGAACATTGCGCGGAATTAACTCGGGATCGCTTTCATATCCCATGCGCTCCAAGAGAGCATCGAGTTCTTCGGCCGAAAATAGATAGAAGAGCATCAGTACATCAGCCTGTTTGGTGGCTTTATAGCGGTTTGGGTCATCGTTCTCGGCACCGAGAATGCGATCCAGACGTTGAATGTCGCCGTATCGTTCACGCAGGTCGTCCCAGTCCAATTCGTCCAGATCATCCCAGCCTTCAAACTGGCTGATGATGCGATCACCGTGAAAGGGCACGGTCATGCGCTGGCTGATCTCCTCCCAGCGGCGTATGTCATCCTGCGTCAATTCCAGAGCTTCAATCAGTTCCGTTCTCCGAGTATCAGTCAAGAGATCAAGCACCGTCAGAGCGGTCTGCATGCACCACGCCGCCATGATATTGGTATACGCATTGTTATTGAGCCCTTCACCTTCCTTGCCGGGATAGTCAGTGTGGAATTCGTCCGGACCAACCACGCCGTGGATTTCATACCGTTCGGTATCAGAGTCAAATATCGCAATGCTGGCCCAAAACCGGGCAATCGCCAACACCAGCTCGGCGCCATACCATGACAGGAACTGGGAGTCCTCCGTGGCCTGGTAGTATTGCCATACGTTGTAGACGATTGCCGCATTGACGTGCCGTTGCCGATGTGAGTTATCGGGAACCCACTCTCCGGAGGCCGGATTCAGGTGCAGACGCTGGCTTTCTTCGCGTCCGTTGCTGCCGCTTTGCCAGGGAAACATGGCACCGGCAAAGCCTGCTTCGCGGGCGTTGTGGCGCGCTTCATTCAGCCGGCGATAGCGGTACATGAGCAGCGACCGTGTTAGTTCCGGCACGCGCAAATTCAAGAACGGGAAGATGAACAGTTCATCCCAGAAGATGTGGCCACGGTACGCTTCTCCGTGGAGGCCGCGACTCGGAACGCCCACGTCGATATCGACTGTGTGCTTGGAGACGGTTTGCAGCATGTGGAAGATGTGAAGACGCAGGACCGATTGCGGGAACCCTTCCTGACCGTCCAGTGTGATGTCGGCGCGGCGCCAGAGGTGCTCCCAGGCCCGTTTGTGGGAGGGGAGAAGATCATCGTAACCGGGCAGGCGATTGATTTGTTCTCTGGCTTCGTTCAGTGGTTCACTGATGGCCCGATCACGCGAGATATAAAATGTGTGAGCTTTCTCAACACAGAGTGGCTTATCCTCCTCGCATGTCACCGTAAGATGTTGCGTCACGATCTCATCCTCGGAGTCGATTGTGCGATCGACGGGAGTCGGCGTTCCATCCAGAAAGACATTGACACGTTCGGTCTGCGCCATGACCAGATGCGACTGGTTGGTGCGTGAGACAAGATAGGTGGTATTCTCACTGACGGCCCCGGTGTCAAGGATGTCCAGATGCCGGCTGTTGAGATCGCGGTAGCGCTTCACGCCGCTGTTGGTCACACGCCCATCGATCGCGGTGCGGACCTCCAATGTGCCCGACCAGTTCTTTGGTGTGAGTGTCCACTTGATCGCCGCTACGTGTTGATGCGCCATGTGCACAATCCGCTGGGTGTTGAGCATGAATTCACGGTCGGCCCGATCACGGAAATGAACGTAGCGAGAGAGGATGCCATGCCGTAGGTCCAGTTCCTGACGGAAATCCAGAATCTGGACGCGGTCGATATCGAACCAATCATCGCCCTCCACACGGAAGGTCAGAAACAGCCAGTTCGGCCAGTTGACCAGGTCCTCGTTTTCGATGATGCGACCATGGATCTCACTTTCGAGGCGATTGAACCCGCCCGACAGATACGTGCCGGGGTAGTGTGCCCCGCCGGCGTGCGCCTCTTCAACCGCCCCGCGCGTGGCGAGGACGCCGTTACCGAGAGTGGTCAATGCCTCGCGCAACGGCTGCTGGTCCGGATTCCAATCGTGATAAACTAACGTCCAGTCGTTTAGTGTTCTGTTTGTCATTCATCTCCCATTCGCGCGATGTCCGTAGTTCTCTGCACAATTTCATTAAACGTCGGAGTGAACTCTCGATGTTTGTGAGGGTTTCCCCGGCATCGGCCTGTTACCATCGCCGTTCGGGGACCAGCTCCCCTCGCTTGTCATAACCGTAACATCACTCTCAGAAACCACTTGGAACAAGGATCAAATCTCTGAAGATTTATCAATAGGTGGTCCCAATGGGGTCACAGAAGGCAGTCTTGGGATGGCCACACGGACACGAAGTCGAGTTCCCCTCTGTGTGCGCGTGCTGATACTCGTACCGCTTGCGCCGATTGTCCTGGCCGTCTATCTGGTTGGCCAAGATAAACGCGACGGTCTGTTTGATGCCACACTAATGGCCGATTCTACGATCACAGCCGTGGCGCCCATCCATTCAGCACTCCCTGTCTACCTCCCCGCGTCGGATTTTACACTCACTGATACAATCCAACAATATGACGAGGACAATCTCTACAAGAAGATCAACGGCCATGACGTAGCGTTCTTCCGTTTCGGGTTTCAGCAGCTCACCTTTGCGTCGTATGGCGGACACGGCGATGCGTTTCTCGACACGTATCTGTACCGCATGGACAGCCGCGAGAATGCGCTCGGCATCTTCGCCAATGAACGCTCGGAGGACCGCGAGCCGCTTGATCGCATTGAAACCGGCTATCGATCCGGGGGAGGGGTGTTCTTCTATCGCGGTCCCTGGTATGCGCAAGTCATTCCGTCAGGGGAGAATGAGTTGACAGCGGCAGCGGTTGGTGAGATGACCGATTCGTTGCTGCGTATGATCCCCGCACCAACCGCACCGATTCCGCCACTGGCTTGGTTTCCCGAAACCGGTCGGATCGCGTTGAGCCATGGTTACATACCCGATAACGCGTTTGGCACCGACTTCTTCGGCGATGTATTCACCGCGCAGTATGAATCTGATGGTACGCGACTGACGGCCTTTCGCCATCGGTCTGATTCGGCCGGGGCCGTCTTCGACCGTTATAGCGCCTTCCTGAACGATATGGCCAAGTCGCTCGATCCCATCGTGGTCGGCGGATACGACGTGCAACGGTTTTCGTCATACGGTGAAGAAACGTGGGTTACAATCGCCGGTGATGACATTATTGGGATTACTGAAATCTCGGAAACAGTACGCCCCACACGATTGATGGACGATCTCATCGACATCGCCACATCGAGCGCACCCGAGGCGTCGCCATCATGAAACGTCGCGAATTTCTCATTCAGACCGCCAAAGCGACTGCCGCTGCCGCCGCCTTCACCGGTGCGGGTGTCTGGTTGAGTGGGCGTGAGGTGGATACCGCCCGCGACTTGTTCGTCATACCTGATTACGGCATTGATCGCAGCGCATTGTCAGCCGACGTGGCGATCGCCCGTGGGACGGATTCCGGAGCGATGGTGGAGGCGGCAGTACGCGCGCTCGGTGGGATCGAACAGTTCATTGCGCCGGGTGACCGTGTTTTGATCAAACCTAATGTCGGCTTTGATCGACCGCCCAGCCTCGGCGCGACAACGTCACCTGATGTTGTGCGCGCGGTTGTGAGGCTTTGTCGATCTGCCGGGGCCCGTGACATCATCATCAGTGACAACCCGATCAATTCCCCGACCGCGAGCTTTGCGCGCTCCGGTATGACCGATGTTGCCAGTGAGGAAGAAGCGACGATTCACTATCTGTCGTCCAATGATTTCGAACTGGGCGATATCGGCGGAGTGGCGGTGCGCCGGTTTGATGTGGCGGCCGGCTTGCTGAGTGGCATCGATCGCGTGATCGGTGTGCCGACGCTGAAGGACCACAATTTGTCGGGCATGTCGTTCGCGATGAAAAACTGGTACGGTTTGCTGGGCGAAGGCCGAAACCGATTTCATCAGGACATACACAACGTGATTGCCGATCTGGCGATGATGATTCGTCCGACGCTCGTGATCGGTGATGCGACACGCATCCTGATGAGCAACGGTCCAACCGGTGGCTCGCCGTCGGATGTTGCGCCCGGAAACACGATTATCGCTTCGCCCGATGCGGTGGCGGTCGATGCACTCGGGCTGACATTGCTCGGCCGAACCATGGACGACTGTCCACACATTCAGCTCGCCGCCGACCGTGGCATTGGCATCGCCGATCTTGGGCGGCTGCGCACCGAGGAGATTAACATCTGATGCAACGGGTACGCGGCATCTACCAGACGGTGTTCTTCGGGTTATTCATCTTCCTGTTGGTGATGACCACGTATGATCGCATGGCTGGTTATCCGGTGCGTCTGTTCCTTGACACCGATCCGCTGGTCGCTGTTTCAACCGCATTGTCTACCGGGACACTGTATCGGGCCCTCTGGTTGGCGATTCCGATTATCGTTCTCACCATTTTTCTGGGGCGGTTTTACTGCGGCTGGTTGTGTCCCCTGGGAACGGCGCAGGATTGGACGGCCAAGCTTCGCAAGTCGACACTGAAGCGGGATATGAGGATCAATCGGTATCAGAGGATCTACCGGCTGAAGTACCTGATCCTGATCGCGTTTCTGGTTATGGCGATCTTCGGTATCCTGCAAATCGGTCTGCTCGATCCGATTGTCTTGATGACCCGAGCGCTGACGACATCGGTGTTTCCCGCCATCGATGCCGGGTCCGGTCTGCTCTTTGTCGGAGCGCGTGGATTTGAATTGGGGTGGATCGCTGTCCTGCTGCTATTGGCGATTTTGGTTGCGGCTTACCTTCGTCCACGGCTCTGGTGCAAACTGTTGTGTCCATTGGGGGCGTTGTTAGGGTTGCTGTCACGCTGGTCGATTGTCCATATTCGCCGCACCCAACCAACCTGCACCGACTGCGAACTTTGTACGGCGCAATGCCAGGCGGGTGCCGATCCCGACTGGCAACTGCGCAAATCGGAGTGTATGCTTTTGTTTAACTGCCTGGAAACATGTCCGCCCGATGCACTGACCTTTGGGATGACCGGCAATAAAGAGGATATCAGTGAGCCGGTTGCGTCACCCTCGATCACGCGACGTGAAGTGGTGGGCGGCCTTCTTGCGGGTTTGGCGGTTCCATTGTTCTTACGCACACCGACAACGTCGGCCGACACCCCGCGCGCTCAACTGATCCGTCCTCCCGGATCGCAACCCGAAGACGAGTTTCTTGCCCGTTGCATCAAGTGCGAAGAATGTATGCATGTGTGTCCGACCAACGTTCTGCAACCGGCGATGACCGAAGGCGGGTTTGAGGGATTTTGGACACCGATACTCAACAATCGCATCGGCTATTGTGAGTTGAATTGTGTTCTGTGCAGTGAAGTGTGCCCAACCGGTGCAATTGACAAGATCACACTCGACCGCAAGTTGGGACGTGGGGACTACAACGGCGATCCCATCGTTTTGGGTACCGCCTTCTTCGATCGCGGACGGTGTCTGCCGTGGGCGATGAATCGTCCGTGCGTGGTGTGCCAGGAGGTCTGCCCGACCTCGCCGAAGGCGATTGAGACTGACGAGGTGGTTGTTCAGGAGGGAAATCGAACCGTGAGGTTGAAGCGGCCCCGTGTGGTCCCGGAGTTGTGCATCGGTTGTGGTATTTGTGAGCACGAATGTCCGGTTGTGGACAAGCGTGCGATTTATGTAACGTCCGTTGGCGAAAGCCGTTCCAGAAAGAACATGATGATTTTGGATACAGAGCAGCAACGCAGGAGGGCGTCATGAAACGCCGGGATTTCATTGGTCACCTTGGCATCGGGGCGGGGGCGGTATTCAGCACCGGGATCACCAGTTGCCAGGCGTCCGAATCGGACTCAACGAAGCAAAGTGCCGAGGATGTTGATACCTCGCAGACAACACCGGAAACGCAGGCGGGACTCATCAAGAAGTACAACACGATCGGCACAACCGAGCTGCGGATGTCGGATATCTCGATGGGCTGTGGGGCGCTGGACAATCCGTATGTGGTCGACCGCGCGCTCGACGTCGGTATCAATTACTTCGACACGGCACCCGATTACGGCAACGGCGGCTCGGAGTCGACGCTGGGACGAGTGCTGGCGGATTCCAGCAAGCGCCAGAAGGCGATTGTCACCACCAAGATTTGCGAAAAGGGACGGTACGGTGTGCACCTCGATGCGGGTGTACCCGAGTCAGAGGTGATCGCGGCGGTCGAAGGGACGCTGAAACGTATTCAAAGCGACTATGTCGACTTTCTGCTCGTACACGCCATCGGCGAACGTGAAAACGATAAAGCACGGCTGCTCGACTCCAATATGCTGTCGGCCACGTCGAAGTTGATCGAACAGGGAAAGGTCCGGTATCTGGGTGTCTCCTCGCATGGCCCCAACAACTTTGCCGATCTGCTGATCACCGCGATCGAGTCAGGTCACTTCGCGATGATCATGACGGCGTTCAACTTCATGGACCACCCGCGCCTGACGGAGGTGTTAAAAAAGGCCAAAGAACACGACGTCGGTGTGGTTGCGATGAAAACACTGGCGGGCGCGCGGGAGGAAGACCTCTCGAAGTTCCAAACGGGCGAGACGTCGCTCGCCGAGGCGGCCTTCAAGTGGGTGTTCTCACATCCGGAAGTGAACGGTCTTGTCGTGACGATGAGGAACACGTCACAGGTCGAGGAGTATGCCTCGGCATCGGGCAAGCGCTTTTCATCCATCGACAAAAAGGTTCTCGATGCCTATGCCACCTCGGTCTGGTCGAACTACTGCCGGACCGGTTGCGGCGACTGCCAGGCGCAGTGTCCGCACGGTGTCGCTATTGCGAACATACTCCGTTATGACATGTATTTTGCATCGTACGGTGAGCATCTGAAAGCGCTGAGGGAATACCGCGAATTGCCGACCGCACATCGTCCATACGCGTGTGTCGACTGCGACGGGCCGTGCACGTCGGGATGCCAGTTCGATCTGCCGGTACGGGATCGCTTGCTGGAGGCGTCACGCCATTTGGAACTCGCGTGATGCGCTGAGAGTACTGCTACCTCTCATACAACACGGCGCAGTCCTCGTGACGCGTGCCGTGGTCGTCGGTGACCGAGTACTTCGCGGGACCCCACATCGATACGCCGGCATAACCACCGTCCTTCGAAAGCAAATAGAACTTCAGGCCGAAATTGGGCGAGCCATCGTCACGCAATAGATGCTTTTCTGTTGTGTGGGCAACAACACGCCGCAGTATCTCGATGCCCGCATCTTTGGGCGACATCCCGTTGCGCATCAACTCGACCGCCGCAAAGCTACACAGGTTTTGCAAATTGGCTTCCCCGCGCCCGGTGCTGCCGCATGAACCGATGGCGTTGTCGACATACAGGCCGGCGCCGATGATCGGTGAATCACCGACCCGTCCCGGAATCTTGAACGACAGTCCGCTGGTCGTTGTGACACACGACATGTCACCGGCGGTGTTGATGCCGGCACAATGAATCGTTCCGGTCGGACGGTTGAAGAATTCGGCCACATCCGGGTCGAGCACACTGTCGGGCGGCGTCAGCCAGTCGTCGCGTTCGGAGAGCGACTGTTTCCAGTAAAGCCAGATGCCACGGGCTTTGTCGGTCAGCAAGTCCTCTTCGGTGAATCCATGTGCCCGTGCGAAGCGAAGCGCACCCTCACCGACCAATAACACATGATCGGTCTGTTCCATCACCAGTTTGGCGACTTTCGACGGATTGCGGATGCTTTGCAACGATGCGACGGCACCGGCGCGATGCGTGGGGCCGTGCATGACCGCCGCATCCAGCTCGACAACACCGTCTTCGTTGGGCAAACCACCCAGACCCACCGAGGTGTCCTCGGGATCATCTTCGACGATGTTAACACCCGCAATGACAGCATCGAGCGGATCGCGGCCGGCCGTGATCATCTCGTAGGCGGTACGTGTCGCCTCCCGCCCATTGGCTGACGAGATGACACGCACAGGACGTGTACCCGTTGCCGTGCCCGATGCTGGCTGAGCGTGGCCCTCCGATTTGGCCAATAGCGGCCAACCAACAACAGCGGCGCCCGTTGTGCTTAAGAAGCGACGGCGTGATAATGTGGACATGATGACCCTCCGTGTTGAGGGGAAGGGTAATGTCAATGCATCGCGGGATGCAATGATTCTTCACGACCAGGAGTACGTCGTTGCCTGAAGGCGGACTCGCCGACGATGTTGTTTCGCCGCTCACGGGAGTCGGACAGAATTGTCTCGGTGGATCAGTCGACGAAATAACTCGCGGCGGCGCTTGCGATCGTGTCGGGGTTTAGGACGCGCGGTGTGCCTCGATAGTTAGACGCATCGGCAATAGCTTCGACCAAATCCCGGGGATGACAGCCGCGCATTTCGCGATTCGGTTTCGTGAAGTACTCATCAACCAAATGCTGAACCGCGGATTCATCATACGACACATTGTTGCGTTCGCATTCCTGGCGGAGAATGGCGACGAACAGGGCGGGCGTGGGACCGGGGATTTCGATCTTGTAGCGGATACGACGCAGGAACGCTTCATCGGCGAGTTCTCGGGGGTCCTTGTTCGACAGGAACAACGGCATGACGTCGAACGGCACTTCAAATCGCGCACCGTTGCTGAGAGAGAGCGTATCGATTCCCTGTTCGAGCGGAACAATCCAGCGATTCAGCAGATAGGCGGCATCCAGCCGCTGGCGTCCGAAATCATCGATCACCATCAGGCCGCCGTTCGCCTTCATCTGAATCGGCGCTTCATACGTTTTGCTGAGATCATCGCGAATCAGTTCGAGATGATGCGCCGCCAGTTCCCCGGCCGCCGCCACCACCGGCCGGCGAATGCGCAGCCAGCGACGGTCAACATCGGGGCGGACGCTGGTATCGTCGAGCGCCGGATCGGGCAGGACTTCATGCGAGGCCGGATCAAACAACTGAATGGCCTGCCGCTGCACTTCGACTGCGTGTGGAATGAGAATATGACCCTCGAGCGCGTGACGCAAACATTCCGACGCCGTCGTCTTGCCGTTGCCCGATTCGCCGTAGAGCAGCACGGCGCGCTCGGAGGTGACCGCCTGGCCGATGAGGTCGAGCGTTTCTTGTTTCAATACCAGCGGGGACAGGCTCGACTCGATCGCCTCGCGCGTAATATGCAACTCGCGCACCGACTGACGCTTCACCATGTCGACGTATTCGGCCAGCGTCACCGGCGTCGGACCGGCGTAACCGTTTTGTTCGAGGGTCACTGCGGCACGTTCCAAACCGGAATTGGTGAGCGAATAGCGATACCCGTCCAGCGACTGGCTGTCACTGCCCAGAATCTCGGTCAACCGTTCGCGACGCAGCGCATCGAGAATCTCCAGCGTCGGCCCCAACGGCAACGCCATGCGCTCGGCGATGTCATCGGCCGTCGAATGCCCGCTGAGATACAGGTTCTTGAGCGCCAGCCCATGCAAGAAGCCGGGGTCCAGCTTCACATCGGTGATGTCGCGCGGATTGGCCGGAATCTCCAATCCGTTCGACGCCGGCGACAATACCCAGATTGCCCGTTTCGTAAAATGACGCGTCGAACGATCCGCCGGCGCTTGGTGTGACGGTGAACTGCACCAACTCACCGGAGAGGCCGTCACCGGCCGCATTGGTGACCAGCGCCTCAACAATCGCCGCGTCGCCCACTTTGACAAGGGCTCGGTGCCGCACTGTTTGGATTTGCCGTTCCCAAACTCATCATCAATGACCGTGTCAAGACACGGCGCGAAAACATCCGGCGCGCGATTCCGAGTGTGCTCGATTTGATCATCGTGTGTGTTGAGGCGGGACTCAGTTTGAATGCGGCGATTCAGCGCATTTCGCGTGAAATGCGCAATACGTACCCGGAGCTGGCAACGGAAATGAATGTGCTCAATCAGGAGATCTTTTTGGGATTCAGCCGGTCGGAGGCGTTTCGCAACCTGGCGTTGCGCACGGGCGTCGATGAGTTACGATCGCTGGCCACGGTGCTGATGCAGTCGGACCGTCTGGGTACAAGCATTGCCGATGTGCTGCGGGTGCAGGCCGACATTTTGCGCACCAAACGTCGCCAACGGGCAATGGAACACGCCCAGAAGATGCCGGTTAAGTTATTGTTTCCGTTAATCTTCTTCATCTTCCCGGAATTGCTGGTGGTGCTCTTGGGGCCGGCGGCCATTCGCTTTTACAGGAGCCTCATGGGAATGCAGTAGAAATCCACTGTCGGCATGCCGACATTTCTAGCGTATCAGTTGCACGTACTCACCACTCTCCGATGGAGGAGGAATAGACAATGCGCATATCCAATCTTGTACGGATTATCGCCGTGCTCGCGGCGGTCGCCCTGTTTGCAGTCGGTTGCAGCGACGATGATTCATCAACGAACGTCACCGATCCCGGCCAGCTCAGCAAAGGCGGATTGATTTTGCTCATGCACGATGCGCCGATCGATGATCTGAGCGAAGTCTGGCTGACGGTCAATTCAATTCGTCTGATTGGTGAAGACGATGCCGATGATGACACTACTGATGTCGAGAATGACACAACCGACGTCGATGACGACACAGTCGGTGTGCTGGCACTCGATGAACCGGTCCGCATGAACCTGCTCGCGCTCGATTCGATTTCGCGTGTGCTGGCGGTGACGCAAGCACCGGCCGGAAATTATCACAAGATTCGTTTGTATGTCAGCGAGCCGAAGTTCGTGATGGACGATGGCACCGAGATCATGGAGGATGACATTCAGCTCGTCGCCAACGGGAAGGTCGATCTGAATTCGCAGGGCGATGTGATCGTCACGACCGATGCGTTTACGGTTGTGAGTCTTGATCTGGACGCCGAGAACTCGATTCAGGTGGTGCAAACCGGTAACGGCATGTACATCATGCGTCCGCAGGTGTTTGTCGATGCGACGGTGGATTCGTTGGAATCGGTCGAGGTGATGGGCGCGGAAATCGTAACGTTTGATGAAGCCCAAGGACAACTGATCATTGATTTGCCCGGATCCGACGAGACGATCGTCGTGGACATTGGCCCGGAGACCGACATCCTCGACCCGCAGGGGCTGACGTTGAATCTGGATGATCTGGTGCCGGGGGAGGTTATCGATATTCTCGGCGCGCTTGACACCCGGCGTGGACGGGTCCTGGCACAGCAGCTTTTGTTAAACTAAGTAGTGGAGTAAATACAGAATCACGAGAGGGTGATGCGTCTAAGACGGCGTATCACCCTCTTCGTCTTGGAAGGCGATCACATCACCGACTTCTGTGTCCGTTTCCCGCAAACGTCCGGCGGCCAACTCGAGTGCACCGTCGGCGCGCAGCACGGGCCGTGATAGGCGCCGCGGCTTCAGCGCATGATGCACGTGGAGAATGCGTCCGTGTTTGTCGGGGAAGGCGACGTCGATGGGGAATTTCATTCCGAAGGTGTGAATCCACTCGCATGGTGTGATGTACATTCCGTCATTCGAGGACATCTCCGTCCGTCCCAGCAGCCCTTTGCGTCGCTCAGCGCTGGTTCCGGCCCAGACCACACGGTCGGCGACCACGCGGTCGCCTTTGCTGGTGTTGATGACGATCATGTCCGGAACAAGACGGATTCCCGTTCGAAAATCCGTGTGGTTACGAACAACATGAATGAGGCGTACACCGCCGTCGTGGCGAACACGGC
Organism: uncultured Ignavibacteria bacterium; assembly: GCA_964440935.1. GTDB lineage: Bacteria > Zixibacteria > MSB-5A5 > WJJR01 > WJJR01 > WJJR01. The sequence continues at coordinate 19,456 of CAYTTY010000015.1, read as the reverse complement.
GACGATCAACGGAATCTCGTGTGTGCCGAGTAATACAGCTTTCATGGCGAGACACAAATTGATCACCGGGACGATGGCCAACGCCCAGTTCAAATTGATTCCGGGGATGAAGGTAATCATTGCGGGAATGATGACCATGAGCAAAAGCGGTGTCACGTAGCTTTGACCCTCTTTGAATGACCGCGCCGAGATCGACACCGCCACGAGCATGGACGCGAACAGCATGGCGGTTGGGATCATCAGCAGAGCGATCCACGCCACCGTCTCCGTTGTCAATGAAAACGGCAATTCACCGTCACCAGTCGAGAACGCGGCACCACCGAACGATGAGAATACGGTCATCGACACGGTGGCCAGTATCATACTCACCAGCCCTGCGAGAAACACCGTCAGGAACTTTCCAATTGCAATCTCAGAGCGACTCACCGGTGCCATCAACAATGTCTCCAATGTCTGGCGTTCTTTTTCACCGGCGGTGATGTCGAGGGCGGGATACATGCCGCCGCTCATGGTCAGGATAATCAGGAAGTATGGCAGGAATAAGGCCAGAATCTTTCCGGATTTCTTCTGTTTTGGCGCGACGTCGTGTGACGACCAGGCAATCGGTGCCAACACATTGCGGTCGACTCCCAAATCCGACAGCGACATGAAGACAAGCGAATCGCGTACACCCTCCAGCCAGGTTTCGATGTGGTTTCCGGTTATTTCCGACGGCAGATCCTCCCGATCCGTATACAACCGAATCAATACGCTATCGCTGGTGCTTGGACCATTCGAGAGAACCGTGGGAAACTCGACAACTGCGCGTACCCATTCTTTCGCAATCAACTCGTAATACACGCTCACCCGAATAGAGTCGGGGACGCTCTTGAATTCCCCATCGGCAAGTTGTGCGATCACACGATCATCGAAGAGAGATTCTTCCACATTCAGTGTTTGAAGTACACCTCTGAGTGAGTCGGACGGGATCACCTCGATCTTGTCTTGTTCCGATAGACTGTTGAGGAGGGACGTCTCCGATCCGGCGGCTAGCACGGCGACCGGCTGCCGGTCTGCACGCGTCTTCTCCACTTGGGAGGAAATCAGCGATCCCAATCCCATCGAGATGATCGGGTAAAACAGAATGGGCACTAGCACCATCGACACAACCGATCGGCGGTCGCGGAGGATGTCGCGGGTCTCTTTAAGGAAGATGGTCAGGATGCCGTGCATACGTTGTTCCCCCTCATGTCGTCAACGGTGGCAGTAGAAGGTACCATATGCTCCGGCACTGTCAATCGCGATGTTTCGCTTGGGGCCCTACCGAAGAACTGGGAAAAGGCGTCAGTGGTCTTGCGTCGCTGACGGCAATCATGGGTTGGGTTGGCAACAATGCACGGTGTCAGTTCGCGGTGATAAAACCGACGGGCTGTGCGGGGGAAACCAGCCAAAATCGGATATGAACTCAACATCTCGTACGTTCAGGATTGTATTTATGAAAAGATTTGTACTTGACTTTCAGGGCATCGACAGGATCGTTGTCCGCTAATCACTTGACTGACAAGGCGTATCGCCATTAATTGGACTCTAATCATGAAACGTATCTGGCCTGGAAAACCGTACCCACTAGGTGCCACGTGGGATGGTGCTGGTGTCAACTTCGCACTTTACTCGGAAAACGCTACGGGTGTCGATCTGTGTCTGTTCGATACGGAGCGGCTGCGTCGCGAATCCGAACGCATTGCATTAACGGAAAACACCCAGAAGATCTGGCACGGATACCTGCCCGATGTCAACCCCGGCCAATTGTACGGTTATCGAGTGTATGGCCCATATGAACCGGAGAATGGGCACAGATTCAATCCAAAGAAGATTGTGCTTGATCCCTACGCGAAAGCGATTGGGCGGTCGGTGCGCTGGAATGACTCCCTGTTTGGATATCGCATTGGACATGAGAAAGAGGATCTCTCGAAAGACAATCGCGACAACGCGGCGTATGCTCCCTTGGCTTACGTCGTCGATCCGGCCTTTACCTGGGGAGATGACCGGGCACCGAAAACGCCGTGGCATCGAACGCTGATCTATGAAGCGCACGTGAAAGGACTCACTCAACGTCATCCCGACATTCCGGAGAAGCGGCGTGGTACTTACGCGGCGTTGGCCACCGAGCCGGTTCTGAAACACCTGTGCGATCTCGGCGTCACGGCCTTGGAACTGATGCCGGTCCACGAGAAACTCCATCACCGCCACCTGCACGAAAAGGGGCTCAGCAATTATTGGGGGTACGATACTTTGGCGTACTTCGCGCCGGAGCGCTCGTACGCCGAATCGCGCACGGCGCGCGGCGCGGTCAACGAATTCAAACGCATGGTCCGCGCACTGCACGCACGAGGTATCGAGGTTATCCTCGACGTAGTGTACAATCACACGGCGGAAGGGAATCAGATGGGGCCGACACTGTCCCTCCGCGGCATTGATAATGCCTCGTACTACCGCCTGTCCCCCGACAATCCACGGTATTACGAGGATTTTACTGGTACGGGAAACACCCTGAACATGACCCAGCCGCGTGTGCTGCAAATGATCATGGACAGCCTGCGGTACTGGGTAACCGAAATGCACGTCGACGGTTTCCGATTCGATCTGGCCAGTGCGCTGGCGCGAGAGCTGTTCGCCGTCGATAAACTGAGTGCCTTCTTTGATATCATCGCCCAGGATCCGGTGCTGTCGCAAGTCAAGCTGATCGCCGAGCCGTGGGATTTGGGCGAGGGCGGCTACCAAGTTGGCAACTTCCCGGTTGGCTGGGCCGAATGGAACGGGAAATACCGCGACTCGGTGCGCAGTTTCTGGAAAGGCGACGGTGGTACGTTGGCCGAATTCGCAACCCGTCTCAGTGGGTCGAGCGATCTCTATGAACAGGGCGGACGCCGTCCCCACGCCAGCATCAATTTCATTACCTGTCATGACGGTTTCACGCTGCATGATTTGGTGAGCTATAATGAAAAGCACAACGATGCCAACGGCGAAGACAACCGCGACGGGACCGACGATAATCGCAGTTGGAACACCGGTGCGGAAGGACCTTCCGACGATCCTGCGATTCACCGCTTGCGCGCCCAACGCAAACGGAACTTCCTGGCCACGCTGTTGTTGTCACAGGGCGTACCCATGATGAGCCATGGGGATGAATTGGGACGCACGCAACACGGCAACAACAACGGCTACTGCCAGGACAACGAACTCACGTGGATCGACTGGAACTTGAGTAACGATGACCAGCAATTATTGGACTTTACGAAACGCATTGTTCGCCTATGGCAGCAGCAACCGGTGTTGCAACGGCGACGGTTCTTTCAGGGACGCGCGATTCGGGGCACGGAGGTGAAGGATATCGTGTGGCTGACGTCCGACGGCCAACCGATGACCGATGAGCGGTGGGCTGCGCCGCACACGTTGAGTTTCGGGATGATGCTCGCCGGTGGCCAAATGGATGAAGTGGATGAACGCGGTGAACATATTGTCGGCGACTCGCTTTTGATTCTAATGAGCGCCCATCATGAAGCGCTCCCGTTTGCGCTGCCCAAAGCCGCTTACGGGGATCACTGGACACTCGCATTCGATACAGCGCATCCCGAGCGTGAAGGCGATCAGGTTCCCAGTGACAGCTCCTATGATCTGGCGGGCTGGTCGCTGGCCGTGTTCAAGCAACCGAAGAGAGAGGTTCCGTCGTGAGCAAGTCACGCACACGAACATCCAAGACAACGGCAGAACGCCGCGCACAGCCAAAGGCCATCGTCTTGCCTCCGGCACGTGTGATTATCGAGCACGTTGATCCGGAAATCGACGCCGGTCGTTTTCCGATTAAGCGAGTTGTGGATGAGTCGGTGACTGTGGAAGCTGATATTTATGCAGAAGGCCATGATGTTCTCGACGGTGTGCTCCTTTATCGTCACGAGAGTGAATCGGAATGGCACGAGGCGCGTCTCGAACCATTAGTCAACGACCGCTGGCGCGCAACGTTCGTGGTCACCGAATTAGGGAAATACCACTACACGCTCGAAGCCTGGATCGACTACTTTTTAACCTGGCGCCGTGATTTGCGCAAGCGCGTGGATGCCGGCCAGGACGTGACGGTTGAACTGCTGCGCGGTGCCCAGTACGTGGAAGCCGCTATTGAGCGTGCTCAATCGACGGACGCCAACCTGTTGCGGACCGTCGCGATGACCATGCATTCCAAAGAGAGCGTGCGGGAAGCGACCGAATTGGCGCTCGGTGATGAGTTACTCCGGGTGATGCGGGATGCGGCCGACCGCAGCGCAGCCGTCCGGTACGAACGTGAACTCGTGGTGACAGTAAACCGAAAGAAGGCACGATTTTCAACGTGGTACGAGATGTTCCCACGTTCGACGAGCGACACACCCGGACAGCACGGAACCTTCGCCGATTGCGAAAAGCGCCTGCCCTACCTGGCGGACATGGGGTTCGATATCTTGTACCTGCCGCCGATTCATCCGATCGGCACCACCAAGCGGAAGGGGCGCAATAATGCAGTGGAGTGTACTCCTGACGATCCGGGAAGCCCCTGGGCCATTGGCAGTGCTGACGGCGGACATAAGTCAGTTCATCCCGAACTGGGTACACTCGACGACTTTCGACACTTGGTCGATGCCGCCGCATCATACGGAATCGACATCGCACTCGATGTCGCATTCCAGTGCAGTCCCGACCATCCGTATGTGACCGAGCACCCGGAGTGGTTTGTTCATCGGCCCGACGGGACAATTCAATACGCCGAGAATCCGCCGAAGAAGTACGAAGACATTTACCCGATCAACTTCGACACACCGTCGTGGGAGAGCCTGTGGGCCGAGCTGCGCGACGTGTTTGAGTTTTGGATTCAACAGGGCGTACGCATCTTTCGCGTCGACAATCCCCACACCAAACCGTTTTCGTTTTGGGAGTGGCTGATCGGCGAGATTCGCAGGGACTATCCCGATGTGATCTTCCTGTCCGAAGCGTTCACCCGTCCGAAGATCATGTATCAACTGGCGAAGTTGGGATTCGACCAGTCGTACACGTATTTCGCCTGGCGCAACACACGCCATGAGCTGCGTGCGTACGCAACCGAATTGGCACAGACAACTGTGCGTGAGTTTTTTGGGCCCAACTTCTGGCCGAACACACCCGACATCCTGACCGAGTACATGCAGTGGGGAGGGCGCCCGGCATTTCAAATCCGCCTGTCCCTTGCCGCAACCCTATCGTCACACTACGGCATCTACGGGCCAGCCTATGAACTGTGCCAGAACGAGCCATTGGCGCCGGGGCGTGAAGACTACCTGAATTCGGAGAAATATGAAATCAAGCACTGGAATCTCAATGCACCGGAAAGTCTGCGGCCGTTTATTTCTCGGATCAATCAGATTCGCAAAGAGAATCCGGCGCTGCACAACAACTGGCATCTCGATTTCCATGATACCGATAATGATCAGATTCTCTGCTACAGCAAACGGACAGACGACTTCAGTAACATCATCCTCGTCTTCGTTGTGCTCGATTGTTTCCATCCGCACAGCGGCTGGAGCAATCTGAATCTGGAAGCGCTTGGCATCGAACCGGATCAGCTGTTCCAGGCGCACGATTTGATGACCGGAGCGCGTTACATGTGGCAGGGCGCACACAATTTCATTTCGCTGCATCCGTCGGATCAACCCGCGCACATCTTTCGTCTGCGCCGGCGGGTGCGGTCCGAGCGCGACTTTGAGTACTTCCTGTAGGTGACTGACAATTATGGCTCGTAAGTCAAAACGAAAACTGCTGTTTCGTGACGATCCGCTGTGGTACAAGGATGCCATCATCTATGAACTGCACGTCCGTGCATTCTGCGACAGTGACGGTGACGGGATCGGAGATTTCCCCGGGCTGACATCGAAGCTCGACTATCTGCGCGAGCTTGGCGTCACGGCTCTCTGGCTGCTGCCGTTTTATCCGTCACCGCTGCGCGATGACGGTTACGATATCGCCGACTATGGCGACGTGCATCCCGACTATGGTACGTTGCGTGATTTTAAGACATTCTTACGCGAGGCCCAAGACCGGGGACTGCGTGTCATCACCGAGTTGGTGATCAACCACACGTCGGATCAGCATGAATGGTTCCAGCGCGCGCGCAAGGCGAAGCCGGGTTCGGCGCATCGCAACTACTATGTCTGGAGCAATTCACCCGACCGCTATCAGGAAGCACGCATCATCTTCCAGGATTTTGAATCGTCCAATTGGTCATGGGACCCGGTGGCACAGGCGTACTACTGGCACCGTTTCTATTCCCACCAGCCCGATCTGAACTTCGAGAGTCCCGCCGTGCGGCGCGCGGTTAAACAAACGCTTGATTACTGGTTTGGCATGGGTGTTGACGGACTGCGTTTGGACGCGGTGCCTTATCTCTACGAAGAGGACAACTCCAACTGTGAGAATCTGCCGCAGACTCATACATATCTCAAAGACCTGCGCCGCTATGTCAATCAGCGGCACAAGAATCGGATGTTTCTGGCTGAAGCGAATCAATGGCCGGAGGACGCCAGTGCTTACTTTGGCGATGGCGACGAATGCCATATGGCATTCCATTTTCCATTGATGCCGCGACTGTTTATGGCGGTGCGCATGGAAAGCCGTTATCCGATTGTTGAGATTTTAGAGCAGACGCCATCCATTCCGTACAATTGCCAGTGGGCGATCTTCCTGCGCAATCACGATGAATTGACGCTCGAAATGGTGACCGATGAAGAGCGGGACTACATGTACCGCAACTATGCGCACGATCCGCAAATGCGCATCAATCTGGGTATCCGTCGCCGTCTCGCACCGCTGCTCGGCAATGATCGTCGCCGCATCGAGTTGCTGACCGCATTGCTGTTTTCGCTGCCCGGCACGCCGGTGATTTATTATGGCGATGAAATCGGGATGGGTGATAATGTGTACCTCGGTGACCGCAACGGTGTCCGTACACCGATGCAGTGGAACGCCGACCGCAATGCCGGCTTTTCACGTGCCAGCGCACAACGGCTCTATCTCCCGGCCATCATCGAACCGGAATACCATCACCAGGCGGTCAATGTCGAAGCCCAACATCAAAATCCGCACTCGTTGCTTTGGTGGATGCGCCGCGTGATCAACGTTCGCACCCGTTATCAGGCATTTGGGCGTGGCACATTGACGTTTCTGAGCCCGGAAAACCCGAAGGCATTGGCGTTTGTGCGCGAACACGAGGATGAACGGATTGTTGTGGTCGCCAATCTGTCGCGATACCCGCAACACGTCACACTGGATCTCCGCGAATTCGCAGGATTGGTGCCGGTGGAGGTGTTCGGACGTACGCCGTTCCCGCCCATCGACGACGATCTCTATGCGGTTACGCTGGGTCCGCATGCGTTTTTCTGGTTCACGTTGACCCAGCCGGGCGTCGAAGACATGGCCCTCGAAGAACGCGAGCGATCCGTTCCACGTATGTCCGTGCATGACGGTTGGGACTCGGTCTTTGAGGACGAGTTGCGCGGGCAGTTCGAGCGGCACCTGGTGCCGTACTTGGGGCTGCGCCGCTGGTTTGGTGGCAAGGCGCGAAAGCTGCAGGGGTGCCGTGTGACCGATGTGATCCCCTTGTCACGAAACGTACGAGTGCTGCTGGTGCAGGCCGATTACGTCGATGGCGAACCCGATACGTATCAGGTACCCGTTTCATTCGCCAAAGGAGACGCCGCCGAGGAGATTCGCAAGACGTGGCCGGGATCCATCATCGTCTCCGTTGAAGGTCCCAACGAAGCGGGTATCATTTACGACGCACCGTTCGACCGGGAGTTCGCCGAGTTGATGCTCACATCGATTCAGAAACGACGTCAATTCAGCGGTGTGCACGGTAAGGTGAAAGCGTCGGCCTTACGTCCGCTCAAATCGCTGGCAGCCGAGGGTAACCTGGATCCCGCCGTATCCGCCGCCGAGCAGAGCAACACATCGATCTTATATGGTGATCGACTGATCCTCAAATTGTTCCGGCGTCTCGATGCAGGCGTTAATCCCGATCTCGAAATCGGCCGCTTTCTCACGACACGCGCGCGTTTTGAACACACGCCGGCCACGGCGGGTTACGTGGAATACACGCGCGGCCGGCGCAGCCAGCCGACGACGTTGGGGATCATGCAGGCGTACATTCCCAATGAGGGCGACGCTTGGTCATACACGTTGGATACACTTGGCCGCTACTTCGAACGGGCCCTGGCGGAACGCCGTGATGATGGCGCCCCGGATGTGCACACGACTCAGGGTCTCCTCCTGTATGATCACGATATCCCGGAACACGCTGAGGAGATGATCGCCCCGTACATCGGCGATGCCGCACTGCTCGGTCAGCGTACGGCCGAAATGCACATTGCCCTGGCTGGCAGCGATGCCGATCAGGCGTTCAGCCGCCAGTCGTTTACATCGCTCTACCAGCGGTCGATCTACCAATCGATGCGCAGCCAGGCAAAACGCGCGCTGGAACTTCTGCGCAAATCAACGTCGTCGATTCCCGCCGACGCGCGCCCGGTGGCCAACCAGGTGCTCGACGCCGAAAGCAGTCTCATCAAACTCTTCGAAGCACTGCGAAAGCGGAAGCTGTCCGCCTCACGGATTCGTACACATGGTGATTTTCATCTGGGACAACTTCTCTTCACGGGGAAGGACTTTGTCATCATGGATTTCGAAGGTGAACCGACCCGATCGATCAGTGAACGCCGCTTGAAACGCTCCCCATTGCGCGATGTGGCCGGAATGTTGCGCTCGTTCCATTACGCCGTCGCAATGGTCCGCAGCCGGATGATCACATCCGAGGGTGGAACGTCACCGGCGACCATCCCGGAAGACCGCGATCGGCTCGATCATTGGGGACGATACTGGTATGGGTGGGTGTCTGCCGCCTATCTCAATTCGTACCTTGAAACATGTGACAAAGACACGTTCCTGCCGACAACACAGGAAGAGTTGAAAGTTCTATTGGATGCGTATCTGTTGGAAAAGGCCATCTACGAAGTCGTCTACGAATTAAACAACCGCCCCCAGTGGGTGCGTATTCCGCTTGAGGGTATTCTGTCGTTGCTGGAAACAGGTGAGGAAGAATCGGCACGTTCGTAAGCCACAAACATCAGAGAATCGTGAGTTTACGAAATGAAGTCAGGGAGTCCAATGCCGTCTAACGCTCAGACCATCGATCAATCATTGCTAACCGATGACGACCTGTACCTGTTCAACGAGGGCAGTCATTTCCGCCTCTACGAGAAACTGGGTGCACATCCGATGACCGTCAACGGCCAGCGTGGAACCCTCTTTTCCGTGTGGGCGCCATCGGCCCAATCGGTGGCGGTGTTCGGTCAGTTCAACGGGTGGGATCCGAAAGCCAATCCACTGGCACCGCGCGGCTCGTCCGGCATCTGGGAGGGATTCATCGAGGGCGTTGACCACGGGACGATCTACAAGTATCGGATCGTCTCCAGCCGTGACAAATACAACGTCGATAAGGCCGATCCCTTTGCCGTCCACGCGGAAACTCCCCCGAAGACCGGTTCCATTGTCTGGGATCCCCATTACGACTGGAACGATAGCACGTGGATGAAACAGAGAACTCAGCAGAACGCTCATGGGCGACCAATGTCCATTTACGAACTGCATCTGGGGTCATGGATGCGCGCACCGGAAGATGGGAACCGGTCGTTGTCGTATCGCGAACTGGCCGAGCGACTGGTGACGCACATTGTCGAGATGGGGTTTACCCACGTGGAATTCCTGCCGGTAATGGAGCATCCGTTTACCGGCTCTTGGGGGTATCAAACGACGGGCTACTTTGCCCCCACCAGCCGCTACGGCACGCCGCAGGACTTCATGTACCTGATTGACACGTTGCACCAGCACGGCATCGGCGTCATTCTCGACTGGGTGCCGTCGCATTTCCCCAGCGACGAACACGGTCTCAGTTATTTTGACGGAACACATCTGTTCGAACATTCCGATCCGCGCCAGGGATACCATCCCGACTGGAACAGTTACATCTTTAACTACGGACGTCACGAAATCCGCAGCTTCCTGATTTCGAGCGTATTCAACTGGCTCGATCGTTATCACGTCGACGGGCTGCGAGTGGATGCGGTGGCGTCGATGTTGTACCTCGATTATTCGCGCAAAGCGGGTGAGTGGATTCCCAACGAATATGGTGGCCGCGAAAACATCGAAGCAATCAACTTCCTCCGTCGTATGAATACCGCAGTCTACAAGTCATTTCCGGGTGTGCAGACAATCGCCGAGGAATCGACCGCGTGGCCGATGGTGTCCCGGCCGACCTATGTCGGCGGGCTCGGATTCGGATTCAAATGGGACATGGGCTGGATGCATGATACACTCGCCTACTTCAGCCGCGATCCGATCCATCGTCGCTATCATCACAATGAATTGACCTTCCGCATGGTCTACGCCTTCAATGAGAACTTCATGATGCCGTTGTCGCACGACGAAGTCGTGCATGGCAAAGGATCGCTGATCGGCAAGATGCCCGGCGACGATTGGCAGAAGTTCGCAAATCTGCGTACGCTGTACGGGTACATGTACGCCCAGCCCGGAAAGAAGTTACTCTTTATGGGCTGTGAGATCGGCCAATGGCGTGAGTGGAACCATGATGACAGTCTTGACTGGCAATTGTTGGAACAACCACTGAACGGCGGTCTCAAGAATTGGATTCGCGATGTTAACGACTTGTACCGCAGCGAGCCGGCACTCCATGAGATTGATCATGATCCGGCCGGGTTCGAGTGGATCGACGGCAGTGATTCCGAGAACTGTGTGATTTCCTTTCTCCGCCGCGGCGTCAACGACGACGATGTGATACTGGTCATCTGTAATCTGACTCCCATGCCCCGTCACAACTACCGTGTCGGTGTGCCGTTCGGCGGCCACTGGCACGAGATTCTCAATAGCGATGCCCTGTATTATGCAGGCAGTGGCCAGGGGAATCAGGGAGGGGTCAATGCGGCGCCGATGTCGTATCACGGCCGTCCGTATTCGTTGACCATCATTGCGCCGCCGCTCAGCACAGTTTTCTTTAAGCCCGAGAAAGGTCACGGTGCGTGAGCTCTCCATACCGCCTCGGTGCAACTCCGCTATCTCATAATCGCTGCCATTTCCGCGTCTGGGCTCCGGCCACAGATTGTGTAAACGTTCATTGTGTTGAATCCGGATACCGTGTGAGCCTCGACTCGCAGAATGATGGATTTTTCACTGGCATTGTTGACGATTGTCCGATCGGCACGCGTTACACATACAGCTTAGGCGAGGCAGGCGAATGTCCCGATCCCGTTTCTCGTTCACAGCCTGATGGCGTACATGGACCGTCGGCGGTCGCAACGACGGAGTGTGATTGGCACGACGGTGAGTGGAGGGGAATTCCCCGTGCGGAGTTGGTCATCTACGAGTTGCACATTGGGACGTTTACGCCGGGAGGAACGTTCGATGACGCGATCGCGCGGCTCGATCATTTGAAGGACATCGGCATCACGGCCGTCGAAGTCATGCCGGTTGCGCAGTGTCCCGGGCAACGGAACTGGGGCTACGACGGTGTCTTTCCCTTTGCTGTGCAAAACAGCTACGGCGGGATCGCGGGGTTTCAGCGCTTCATCGATGCGTGTCATGCGCGCGGGTTGGCCGTTTTGCTCGACGTCGTCTACAATCACCTCGGACCCGAAGGAAATTACCTCGGCCAATTCGGCCCTTATTTCACCGATCATTACCAGACGCCGTGGGGCATGGCGGTCAACTTTGACGGCGCCGACAGCGAACCGGTGCGCGAGTACTTCATTGCCAACGCCCTGTACTGGATCGACGAGTTTCATGTTGACGGACTGCGCCTTGATGCAATCCACGGCATCCGGGATTTCAGTCCATATCCGTTTCTGCGTCAGCTCAGTGATCAGGTTGGCCGGTACGCGGCACGGTCGGGACGGCTTGTCCACATGATTGCCGAGAGTGATCAAAACGATGCGGCGATTGTCGCGTCACCGGAGGCGCGGGGCCATGATCTCGATGGGATGTGGAGCGATGATTTCCACCATGCGTTGCACTGTCTGCTGACCGGCGAGCAGTCTGGCTACTACATGGACTACGGGAACCTCAACGACCTCGCCCGCGCCTTTCGTCAGGGGTTCACATTCACCGGCCAGTTTTCACGGTACCGGCGACGGCATCACGGAACACCATCACATCATCTGCCACCATCCCGATTTGTTGTGTCAGCGCAAAATCACGATCAGATCGGCAATCGCATGCTCGGCGAGCGTTTAATCGAACTGACCGATCCCGACCGGGCGCGGCTGGCCGCCGCAGCTACTATATTGTCTCCGTATATCCCGCTGTTGTTTATGGGCGAAGAGATGGGTGAGACGGCGCGCTTCCCCTATTTCATCGATCACGGCGATCCGGACCTCGTTGCTGCAGTACGCCAGGGACGTCGGGAGGAATTCGCCGGTTTTGCCTGGCAGGGCGAAGCGCCCGATCCGGCGGCAGAGGAAACGTTTGCCAGTGCACGGTTGCAATGGGATCGCGTCGACGATTCCGAGCGAACGGCAATGATGTCGTTTTATCGCGAGCTGCTCGCTCTCCGTGCGTGCATTCGTGAATGGGGAGCGTATGATCAGTCGCCCGCACACGTTCAACTCTTTGATGATGAGCGCGTACTGTTAATTCACTACCAGTCGGATACCAATGAAGCGGTACTGATTCTTTCGTTCAATGATGAACCAGCAGAGATCGAATTCCCATTGTCTATGGGGCAATGGACCCGGCGTCTGGATACCTCAGAGGAGCGCTGGCAGGGGTCCGGTGCAGCCACCGACGATGTCTTGCAGTCATTCGGTCAGGTACGGTTACCACTGACTCGGTACGCGGCGGTACTCTATGAAAAAACACTGGCACCGGTGCCGATGACACCAGACAACGTCGAACAACACGTGCCGACAGCCACGTATCGCCTGCAATTCAACTCATCGTTTCGGTTCAGCGATGCCACCAGACTCGTCGACTATCTTCACGGTCTCGGAATCTCTCATGTGTATTCATCGCCGATTTTCCAGGCCGTCAAGGGTAGCACACACGGCTACGATGTCACCGATCCCACCAAGCTCAATCCGGAACTGGGGACATGGAATGAGTTTCTGGAATTCTGCGAGGCGCTGCGCGCGAAGGGTATGGGATTGGTATTGGATATCGTGCCGAATCATCTCGCCATCGCCGATGATTCCAATCTCTGGTGGCAGGATGTTCTGGAGCACGGTCCCAGCTCTGAATACGCCGACCTCTTTGATATCAGTTGGCAGCCGCTCTACGGCGAAGCACGTCCGCACCTCATTCTTCCCATTTTGGGTGATCACTACGGAACGATCCTGGAGCGTGGCGAGCTGAGACTCGGATATGAAGGCGGGCAATTCGGTATTCGCTATTGGGAGCGCTGGCTGCCCATCGATCCGTCGACCTATCCACGCATCCTGCGGCACCTGCTGCGCTCACCACGTCAAAACGGTATTGCCCACCCGGAAATGCGACGCACGGTGGAATCGCTCATCGACGGGTTTCAGTTGCTGCCAAAGAGCACCGAGACGCATCCGGCCCAGCGCCGCGAACGCATGGCGCTCTCGCAATCATTGAGGCGGTACCTGGCGACACTCATCAGCGACAACGATGAGATGCGCTCGGCAATCGATCGCATTCTGGCTGAATTCAATGGCCAGACGGGGCATCCGCGCAGCTTCGACCGCCTCAGTCGACTGATCGGTGAACAAAACTATCGTTTGGCCGATTGGCATGTCGCGTCAGATGAAATCAACTATCGTCGTTTCTTCTATATCAATGATCTGGCGGCAATTCGGGTCGAACAGTTCAGTGTGTTCAGCGTCGTGCACGATCTGGTCTTGCGGTTGGTGCGCGATGGTCTGGTCAGTGGACTGCGCATCGATCACGTCGACGGCTTGCACGATCCCCAAGGATATCTCCAGGCGCTCCAAGGCGCCCTGTCACATTGGCTCAGCGTAGCAGCCGCAAACGATCAGCACTCCGATACAGTGACTCAACCGGCTGTTCCATGGATTATCGTCGAAAAAATCCTCGCACCGAATGAATCACTACAACAGGACTGGTCGGCCAATGGAACGACCGGATATGAGTTTTTATCCGATGTGAACGCTTTGCTGATCGACCCGGACGGTCGTCACGAGATCGAAGCGTCCTATCGCCAGTTTGCCACTGTCACAGAGCCGTACGATGATGTTGTGTACCGGGCCAAGCGGTTTATCCTCGATGATCAGATGCTGAGCGAACTGCATTCCCTGGCGCGCCGCCTCCACCGTCTGGCGAAGGCATCGCGTCACACCGCAGACTTCACACTGTGGATATTGCAAGAGGCGTTGCGCGAGGTGATCGCCTGTTTTCCCGTTTACCGCACCTACATGCACAGTGAGGCACATGAGTCCGACCGCGAATGGCTGCGCCAGGCTGTGACGGATGCCAAAAGACGCAATAAAGCGATGGGGCGATCGGTATTTGCCTTCGTGACACAGACATTGATCGGTGAATTGCCACGCCCATTGGGACCGCGTTTGGAGGCCGAACGGCGAACGGTGGTCGCACGCTTCCAGCAGTTGTCCGCTACGGTCATGGCCAAGGGCATGGAGGATACCACCTTTTATCGTTACTATCCGCTGGCCTCACTGAACGAAGTCGGCAGCGAACCGGATTCTCCCGCCCTCGGCATTGAAGCGTTTCACCATCACAATCAGATGCGGCTCGCGGAACAGCCGCATGCCCTACTGACGACGGCTACCCATGACACGAAACGTAGTGAAGATATTCGCGCGCGGTTGAATGTCCTCTCGGAGATTCCCGCACGATGGTCCCATGCGTTGACACGCTGGGCGGAACTGAATGGCCGTCACAAGACCACCGTCGACGGACGGATGGCGCCCACCGCCAATGAGGAGTACCTGTTGTATCAGACGTTGATCGGAATGTGGCCGAGCGACACAGGCATCCGTCCGGACGATGGGATGATCGACCGTGTTGTGGCCTACATGATCAAGGCGATGCGTGAAGCCAAACTCACGACCCGCTGGGTACGGCCCGACACCGACCATGAGTCGTCGGTCGAACAGTTCATTCGGACAATTCTGAACGCACAGACCAATCCGATCTTCCTCGACGGTCTCAGCGCGTTTGTTGATTCGATTGCCCGCCCGGCGTTCGTGAATTCGCTGGCCCAGGTCCTGCTGAAAGCCATGAGTCCCGGCCTGCCGGATTTCTATCAGGGTACGGAGCTTTTCGACGATAGCCTCGTCGATCCCGATAACCGCCGCCCGATCGATTTCGATGCCCGCAAACAGATGTGCGAATCGCTTCGTGGTGCACGGCAAGAATCTGGATCTGTTATTCCTGATCAGCTCCTGGCCGACTGGCAATCGGGCCTGGCGAAGATGCACGTTACCATGTCCGCATTGCAGTTGCGCCACGATCATTCGGCGCTCTTCCAGCAGGGATCGTATGAGCCGCTGCACGCCGATGGACAGTACGTGCAGCATGTGGTCGCCTTCAGCCGCATGCATGGCAATGATGCCGCACTGACCGCCGTGCCACGTTTGATTACGAAGCTTGGGCCGTCTGCTGAATTCCCGACGGGTGAAACATTCTGGGGAGATGGATTCTTCACGATGCCATCCGCACATCCCCGCCGTTGGCAGAACGTTCTCACGGGAGAAGAAGTCGAATTGGTGTTGTCAGATGGCAGTCAGCGGCTGTATCTGCGCGACCTGTTTCGTTCGTTCCCCTGTGCTCTGCTGCGCGCGGAACGGTGAGTCTGCGGATCGTCAACGGTGCGATTCGATTCGCCCAGAGCGACGGCCGGTGGACGGACTGAACAAGAGCATCTTAACCTCGCGTAGGTCCAGCTCTCAGGCGGACCCGTGCGGCGAAGAGCCGCACTTACATGGATAGAGTGACTTTCTCAACACGTCCGAACGTCGGGGCCACGCACCTCCTCTCGGGTCGCGGCATTGGCCGAGCTGGACACGATTCTTGTCTTGACATTGTCTAAAACAATACCTACTCTAACATGATGAATGACGCCATCTCGATCTTGCGGCAGTGTGGTATCCAGCCGACGCCTCAGCGGATTGCCGTTGTAAAGTGTGTCCTGAACAGCAGGGGCCATCCGACGGCCGACGATGTTCTCATTTCCGCTCGCAAGTCGTGCCCGACCGTGTCGCGTGCCACTGTGTACAACACGTTGAATCTGCTCGTCCAGAGAGGGCTGATTGGCATGCAGACGATCAGGGAGGGCGCGGTGGTGTTTGATCCCAATGTTGAAAAACATCATCATTTCATCGATGAGGACACCGGCGATATCTATGATATCCCTTGGGACGAGTTGGAAGTTAAAGGGAAAGACAAACTCAAGAATTTCGAGATTTTGGAGTTTCAGGTGATTATGCGTGGCCGGCGGAAGAAGAGATGATTCTCTTTTTGGCTGGTGGCAATAAGCTGTCTAAAGTTAGACAGTATCTGCTATGACCTCTCATATCGTCTGCAGGGTATTTCTCAAGCACAGACCTAGGTTCAATCATTTATCGGAAGGAGAAACAGAAACATGGAAAGCACAGGAAAATGCCCGGTCATGCATGGGCCGCAGGCGCACAGGGCAGGAGCGAGCGCAGCGAACCAACACTGGTGGCCGAAACAGTTGAACCTGAAGATCCTCCACCAGAACCCGCCAATGATGAATCCCCTGGGGGCGGACTTTAACTACGCCGAGGAGTTCAAGGCTCTCGACTACCAAGCCCTGAAGAAGGATCTTGCGGATCTGATGACGTCATCGCAGGACTGGTGGCCGGCCGACTACGGCCACTACGGACCGCTGTTCATTCGGATGTCGTGGCATGCCGCAGGGACCTATCGCATCAGTGACGGTCGCGGTGGCGCATCGTCCGGCTCGCAGCGCTTTGCCCCGCTGAACAGTTGGCCCGACAACGCCAATCTCGACAAGGCGCGCCGGTTGTTGTGGCCGATCAAACAGAAGTACGGACGCAATATCTCCTGGGCCGACCTTTTGGTGCTGGCCGGCAACGTCGCCCTCGAAACGATGGGATTCAAAACGTACGGCTTCGCCGGTGGCCGCGAGGACGTTTGGGAGCCCGAAGAGGACATCTGGTGGGGTCCGGAGACCGAATGGCTCGACGACGAGCGTTACAGCGGCGATCGGGAACTCGCCAATCCGCTCGGCGCCGTGCAGATGGGGCTGATCTACGTCAATCCGGAGGGACCCAATGGTAACCCGGATCCGGTGGCATCGGGCCGGGACATCCGCGACACGTTTGGCCGCATGGCGATGAATGATTACGAGACGGTCGCCCTCATTGCCGGTGGACACACGTTTGGCAAATGCCATGGCGCCGGTGATGCAGCGCTCGTTGGCGCTGAACCCGAGGGCGCCGGTATCGAAGAGATGGGTCTCGGTTGGAAGAGTTCTCATGGCAGTGGCATAGCCAGTGACACGATCACCAGCGGGCTGGAGGGCGCCTGGACCAGCAATCCGGCGAAGTGGGACAACGAGTACCTCGAAAATCTCTTTGGCTACGATTGGGAACTCGTGAAGAGCCCGGCCGGTGCGCATCAATGGGCTCCCACGGCTGAGTCCAAAGCGAGGCAGGCGCCGGACGCACACGATCCGTCGAAAACACAACCGCTCATGATGTCAACGGCGGACATGGCATTGAAGATGGACCCGATCTACGAGCCGATCGCACGGCATTTCCTGGAACACCCGGATGAACTCGCCGACGCGTTTGCCAAGGCCTGGTTCAAGCTGATCCACCGTGACATGGGGCCGATCTCACGCTACCTCGGACCGGAAGTTCCGGAGGGGGAACTGCTGTGGCAGGATCCGGTGCCCGCTGTTGCCCACGAACTGATTGGCAAAGCTGAGATCGCCGAACTCAAAGGCAAAATCCTCGATACGGGAGTGTCCATTCCCGAGTTGGTTTCCACCGCATGGGCGTCGGCGTCGACGTTCCGGAACAGCGACAAGCGCGGCGGTGCGAACGGTGCCCGCATTCGTCTCGAACCGCAGCGTGGTTGGGCCGTCAACGAACCGGACAAGCTCGCCAAAGTCCTCGACATTCTGGAGGGCATCCAGAAGGATTTCAACGGTGCGCAAATGGGCGGCAAACAAGTTTCGCTCGCCGATCTGATCGTGCTAGGCGGATGCGCCGCGGTCGAGAAAGCCGCGAAGACCGCCGGATATGATGTCACGGTTCCGTTCTCACCGGGCCGTACCGATGCCACACAAGAGCAGACCGATATCGAATCATTTACCGTCCTCGAGCCGACCGTCGATGGGTTCCGTAATTACAGTGCTAACGGACATCAGCGCTCGGCGGAAGACTGGCTGGTCGATCGTGCTCAGTTGCTTTCGTTGACGGCTCCCGAAATGACCGTTCTCATCGGCGGTATGCGTGTCCTGAATGCCAACGTCGGACAGTCGCAGCACGGTGTCTTCACCAAACAGCCCGAGTCGCTGACCAATGATTTCTTCGTCAACCTGCTCGATATGAATACCGAGTGGAAGGCGATGTCGAAGGCCGAAGATGTCTTCGAGGGTAAAGACCGTTCGACGGGCGAGCAGAAGTGGACCGGCACCCGTGTCGACCTCGTCTTTGGATACAACTCCCAGCTTCGGGCCGTGTCGGAAGTCTATGCGGCTGATGATGCTCAGGAGAAGTTCGTCCATGACTTTGTCGCCGCGTGGGGCAAGGTGATGAACCTCGATCGCTTCGATCTCGTCTGAGTTTATCAACTGTACCGACAACCGGGAGGTCGGTCACAACGACCTCCCGGCGGTCGGTAACCGGTGTGCCATGTCTGCACGACTGAAAGACAGAGAGTGAATTCAGGGACAGTGGGTCAGGTATCTTATCCCAAGCTTGTCGAGGGATCTTGTCTGAAGCGATTGTCAGAAATCTCGTCCGATTGAACGACCGACGTTGCGCGGGCGTCTCGACCGTGTTGCAGGACCCGTTCGACCTTGCTCACGGCAAGCGAGACGGCCATGCTACGTTATAGAGTGATTGTCAGAAGTATTTTCCGTTTGTATTTCTATACTCTGTCATCCCCGTCGGCCGTGGCGGACCGAGACAGTGTCGTAATTGCTTGTGTACGAAGACAATGGATTCCCGCTTTCGCGGGAATGACAGCTAAGGTTACCTTGGCAATCGGAAATCTATTCTGACAACCGCTATAGTGTCGTGTCCCGGAAATAGCTTAAAGAAGTCGCTTCCACGCCGCGTGCCGTCATGCGCCCTCGCGTGACGGCTATCTGCTTGTGCGCCCGGCATGGGCACTGACTTGGAGGTGTAAGTCCTCCGGGGAGCAG
>CAYTTY010000014.1:0-88444 GCA_964440935.1 uncultured Ignavibacteria bacterium | reverse complement strand
TTAGGCCCGTGGCACCCAAATACAAACGGAAAATACTTCTGACAATCGCTCTAAATGTCCGATTGAGGAGAAGCGAGGCACCGTGTGTATCGTGATGACATCTGGGTGCCTCGGGCCTCTTGTGGTGAGTCCGCCGTGGCGGATCGAACCAGCAGGCCCGTCGACGGGGGATTGTACAGACGCGGACGCACGGGCCTGAAGGCCCGTGGCACCCTGATCCAAACGGAAAGGATTTATGACAATTGCTATAAGCGATCACCGTCTGACTGTCGCACGGGCGTCCCGTTCACACTGAGTTCATCGTAGTACCATGGCCGGGACGGCCATGCTACGGCTGGCACGGATCACACGGCTCGGGGCCGTTGAAGAACAACAATTCGATCATCAAATTCAGATCGACCGCATCAGCAAATGTATCGCAATTCAGATCGCTGCGGGTGTTGGGACACTGCGGATCCTGAACGTCGGGTGCATTGAAAAAGATAATGTTGATCAACATGTTGAGATCAACGGCATCACGGATCGCATCGCCAGTGATGTCCGCCTGTAACGGACAGTCACAGAGAATCGCGTCGATCTCCCCCCCATCGAACGCCGGCACGAAATTGTCTTCTTCCAGCGATGACGTGCCGAACAAAGTTGTGTTCACTACCGAACCGCTCGATGTGGTCGACGTGTCCACCGTGAACAGCTCTTCGGTGACCGTCGTGGTCTTGCTCCAGTGAATGCGGCAGGCCAAGCCGCTTCCGGTCGGCAGGAGTTGGCCAAAGGGCAAGAACGAAATGTTATAGTGCACGTCGGACGGCACTCCACCGACTTCGCCATAAGTGGCAACGAAAAAGCCATCACCGCCGGTGACCTGCGTCTCCCAACGGCTGCCGATCAGCGATACTGAATCGATCTGGATCTCATTGCTGCTCCACATCAGGACAATCGTCGCCTGCTTCAGCGTATCGTCGGTCTCGGTATACAATTCCGTGGCGAAACTGGTATCGCCGTCCCAGACAACGTCTTCGAGCCACACCGAATCGCGTGCGCCCGGATCCACCCCGGCCAATGCGTTCACAGCAAATCCACACACCACACTCAGGGTCACAGCACAGATCAACAGTCTTTTCATTACAGGCACCTCTCCGTAGTACATATCTCGGTCGGTAAACAATGCGGGGCCACTGGCAATATACCCAAAATCAGCGATTTCACAAGACGGGCAACGTGTTAACTGTCAAATGATGAACGGCATCACCAACGGTGTGTTCCCCACGCAGGGCGATCATGACGTCCACCTCTGGAGTGCCCCACCCTAAGGGGTGTGTTGCAAAACCCACATCGACTTCTGGAGGGTGACGTCACATCTTGATCACAGTGCTTGTCTTACACCCTCCAACCCCACATCCTCTCCGAACTGTCGGAGTCGATCATGTTTGAATTCTGGGGAGAACTGGCGGCATTAGGAACCGCATCGTGCTGGGCGATGGCCTCGATGGTCTTCGCCCTGGCCGGCCGTCGCATCGGCGCCTTCAACCTCAACAAGCTCCGTATCCCAATGGCGGTCATCCTGTTAGGCGGGATGCTGCTGATCACCGGTCAGTTTGTCGCCTGGCGGGAGTTGAGCCTGCCCGGCTACGCCTGGCTGGCTGTTTCGGGGATCATCGGACTGGTCTTGGGCGATTCCGCCTACTTCCATGCGCTCGTGGTTGTCGGTCCGCGACGGGCGTCGCTGCTGATGTCCTCTTCGCCGATCATGGCCGCGCTGATCGCCTGGCCCGCGCTCGGCGAACAGCTCGGGGCGGTCGCCTGGATCGGGATCATCGTTTCGGTGAGCGGTATTGCCTGGGTGAATGCGGAGCGCATCCCCGACGCCAACAACGTGAAGCAACGCCTCAACCCGGCCGGTATTCTGCTCGGCCTCGGCGGCGCCGCCGGACAAGCGATCGGACTGGTTATCGCCAAGCATGTGCTGGTCGCCAACGATATCCCGCCATTGTTCGCCACCTTCGTCCGTATGGTCGCGGCCACACTGGTCATTTGGATGTGGGCTACCGGCCATGGCCAGATCCGGTCCACGCTCGGTCTGCTGCGTGATCGCCGCTCGACAATGATCGTATCGCTCGGCGCCATCCTCGGACCATTTCTCGGCGTCTGGCTCTCACTCGTTGCTGTCAAACATATCGAAGCCGGTGTCGCCGCCACGATCATGGCGTTCTTCCCGGTTTTGATTCTGCCGGTGGTCGTGCTCGTCGACAAAGAACGCATCAGCTACCGCGCGGCGCTGGGAGCATTCGTGACTGTCGGTGGAATTGCGATGCTGTTTTTGCGGTGAGAGCGGTCAATTACCGCACGCTGATTTTGTACTCCATCCACCCCGGCACCGTGTGAATCTTGCCGGGGAGTGTCACTTCGTTGTAGGGTCCGTACGCTTTTGATGATCCGCCCAGTTCGAGCGTCTTCTCATTCCGTCGCAACCGATAATGCCCTCCACCGGCAACCGTCCAGCCGGGTATGTCGAAACGCGCGTCTTCACCACGATGCAGAACTGAACACGACGCCTCCTCATGACGGCGGCAGAACTCAATCACGATCTGCGCATGCCACTTGGCGCGCTTGTATGGAGCAAACACCAGATACTCATCGTCCGGCCCGATAATGTGCACAAACTTCCCCTCACTGACACCATCGGAACGCTGCGATCCCAGATGATCAAATCCAATTTCCGTGTAATCCTCAATCACCATAGCGGTGCTTATCCATCAACGCCGACCACAAAGTTCATCAAGATACTTGTCCCGCTTACTGAAGCGGCATAGATTCACCAATCTAATCTTGAGAATCGACATGTCACAAGAAACAGACCACCCGTCTATTCACGGTAAAAGACCGCCGCTCAGCTTCCGTCTCTTCAATTTTCTCGAGCGTCGGGGCTGGTTGCCGACGGTCCGTACCGACATCGCTCACTCCGCACGCAGCCGTCCGATGTTCAAATGGGAGTGGCAGTGGCACACCCCCGGCGACAATTCCATCGAGATTCACTTCGTCGCGTTGAGGATTCCCACGCGGATCGCGTTGACGCTGGGTGGGAATCCCACGGAACACCGCGTCGGACTCAGTTCATGGACGGGGTCGGAATGGGTGGAGGAACAGATTCAAACGAATTGCAACAAGGACGATGACAATGACGTCGATGTACACATCCGGCTCGACCGTCTCTTCCTCACCAAGAAACTGAAGCTCGAGGTGTTCGGCGCCGAGGGTCTGTCGTTTCGCATCATCCCGTTTGTGGCGAAACATGTGTACCAGGATATGGTCCACTTCGAGCGGGGATTGCAGTGCGTCCAGGAGGGTCGCTTGGACGAGGCGGAACCCGAGTTTCACGATTGCTTCGCCATCGATCCCCATCATTACATCGCCTCCGCTCATCTGGCGAAATTGGCTCTCACCAAGGAACGGTGGTCGGATGCGGTCCGCTGGTCGGTCCATTCCCATATTCACAGCCGTGGGCAGCTCTCCGAGCAACTGATGTGGGACGCGTTGCAGAAGCAACGCTCACCACTCGACCAGATCGTCCCCGAACTGCGCGCAGAATCACAAGACTGGGACGTCGGTGGACATTATGGGTCGATTTGCCTTTTAAACGAGACCAGCTATTGGTTCGGGTTTGGGCGCTTTCATCTGATGCAGCGGCGGCAGATTGTCGACGTGCGCCGTCAGGCCGCCGCCCGTCTCCTCGGACATCTCCACTTTGATTTCATCGAGGGCAAAGAGCAAATCGCCTACGCCGGGCTGCGTGTCTGGCGCAACGGTGGCGAGGCGATCGACGTCCCGCTCGATCACCTGGTCGTTGTGGATCATGCCGACGCCAATCCCGCAATTCGCCTGGAAGAACGAAAGCGTGCCCTGTTCCATCTCCCCGAGATGAAACGCGGTGACACACTGGAGTTGGTGTATGCGCTCATTCGCGCGCACTCCGAGCGCGCCGATGGAAAGCCCGATTTTTTCATCCTTGCCGATCTCAGCACAAAGTTCCCGACATGGTTGAGTCGCACAACGATTCACGCCCCGAACGATTGGAATGTCCGGTGCCTCACGACCAACGGCGGTCCGCCCGTGGAAGACGTCGCGGTCATGGAGGGATTCCGCAGCCAACGCGCTGAGATGCCGCGCATCATTTATGACGAGTGGGGATTGACCGAGCCGGAACGACGGTACCGCAGTCCGCACCTGTGCTGCAGTTGGGGCGATCGAGATTGGGCTGAGATTGCTGACGAAGGAGCGACTGATTTCTGCCACAAACTTCGTGACGATACTCTCCCTGCACAAATTCAAGCGAGTCTCGATCAGCACGAGACGGTTGACGCCAAACTCCGCGCCGGGTTTGAGTGGATTCGCGATAATCTCAAGTACATGTCGCTGAAGGGGAACAAGGTGCGCACCAACGATCCCGATCTGGCCGCCAAGATTGTCGCCGACGGCGTCGGTGATTGCATGGACCGCGCCTACCTCGTGGCCCTGCTCTGCCGCCAGTTGGGACTGGAACACGAATACATCGTCACCGCCGCCGAATCGGAATACGTACTCCCCGACATCCCGTCCCCCCAATTCGATCACATTTTAGTGCGCGCAAAATTGAATGGGGACAACCTGTACTTGGACGCCACCAGCACCGAAACTCCATTCGGCTGGATTCCGCGCTATTTGCAAGGGCTGCCGATTCTGCCGCTGCGTCAATCGGCGACCCTCGAGACCGTGCCCGAGGAATCGCCCGACGTCAATCAGGTGGCGATTACCGAACGGCTCGTCTGCGCACCCGATGGATCGCTGAGTGGTGAATTCCAGATGACCGCTCTCGGCGTGCCCGGCCGCTGGTGGGACAGCCAGTGGAAAGCCACCACCATGGACGTTGACAATCCGTTGCGCGTCGCACGCGTCGCATTGAACCATCAAATGCCCACGACCGACGTCAGCGACTGGGCGCTGTCGCCCTACGACACCGCCGCAGCGCGATTCACGCTCCTCGGACGGCATTCACGCCGGCCAATGTACGCTGTCGACAGCCGGCTTTTCGGACTGATTGAATGGCACACCGAGCTGTTCCCGATATACGAGCACAAGGATCGTGTCTGGAAGGGCGTCAGCATCTTTCCGTTGCCTCTGCATTACACAATCTCACTGACCATTAGCGCCCCCGACGGGTACACCATTGAAGGAACCTCCGAGGCACAGCCGTACACATCGGACTTCGGCGATGTCACGCGAACGGTGTCCTCCGACCAATCGTCCCTCCATCTGCAAACCCTGCTGAGAGTGAAACGGAAGTTCGTCACAGCGGAACGCGACGAGGACGTGCTCGCCTTTCTTGATGCCTGGAAGCGCGCGCTCACCTTTGCATTTGTGTTGCGGAGAGTTGAGCAAACGTAGTACGGGCGTCACGCCCGTGCCCCCCGGAGGGCCTTGCTACCGATGTCGATAACCTCACACACTCACCCGCAACGCCCCTTCCACCTCCGGATGCGTAAATTCATACCCGAAGTCCTGCAACCGCTTGGGAATCACCCGCTGGCCCTTTAGCACCGTATCGCCCATCTCACCAAACAGCAGTCGTATCGCAAATGCCGGCACCGGCCAGAATGACGGGCGATGCAACACACGACCGAGTGTCTTGGAAAACTCCCGATTGGTCACCGGATTGGGCGCGGTCAGATTGATCGGGCCGGACAGCTCCTCATGGTCCAGCACAAACCGTATCGCACCCACGACATCGTCACGATGCACCCACGACATCACCTGACGCCCGGAACCGACCGCCCCCCCCACAAACAACTTGAATGGCAACACCATCTGTGGCAGCGCACCACCATCTTGGCCGAGTACCACACCCATTCGCAAAATGGCCAGCCGCACGCCATGAGGAATCACCTTCTTGGCGGCATCTTCCCAGTGCGAACACAATGCCGCCAGAAAGTCATCACCGGGCTGGGCGGCTTCGGTGACCGGTTCATCGCCGCGGTCACCGTAATAACCGACCGCCGAGGCCGATATGAGCACCTTGGGTTTCTGCTCCCGGCGGCCGATGGCCTCAACCAGTTGCTGCGTGGTCTCCACCCGGCTGCTGTACATCCGTTTTTTGCGTGTCTCCGTCCAGCGTCCGCCGGCCAGCGATTCCCCGGCCAGATTGATCACCGCGTCAACACCCGCCAGTGCCGTGTCGGCAATCGGCTTCGGCGGTCCCGCCCACTGTGCCAGCTCCACCGAGGGGTCAAACTCCTTGGGCAGCGAGGAGCGGCGAGACAAAATCCGCACCGTATGTCCATCGTTGAGAAGCGCCGGGATCAGCGCCTGGCCGATCCAGCCGGTACCGCCGGTGATCAGAATCGTCATAAATCCATCCTCTGGCCTGTTTTCGGGTCCATGACCAATTTACGCATTCCCCGCCCATCATGCAGGTCCACCGGTTTTGCCGCCACGCATTAATGTGGTATACTCCCACAGCCGGGAGCAGCACCGAAACCATTGTGGAGGTCTCGAATGAATGCGGTCCAACTGACAGACGATGTGATTGCCAACTTCACCGACGAGCAACTGACGATATTGCAGGAACTGGGCGAATTGGCGGCCAAGAAGCTGAAGATTTCGACCGTCATTGATCAATTCACGCAACAGGTTTCGGCCTCACAAAAGACCATGGGCTTTCAGCCAAAAGAGAGCCCCGATGCCCTGCATGAGGATCCCGAAGTCCTGGCTTTGGTCACGATCAAAGAACGGTACAAAATCACCAATATCGATCGCCAAATCCAGCGCACATTGAAACGTGCCGTTGCAGTGGGCCTGGGTCATCTGGCCATCATCCAACGGCAGTGCCGTATTCACGGAATCGAGTACACGTCACCAAAGTAAATCCCGACGTGACCAGTAATCACACTGAGACTCTATGCTCAAATTAGGAATCATCGGCCAGCCCCGTTCCGGCAAAACCACGATCTACAATGCCGTCGCGGCCGCCAATGCCGACGTGAACGCGTATTTGGCTCCAGACGAAATCCGTCGCACGGTCGTGAAAGTCCCCGATGAACGTCTCGACCGCCTCTTCAATCTATTCAAACCGCCCAAGAAAGTGGCGGCCGAGGTCGAATATGTCGATTTTCCGGCAATGACCGGCGACGCCAACGAAGTCGCCTCGTTTCCTCCGGCATTGCGCGAACTCGACGCGCTGATCATGGTGTTGCGTCAATTCGGCGACCATCCCGATCCGGTCGACGATGCCCGCAAGCTCTGCGATGAGCTGATCCTGGCCGATCTGGCTGTGCTCGAAAAGCGCATGGAGCGTCTTTCGAAGGAGATTGCATCGGGGCGGACGGAGAATCAGATCGAATACGACGCTTTAGTCCGCTGCCGTGAGGCACTCGAATCCGAAACACCGATCCGCAGTCTCGAATTCACTCCCACCGAACGGAAGGTGATCACCGGCTACGGATTCGTATCGGGCATGCCCATCCTGGCAGTTATCAATGTCCCCGATGACGGCTCCGACCTCGATGCCGATGCGTGGGCGGAAAAGCTGGCACTTGGTCCGAAGAGTGCGGTTCGTGTCGTGCGCGGCAAACTCGAAGGCGAACTGATCGCCCTCAGTCCGGAAGACCAGCACGACTTCATGGACGATCTCGGACTGACCGAATCGGCCCTGCACGGAATGATCACCGCCTCGTACCAACTTCTCGGCCTGATCACGTTCTTTACCGGTGCATCGGAAAAGGAAGTTCATGCGTGGGCGATCGAAGATGGTTCCAAAGCCCCGCAAGCGGCCGGGACGATTCATACCGATTTTGAACGCGGATTCATCCGCGCCGAAGTGGTACCGGTCAACGAGTTGATTCGCTTGGGATCAATGGCCGAGGCCCGCAAGGCCGGCATCGCCCAACTCGAAGGCAAGGAGTATGTCGTCCGTGACGGTGACTACATTCTCTTCCGGTTTAACGTGTAGCAACCGCAATCATCCATCCGACTGATCGGATTCGCCACATGCGTGACGCAGCGCCATCCCGCCCGCCGCACGACATCCTGTGTGCGTTGGGCGTATTCATACTAATCGCGCTGATTGTCTTTGCACCTCTGATACGGCATCTCGATTCACATATCCTCGCCGATGACGTCTTTTTCGCGGACGAGACCGGCCTCAGCGATTCGTACAACTTCCTTTGGACCTACTGGTGGGTAAAGACAGCGACACTCAATGGCGAAAGCGTGCTGCATTGTGACTGGGTGTTGCCGCCGACCGGCGCCGATCTGCTCTGGCACACTCACGTGATTGCCCCCTCACTGTTGACGCTTCCACTGGCGGTCCTGTTCGGTACCATTGCCGGCTATAATCTTATGATCATCCTGTCGTTTGTGCTGGGCGCATTCGTCTTCTACCTGTTCCTCACACGGACACTCGACCTGTCATGGGTAGCGGCGCTGTTTGGCGGAGTCGTGTTTGCATTCGCACCCTATTTTGTTACCAAAGCACACGCGCACCCGAATTTGATCAACACCGCGGTGTGGGGTGGATGCCTGTCGATACTGTGGCACGCGTATCTCAAACGGCGGTTCACATGGACTTGGGCGTCGGTTTTCGCCGTGCTGTTCTGGATGAGCCTCTGGACCTCATTTGTCGAAACCTTCACGCTCTCACTGGCCATTCTTTTCAGCATATTGGCTTTGGAGGTATTTTATTTTCGCAGACCCTATGATTGGCAAGGACGGTTACGATTCGTATTCGCCTGGGTAATCGTCGGTGGTGTGGCGCTCGTACCGATACTGCTTCACGGATTCGATACATCGAGCGTGCAGGCCCTCCGGTGGGAGGCGCCGTCGCTGGCGGTGCTCCTGTCTCCGCCGCCTCTGTACGCTCTCGGGGCCGATTGGCCGTATGCAGCGCGTGAATACCTGGGAGTTACTCTTCCCATCTCCACGGTCGCGCTCGCGGCCATCGGAATCGCCGTCGGCATCACACACTCGGCAACGAGACGACACACACTGATCATGTTCCTGATGGTGGTAGCGTTCTTATTTGTAGCGTTTAACGATCATCTGTCCAAAATCATCGCTGATGTCATCCCTCTATCCGAAGGGTTCCGCGTCTTTGCCCGCGTCTTCACCGTCGCGCTCTTCTTCATCGCAACACTGGCCGCCTTGGGCCTACAGGTTCTGACACGCTCGACGCGCCATGCCGCTATCATTCTGATCGGCGTTGGCGCCATCATCGCACTCGAACACTACCCCCTTCGCCTTCAGCCACAACCCGTGCCCGATCCAAACATTCCCGAACCGGTGCGCAGCACCCTCGACGAGGATTACTTCGTGATGTACGTTCCCGAACGCACCGGCCCGGGTACCCGGCCGCGCGGCGTACGGATTCATGACACATTTCAGGTGATGATTGATAAACCGGTCGTTCACTTGTCATTCCTCGCTCGGGAAACACCCGAGTCTGTGCGCACACGAATCGTCGGCTATCCCGAAACGTATCGTTGGGGTCGCCTGGGATCCGCGTTCTATGAGGAAGCAGACGATCTGAACATCCGCTATCTCTATCTGGACGATCCTGCGCGTGTGAACGACATTGAATTCGAGTATCGTGTGCTCGATGATGCCGGTAATCATCTGCTCCTCGAGATTCTGTGATGTCTGACGAGATGCCATGAACCAACCCGGTCAACAGAAGCGACAGGATAACCGGACGCGTGTCTTGCTCATCGGCGTCGGGCTAATCGTGGTGTACATCCTGCTGACGATGTTTGTCCTGCGCCCGCTACCCGATCATTTCGACAGCACCACGCCCGCCGGCGGCTATTCGAGCGATCAGTGTCAAACGATCTGGTTCTTCTGGTGGACCGACACCGCTTTATCGAATCCGCAACTCAGTCTGTACACCACCGATTTCCTCTACTACCCATACGGCACCGGACTCGGGTATCATCTCTGCCCGTTGACCAACATGGTTGCACTCGGTTTCGGTACTCTGACCGGCTATGCGCCCAACGCCCCGGCGCTGTTTAATCTGATGGTGTATTTTGCGTTTGTGCTCAATGGCGTCGCGTCGTTTCTGCTCATCCGTGTTGTCACCGGACGCACCGGTCCGGCGTTCATCGGCAGTCTGTTTGTCACATTCGCACCATACCGTCTCTGGCATCTCGACCACTTGAATCTGCTTTCCACCGGATGGGGGCTGCTGGCGATTGCCTGTGTACTGATGTTCTTCAAAACCCCGCAGTGGCGTTACCTGATCGGCGCCGTGCTGGCCATTGTCGCGACCTTCTATGTCAGCCTGACCAATGTAATGATCACTGCGTTGTTCCTGTTGGTATATGTGATTGTGTATGCGCGCAAGCTGCTGAACCACACAAACCGCAGACAAATACTCGTTGGATCGGTCATCGGCCTTGTCATTGCCACGATCCTCGTCCTTCCAGGGCTGTTGCAGTTGACACATGCCGCGGCCGACTGGCCGGTTGGCTGGCAGGAAGCCGAACACCATTCCCCCGATCTGCTCGACTATGTCTTGGCATCATCCCGCCAGCAGTCGACCGGCAAGGGTGAAGCGTATCTCGGCTGGTACCTGATCGGGTTGGCCCTTGTCGCGGTGACCATCTATCGTTCGAGGGAAGTGTCACGCTGGGGCATCGTGGCCGCGGTGTTTCTCATTCTATCTTTGGGCCCAACACTGATCGTGTCGGGCGCACGACTGCTGCCAGGATTGATGCCCTACCGCTGGCTGTTCGAAATCGTCCCCTATTTCAATCTGGCGCGCACCCCCACGCGCATGATTGTCGCCGCTCAATGGGCGCTGGCCATTTTGGCGGCGTTCGCACTCGACGGCTGGATGGCCGCCGTGCGTAGCACTCTCCGAGCACACTGGCAAACCGTCGCCGTCGGCCTGATATACATCGCCTCGATCGGTGCGATCGGACTCGAATATACCAACAGACCGATCCCGCTCATCCCGATGCAGGTCCCGCCGGTATACAATGAGGTGGCGGCGGATTCCGAGATCGAGGTCATCTGCGATCTGCCGATCCAACGGCAACTGCAAATCAGCAATTGGTACATGTACTGGCAGACGTATCACGAACGCAAAGCAGTGAACGGCTACCTGACCCATCGCTCGGCGAATGCGGCACAGTTGGTAGACCAAATTGCCAATTGGCAAATGGTCGATTCCACTCACCTGGCGCAACTGCAAACAGTCGGCGTCGATGCCGCGATCATTCACCAACCCAATCAACCCGCGCGCCTCATCCGTCTCAACGAAGAAGCGGGAACGACCAACGAGCCCGATAGCAGTGAACCGTAACACGCACGAGACCATGACATCGACCAATACCGGAACACAACGAGCAGTCTCCGCCCTCGCCGTCGCGCTCTGGATCGGACTGCTCTTAATCGCCGAGCAATTCCCCGAAACACGTCTCTGGTCGATCAACCATCTCGCGTTCTTGCCGGATGCTATGCGTTGGGGCGTGATCGGAGTTGGTGTACTGGCGATTGCGTTCATCCTGTTTGGTCGCACGCGATCGCAACCGGTTCAATCGGAGTGGTTGCACCGTTGGCCCGGCGCCATCGTATTGGTCGGTTTGGTCGTCGGCATCGGCTGGCTGCTGCGCGCTCAGACACCCTTGTTGGGTGACGGCATACTGCGTGGCGCCGATGCACTCGCCGACGAGACGCCGCTGGGCAGCGAAGTACTCGCTTCGGCTCTCGCACAGGGGATGATTCAGGTCGGTCTCTTCACCGGCAGCACCGGCGGCTATGGTGCCCTCAGCCTCATCTCAGTCATCTTCGCGGGTGTGCTTGCACTGGGATTGTGGTACTACGCGCCGCACGCCGGCATGGCGCGCCCATGGGCATTCGTGTTTTGGATTCTCACCTTCGGCTCGTTCCGGTTGCTCGCCGGATATGTCGAATCGTATGCGCCGGCATTCGCGATGCTCGTGTTGTGGGGGGTGACATCGGTGGGCTTCATGCGCAGCAAATTGTCGGCTTGGCCAGTCATCACCTTCTGCTGTGTGGCGCTCTTGTCACACGCCGCGACATTGGGTGTGGTCCCGGCAACAGTATGGATCTTGTGGAAGGGGCGGCAGGAGGGACGCACCGGGACAACGGCGCTCGTTTCATTTCCTGTTCTGATTGCCGCCTTGACCGCCTTCCTCGCCTGGGACATCAATCGCCAGCAAGTCGGCGGAATCGGTGTTGAAGCGGGGCATTTCATCATGCCGCTACTTCCCAGCGCGGACAACCCGTACAGCATCCTCTCCCTGGCGCACTTCGTTGACTTCATCAATCAGTGGATGTTGTTGGTCCCCGCAGCAGTTGTTGCGGCCGTGCTGATACTCATTACCACATCACGCTTTCAGCCATCTCGCGATGACGGAACTGAATCCTCATCCGCTCACCGCGATGAACACATCTTCTGGGCGTTGGCCATCATCCCCATGTTGCTCGGATCGATCCTGATCGATCCCAAGCTCGGCTGGGCACGCGATTGGGACCTCATGACCATCTTCGCCACTCCGGCACTGGTCGCGCTCGCGTTGTGGCTGGCGCAACTCAACTCGTCATCAATTCGTCGCGCGGCGGCAACCACGGCTGTTGTCTCGCTGGGGCTATGGCTGGCCGTCGGTGCACGCGCCGAATCCGAAGAACAACGCTTTAAGGCGCTCCTGGAATTGGACCCGTCGCGTGCCGCCTACGGCCACGAAATCATGGCGATCTACCACCGCATTAACGACCGTCGCTTAGGCGAAATCAAACACTTCAAAGCCGCGCTGGAGTACTCCGACAATCTGCGCTACATGGCCAATATCGCCAACGCCTACTACAAGCTTGACCGCGTCGACGATGCCATCGACTGGTACCAACGCATCTACCGGCGCGATTCCACGTACGACGTTGCCCGCTATAGCCTGTCGCTCACGTTGATGCGCCAACAACGGTACCAGGAGGCGCTGCCACACGCCGAGTGGTCGCTGGCCAATGATCCGGATGATCCCGTGCGGTCATTTGTGTTGGGCTCGATTTTTCTTTACCTTCAGCGCCCCCTTGACGCGCTCCCGCACCTGGAGAAAGCAGCGAAAGCGATGCCATCGAATTCCGACTATCTCAATATCCTCGGCGGCTGTTACCTGCGCTTGGACCGCAAACGTGAAGCCCAGACTGTTTGGCGACGCGCCGTCAACGCCAATCCAACCGATCCGTCACCGTATGTGAATCTGGCTGGTGTCGAGTTCGACTTGGGCAACTACGGCCGGGCACGCCAACTGCTCGACCAATACGCCACCCTCGTACCACCATCCCAATGGTCCCCCGTTCCCCGCGAGTTGCTCGATACCCTCCAGAAAATTAATTGGTGAGACGTGATGGGGTTTGCGCGTTACAGCGTCGGGATCTTAGAGCGATTGTCAGAACTCTTGTCCGTTTGGATCGGGGTACCACGGGGCTTCAGGCCCGTGTGTCCGCGTCGGCACAATCCCCGGGCCACGGGCCTTATGGTCATCAACGATCCACATAGAGAGATTGGCCTCCCATGATTCTCGCGCATCGCGACAGCGACCAGCCAGTCGGCCGAATGCGAAGATGACGTGCTCATTTTGGGGTCGGGGCCTATTGTTTACACTGAGCGAAGCCGAAGTGAATACGCCCTTTCACCGCCGCGGGTTGCGTGCCGTGGGCGTATGCAACACTCCGCTACGAGTGATGGTGTAACGCACACCCAACTGGTCTCAACCTTCGCGGAACTGGGATGTCCAGTGGAATAGTTGATGACCTTTAGGCCCGTGGTTCCACGTTCACACGGTCCCGATTCACGGGCCTAAAGGGACCTGTTGAGAAAGTCGTGTGTTGACTCCGGACCAGATGATGTAACTGCATGAGACAATCATAACCTCGTGTAGGTGCGGCTCTTAGCCGGAGCGGTGCGGCTAAGAGCCGCACCTACGCGAGGACCTTCTGGGTATTTCAACACGCCCCTAAAGCCCCGTGGCACCCGAACGTGAATATGCAAGTAGACCAAACCTCACTTCTTCTCAATCGGACAGGACATCCGACAATCGCTATAACAGAACAGTCCCGTACTTGCCCTGCGGCATTTACACTCGACCCATGGTGTGACAGTCAGTATATAGAGCACACGCACCGGTCTCTGGGTCGATTTTATGGACTTTCTCCTCATCGCCATCGCTGCACTGCTGGTTTCCGGACTGACGCTGTACTCCGGCTTCGGTCTCGGCACATTACTGATGCCGGTCTTTGCGATATTCCTGCCGGTGGACATTGCTGTCGCATCAACCGCCGTTGTGCACGGTGCGAACAGTCTCTTCAAGGTCCTCGTGGTCGGACAGTATGCTGATCGGGGAATTGTCTGGCGCTTTGGCGTCCCCGCGATTCTGGCCGCATTTGTCGGAGCGGCCACGCTGGGCTATGTATCGCAACTCGGTCAATGGGCACAATACTCATTGGGTCCTCACACGGCCGTCATCACTCCGCTCAAGGTGATCATGGCTGTCCTGATGCTCGCCTTCGCGTTCTTCGAACTCCTTCCGCACCTTCGTGAGTTCACCATCGATCAACGCTATCTCTCATTCGGCGGTGTATTGTCAGGCTTCTTTGGCGGCCTCTCCGGTCATCAGGGGGCACTCCGCTCAGCATTTCTGGCCAAAGTAGGCATTCCCGCGACCGCGTTTGTGGGGACCAATGCCGCCATCGGGTTTTTGGTCGATCTGGCCCGCATCACGATCTATGCCGTGATGTTCTTCCTCGGCGGAGCACTTGGTCCATTCGCCGGAAATCAATGGCCACTCATTCTGACCGGAATCATCGCCGCTTTCACCGGTGTCCTGATCGGCAAACGGTTCCTGCACAAGATCACGATCAGCCGCGTGCAGACCTTAACCGGAGTACTTTTGGTACTGATCGCCGCAGGCCTCGGCAGTGGGTTGATTTAACCGAAGTCGAATTTACGAACACAAGCAATCGTAGCGGCGTATGGCAGACGCCCACGGCACGTAACCCGCAGCGGTGAAAGGGCGTATTCACTTCGGCTTCGTTCAGTGTAAACAACAGGCCCCGACCCCAAAGTGAGCACGTTACCTTGTATTCGGTTCACTGGGTGGTCGCTGTCACCAGGCGCGACAATCATCGGATGCCAATCTCTCTCTGTAGATCATTGATGACCATCAACGGTTTTCCACCCACCGAAACTACAGACAACCTGTCACAACCCCCACCGCCTGTCGCTTTCCCATTGGAATTCACGCACCCATCACATTACCCATGAACGAGACAACACAGCACTCCATGGAGGTCCCCCATGCGTCACGGCACAGCCTTTCTGATCACACTCGTTGCAGTCGCGATCTGCCTGGTCACGACACCGGCATTCGCCTGCACCAATTTCATGGTCACCAAGTCGGCATCGTCCGATGGGTCCACCATGGTCACCTACACCTGCGACGGTGAATTCCACCCGCACTTGGAATATCATCCCGCCGCCGATCATGAGCCGGGCGACTCGATTGAAATCACCAGTTGGCGCGGCGAGGTGCGCGGCAAGATCGCCCAGGTGCCGCACACATATTCTGTTGTCGGCCTGATGAACGAGCACCAGCTCGCCATCGGCGAAACCACTTTCGGCGGCCGTGAAGAACTGCACAATCCTGATGGTATGCTTGGCTACTGGGATCTGATGCTGCTTGCATTGCAACGCACCAAAACCGCTCGTGAGGCCATCACCGTCATGGACGGTCTCGTTCAGGAGTATGGGTATCGCAGTACCGGTGAATCGTTCTCCATCGCCGACCCAAATGAAGTCTGGTACATGGAAATGATCGGACCCGGGCCGGGTGGGAAGGGCGCAGCCTGGGTTGCGCTGCGTGTTCCCGATGGTAACGTCAGCGGACACGCCAACAAGGCCCGCATCGGCGAATTCCCACTCGACGATCCGGACAACTGCCTCTATTCCGAAAACGTCAAAACGCTGGCGATCGAAAAGGGCTACTACGACGTCGAGTCCAGCGAACCATTCCGCTTCTGCGATGCCTACTGCCCGCGCACACCGGAAAATTCACGTTATGCGGGCACACGCGTCTGGAGCATGTTCCGTCGCGCCGCACCGTCGCTCAACCTCTCTCCCGACTACCACCGTGGTGTCGAAGCGGCCGAGCCGTACCCCCTTTGGATAACGCCCGATAAGAAATTGAGCGTGAAAGACGTCATGGACATCATGCGCGACCACTACGAGGGTACGCCGTATGACATGACCGTCGGTGTCGACGCCGGCCCGTACGGAACCCCCAACCGTTGGCGCCCGATGGACTGGACGATCGACAGCGTCACATACATGTGGGAACGCCCGATCTCCACACAGCAGACGGCGTTTTCATTCATTTCCCAGTCACGGTCGTGGATGGCGGATCATGTCGGCGGCATCTTCTGGTATGGCCTGGATGATACATACTTCTCGTGTTACACGCCGCTCTATTGCGGCATCACCGATATCCCCGAGGCCTACACCGTCGGCAATTTGCAGGAGTTCTCGTGGGAGTCGGCCTTTTGGGTCTACAATTTCGTCGCCAACTTCGCGAACCTCAAATACTCGTATATGAAAGAAGACATCCAAAAGGTGCAATCGGAATACGAAGGCAAGCTGCTCGAATTGCAGCCGGTGATCGAAGAAGCAGCGGTCACCCTCGCCGAAACCAATCCCGAGTTGGCCCGCGAATACCTGACCGACTACTCGATCAGCCAGGCCAACGGTGCGCTCGAACGCTACAAAGAGCTTGGCGAGTTCTTGATTTGCAAGTACAACGACGGTTACGTGAAGGACTCCACCGGACGGCCACGGGAACGCGGCTACCCGGAATCATGGCAAAAGACGGTCGTCGGGGCACGACCCGAGCAGTTCCTCGTGCCGCAATGGACGAGCGACACGATTGACGCGGAGTACGCGCACTAGGACGCCTGAAACACGATACACCAATCCGGAGAATTCGTACAACTAGCCAATGGTCTCGGCGCACGAACTGAAGAAGTCATACGGCACCCTTCTTGCCGTCGACGGTGTCAGTCTCGACATCGCAGCGGGCGAAACGTTGGGTTTACTCGGCCCCAACGGCGCCGGCAAGACAACGACCATCAACATGCTCGTCGGCATTCTGCGCCCCGACAGCGGCACGATTTCGATTGACGGTGTCGATGATCCCACACGCAGCGACGTACGCAATAAACTCGGCAATGCCCCGCAATCACTCGCACTGTATGATGACCTGACAGCCGCCGAAAACCTAGACTTCTTCGGAAAACTCTACGGACTCAGCGGCAACCATCTGTCGGATCGGATCGACTATTGCCTCGAATTGGCCGGCCTCACCGATCGGCGTAACGACCGAGCCAAGACCTTCTCCGGCGGGATGCAGCGACGGCTGAATCTGGCATGCGCCATCGTACACGATCCACCCGTTCTGCTTCTGGATGAACCGACGGTTGGTGTCGATCCCCAGTCGCGCAATTTGATCTTTGAACGCATTGAGCGAATCAAATCAGCGGGAAAGACGGTCGTCTACACGACACACTACATGGAAGAAGCACAGCGCCTCTGCGATCGTGTCGCCATCATCGACCACGGACAGATCCTCGCACTTGATACGGTCGATGCACTGATCCGCGATCACGGCGGCGAATCGGTTATCCATGCCGAGTTGTCCGAACCACCTGCGAATGCCGATAAACTGCCCGGTGAACTGGATGGCTTGACCTTGCGCATCCAAACATCGCGTCCACTCGAAGAGATATCACGCCTCGCCGGGCTGGGCATTCGGTTTCAGCAATTGCGTGTCGATCAGGCCGATCTGGAATCGGTCTTTTTGAATCTCACCGGACGCAGCCTGAGGGACAAATGAGACTGATCGCGATCATGGCCCAAAAGGACCTGCGTCTGTTGTGGCGCGATAAGGTCAGTCTGTTTTGGGTGCTCGGCTTCCCATTGATTATGGGCCTGTTCTTCGGTTCGGTATTCTCCGGCAGTGGCGGTGGTGGTGGTGGTACGATGAGGATCGTCGTCACCGATGAGGTCGCTTCGGAATTCTCACGTGATCTGATCGCACAACTCGACAGTTCCCTGTCGCTCACCGTACGACGCATGCCCGCCGATTCGGCGCGTGAGCGTGTGGCAAAGGGACGGCTGGTCGGCCATGTCCAGATCACGCCAACTGCGGATGATGACGCACAAACATTCACACCCGGTGGTGGTCTGGAATTGACGATCGGCATCGATCCGTCGCGCCAAGCGGAAGCTGGCTACCTCAAAGGCTTGATCACGCAGGCGTATTTCACCGTCCTTCAAAAGCAATTCAAGGATCCCAAGGTGACGCAGGACTGGGTATCCAAAGGCAAGTCTGCCCTCGATACCGCCAGTGATCTCACCCCGCAACAACGCGACGTGTTGTCGAATCTGTTTACGGGATTGGAAGGTCTATCGACGCAATTCGACTCATCCATGTTGACCGAGGCATCCCCGTTCGGATCACCGCCGATCACGGTCACCGATGTTCAGGTCAACCGCGAAGGACCACGCTCCGCCTATGAGATTTCGTTTCCGCAGGCGATGATCTGGGCGCTGATCGGCGTCACCGCCACTTTTGCCATGACCATTGTGCAGGAACGAACCCGCGGGACATTCTTGCGACTCCGTCTCGCACCCATGAGCCGCGCCCATGTCCTCGCCGGTAAAGGGCTTGCCTGTTTCACTGCATCGATTGTGGTCTGCGCGTTCTTGATTGTGTTTGGACAAGTGACACTCGGCGTACGCGTGATGAATTACACCGGGCTGGCAATCGCACTGGTCGCGGCGTCGATCTGTTTCGTCGGCTTGATGATGATGGTCAGCGCCATGGGACGGTCCGAGCAGGCGGTCGCCGGCGCCAGTTGGTCGGTCCTGTTGCTGTCGTCAATGACCGGCGGCGGCATGATCCCATTGGTAGTCTTGCCCGGATGGATGCAAACCGTCAGCCATATCAGCCCGGTCAAGTGGAGCATTCTCGGCTTCGAAGCATCGATCTGGCGCGGCTACACCACTCCCGAACTACTCCCCATCGCCGGCTTGTTAATCGCCATCGGCGCTGTCGCCTTCGGTATTGGTGTGTTCCTTCTGAACCGCCGCGATGGATAGTGAGTTTATGAAGATCCATGCGGGGTGCCCCACCCTACCAGTTCTCCACGAAGTCGAGAACTGGTAGGGTGGGAAACTTCGACCGAATAGTCAGAACGCATCAATCGCCACTCCCCATCTTCTCCAACTCCGCAATCACCTCCGCTGGCTCCGCTCGCTTCTTGTAATCGGCATTCACGAACGCATACCGAATCACGCGATTCTCATCGATGATGTAGGTCACCGCAAGGGGAAGTTCGCCGCTTTCGTTTCCGTAGTACTCGGAGAGCGAAAAGAAGTTGCTAAATGACGTCTTAACACCCTCCGGCAGGGTGTAGACGATATTGAATTCACGTGCTACCCGATTGTCGGGATCACTCAGTACAGTGAACGGTAACTCATGTTTCTCTTTCATCGTCAGAGAATTGTCCGGTAGCTCGGGACTGATGGCCACGAGTTGCGCTCCGGCTTTCTCCACCAACGGCACGGCATCCTTCCACGCTACCAGCGTGGCATTGCAGTAGGGTCACCACCCGCCGCGGTACCACGTGACCACGACCGGGCCGTCCTCGATCAAAGAGGCGAGTGTCACCGTATCGCCGGTGGCACTCGGGAGCGCGAACTCCGGGACCGTATCTCCTACATTGAGAGCGCGATCCAGAATGCCCGATTCACCCAGATCATCGATCGCACCTTCATACAGATCGATGGTTTCTTGTGGCGCACGTTCCATGAAGCTTGCCTTACGAGCATCAAGCTGCGGCTGCAACGGCTCCAGCGGATCGGCCACTGTATCGACCGCCGTCGTATCCGCCGATGCTGTTGCCGCCCACCCGATGACAACCAACACCATCACCATCGTAAACACTCCACGCATTAACTGATCCCACCGCATAACGTCTCCTCTCCGGAATAGAGCTTCGCATTTAATGTGTGACAACTGCTCCCCGGAGACAACTGTTCCCGAACAAACAACCGGGCCCCCGCTCTTGCGGGAACCCGTTTATTATCAACGAGTTGTCAGGAGATTAGCGATTGCCACGGCGTGGCAGGACCGGACATTCAAAGTACTCATCGGTCGACGCGAAATCATCAAGATCCAACTCGTCCACACTACACGCATCGGAATACTTGTCCGGGTCGACCCCGTCTTTCAGCACATTACTGTGCCAACGGCCGCCGTTGTAATCAACATCGCCCGGCTTCGATTCGGAGATCAAATTCACGCCGTCCTGATAGCCATTCGGATTGACATACAACTCATCGAAATTTCCCGCGTCCGGGCTGAATGTTGCCGGTGTCACGACCGACTTGAAATATTCACAGTCAGCCCACAAGCTAAGACGCGCATTGGGTCCCTGTGCATCGCCGGTCACAACAGTGACGCCGACTGACAGCAATGCCATCGCGAGTCCGCTGAGAGTGATTGATGCCGTTCGCATGGTTTGACTCCTTCCATTGAATGATCACCTACACTTCGGCGTTGACGGTCAAACGCCCCGTTTGGCCGTTTCCGCCTGAAACATCTGTTTGAGGGGGGGTACCCTCCGAACGGGCCGTACATCGCCCGAGTACCTGTGTATACGAACTCCACTCGGTCAGTGGATTTCGCTTTCGGCGGGAAATTCCCCTATATTCAGGCTGATCAGGACGAATTCTCGACCAACGTGCTTATGATCGAATACAACACCGAACAGGTCATCGCTATACTGAGCCGTACGCCAGAGACCTTGCGGGCGCTACTTGGCGGGTTGGACCATGTCTGGATTCATGCCCATCTCGGCCACGGCACGTTCTCGCCATATGATGTCATCGGCCACCTGATCCACGGCGAACGCACCGACTGGATTCCCCGCGCACGGATTATCCTCGAACATGGCGAGAGCCGCCCGTTCGAGCCATTCGACCGCTTTGCCCAACAGACAGACAGCGAAGGACAATCCATCGATCAACTCCTCACCACCTTTGCGGAGCTTCGCGCACAGAATATCGAAATCCTCAAACGGTTGCCCTTATCGAACGACCACCTGGAGAAGAGCGGCATCCACCCGGAGTTCGGGACTGTCACTCTGCGCGAATTGCTCTCCACCTGGGCGGTGCATGATCTCAATCACATCATGCAGATTGTGCGCACGATGGCGCTGCAGTATGATGACAACGTTGGCCCCTGGCGCAAATACCTGTCCATCCTGAGACGTGAACATTAGAAACCCGCTTCGCGACGGATGACTGAAATGTCCGACTCTCAACCCACCACCATCGACCGGCCGACACTCCTGCGCGAGATCGAAGCCGCTAACCAACGTATTCGCAATCGCTTCAACGATTACGAATACGTGTTCACCACCCCCCTCCGTCGTTCAGCGCGGCTGGAGTTGCGACTTGGTTGTGAACGGTTATTCATCAAATTCGAGAACATCCAGCGCGGCGGGTCTTTCAAAATGCGCGGCGCCACCAACGCCGTCGCCTGCGGTCACGACGAGGATGCCAATCGCACCTTTGTGGCCGCGTCGGCCGGCAATCACGGCCTCGGTCTCGCGGTGGCCAGCTACCATTACGGTCACCCGTGCCACATCTTCATGCCCGACAACACACCGGTCACAAAGAAAGCCACGATTGGATTGTATACGTCAAACATTCATATGGGCGGCGAGAACTACGACGCGACGCAAAAACTGGCGACTGAGTTTGCCGACGCCAAAGGCTACGCGTATGTCCATGCCTTCAACGATCCGCGCGTGATTGCCGGGCAGGGCACCATTGGCTTGGAACTCGAAGAACAATTCAAGAAATCCGATGAAGCGTCCCCCGACTACGCGTTAATCCCGGTCGGCGGCGGCGGACTGATCGCCGGGTTGGGAACGGTGCTGAAAGACCGATGGCCCGACACAAAGATCATCGCCGTCGAACCCGAACTCGTGCCCAGCCTCTCGGCCGCACGCGGTCAGGCACAACCCGTGCGCATCAAAGGCGAACCGACCCTCGCCGATGGTGTCGCCGTCGCGCAGGTTGGTTCGCTGACGTTGCCGATCATGAATGAAGTCGTCGACGATATCGTCACGGTGTCGGAGAACGCGATTGCAACAGCAATTGTGAAGTTGATTGAAGATGGACGAGTGGTGGTGGAAGGCGCGGGTGCCGTTGGCTTGGCGGCTGTCTCCAAAATGGTGGCTGGCGCTCCCGAGTTCTATAAAGACAAATCGTTCCTCATCATTACCAGCGGCGGTAATCTCGACATATCAGCACTCTCCAACGCTTTGCAACGCGGCCTCGCTCTCGAATCGCGTCGCACGCATCTGCAATTCACCGGCCGCGACATTCCCGGCTTCCTCAGCGAAATCACCAAAGCCTTTGCCCAACTCAAACTCAACATCGTCGAGTTGTCACACACCCGCCACAACCAATATCTGAACTTCGGCTGGACGCGTGTCGACGTGATCATCGAAACCGAGGGCGCTGCCCACGCCAAATGGGCCCTCGACCGCCTGCGCGACCGCGGCTTCGACGTTAAACTCGTGACGGACCGCTAGTCTGTAATTCAATCGTAGAGCGTTCACACGGA
Source organism: uncultured Ignavibacteria bacterium (assembly GCA_964440935.1). Classification (GTDB taxonomy): domain Bacteria; phylum Zixibacteria; class MSB-5A5; order WJJR01; family WJJR01; genus WJJR01. The sequence goes on along the minus strand of CAYTTY010000014.1, from coordinate 65,711 downwards.
GGGGCGTACTGCGTATGCCCTCACTATCGCGAAATGGCACTCCCGGTGGTGGATGAAATCGCTGAACGAAAATCACTCACCGTAACCGCCGCTGTAAATACTCCTTCAACACCTTTGCATGCGTGTGCTCGGTGTCGGCGGCGGCATACACCAGCGTGACGGTCCGCCTTTTCGCCACGGCCACAATTTCATCAGTCGCTGCTTTGTTGTCTTTCAACTGCGCCAGGTAACCCTTGCGAAATTCGGTCCATTTGTTCGGATCGTGGCAGAACCATTTGCGTAGTTCCGGCGACGGCGCCGCCTCTTTCAGCCAGAGATCGATCCGCGCCTTTTCTTTCGACACACCGCGCGGCCACAAGCGGTCAACCAACACCCGAAAGCCGTCTGTGTGCGACGGTGGCTCGTACACACGTTTCAGTTTGACCGCCATTGTCAATCCTCCACGGGGTCCTCGTGCTCACGGCAGATCAGTTGGCTTTCGCGATCACTCAACGGCTCCAAGGTCAATCCGCATTGGTGACGATCTCCAAGTGCGCGACGGCGGAAGAATCGGCACGAATAGCACACTCCGAATGCAACCGCATCATTCCGCCGCTGGCTCGCTCGCATCAACTCGCGGAGTGACTCTTCAAAGACTCGTGCATCGGGGCCATTCATCGATGCAACCGCTCGTGCCAGCAGTCCGCGGTCCAGTTGCGCGCGCGCAATCCGCCGCCCCGCCGCGGTCAGAGCCAGATGAACTTTGCGTCCATCACGCGCGTCAGCGCGGCGCGTCAACAACCCCTTCGACTCGAGTACGGCAACCGTTTGTGAGACGGTCCCCTTGGTCAACCCCAGGAACTCCGCCAGCGCCGCCGGCGTATCGCTGTAACGATTGCACCGCGCCAGGTAGCGCAACGCGTCCAATTGCACCTGCTTGAGCCCGTGCTCGTGGGCGATCCCGCGGTCGGCCGCGCCAAACAGGTTGCTGAGACGTTCAAACAGATCGGCAACGGCATTCCGGTTCATGTGCATATAATATCGACTCGAAATCACCTTGACAAGCGATTTCGTTTCGGCTATATAGTAGCGAGTCGATACTATATGAAAGGAGGCACGACCCATGACCAAAGCCACATTCTACCACGCCGGATGCCCTGTCTGTGTATCCGCCGAGCAAACCGTCGTCGACGCGCTCGACAAGTCGCGTTTCGACGTCGAAATCGTCCACCTGGGCAATCAAAAGGACCGCCTGGGTGAGGCCGAGGAGGCCGGGATCGAGTCGGTCCCTGCACTCCTCATCGGCAACACCCCGTACCACATCAACTTCGGGGCCGCCTTGAAGGACCTGAAGGGGTAGAATCGACGTAAGCCGGTGGCGTAGACATCGCCACCGGCTTGTCTTAGGCTGAGAATTCAGATCAGCTCTATAGCGGTTGTCATAAGTATTGTCCGTTTGTACGAGCGTGGCACAGGCCTCAAGGGGGTGTGTTGACAAGGCCTGAGTTGCAGTCCGAACGCATGTTGACGAGACAATCATTCGTAGGGGCGTACTGAGTACGCCCGCACCCGCAACGGTTTACGCGAAAGGGGCGTATTCACTTCGGCTTCGCTCAGTGTAAACAACCCTCCCCTGCAAATGCATGTTCTCAACAATGTAGCGCCTTCTTCAACGCTCCCCCTCAAGGCCCGTGGCGCCCCAGCGTTCGTGCAAAGCAAACCCACCGTCGCGCTTTCTCAAACGGAACGGAATTCTGACATTCAGTTCTAACCCAGCATCACCAATTCCACCCGACGGTTATTCTGTCCGGCCCTCGGGCGTATCGTTCGAGTCGACAGGCTTGCTTTCGCCCAAGCGCGTGGTATCGAGCCGATCCGGAGCGATGCCGTACTTGTTGCAGAGGTGCGCGTTCACCACCGCGGCCCGTTTCTGACTCAATTCCTGATTGTACGTGTCATCACCCTGACTGTCGGTGGCCTTGTCGAAACCCTCATCGACTGCATCGTCGATCGCCGTGTCGGTCTCCCTTTCGGCCCTACCCTCGACCTTCCTCTTCATCTCGCCTTTCAAACTTCCACATTGGGCGACGCTGTTGTCTGCATTGGCATAAGCCACAAACAACAGGGCCGTGATTCCCACGACGATAATACATCCTATTGATCGCACGTCACTCCCGCCAGTCTCGGCGGTGCCTTAACGGCTTTGCCCCCACAGGGGGCCTGCCAATTAGATACAAAGTTGATCCTGATTTCAAATACCTCGCCAAGAGCGGCATCCCCCGCTCAGCAGCCATCAGGCTGGTGTGCCATACGGCATTTATTGACAAAACCCGATGATTTCCTTCTTGCGTTTTGAATTCATTTCCCCATTTAACATGGAGCCATTTTGGCGAGAGAGCATTTTCGACCCGCAGAAAAGAGCCAATCATCCATGGCTGACCCGAGCCATTGCATAATCATCGGAGCCGGCATCGCCGGTCTATCGGCAGCCCGCCGGCTGAAAGAACTGAAAATTCCACACATCGTGCTCGACAAAGGTCGGAGCGTTGGCGGTCGCATGGCCACCCGCCGCTTGGGCAATGCCCTCTGCGATCACGGCGCTCAGGTGATCCCCGTCCAGGGCCCGGACATGATTTGCACCGTCGATGAGTGGCGCGATAAAAAGCTCGTCAAATCGTGTGGACCGTTGAGCACACGCTTTCACCGGGGAGGCGATTACTACTATGCGATCAATGGAATGCACTCGATCCCGAAGCACATGGCCCATGATCTCGATGTGCACACCTCATGGCACGTGGAATCAGTCTCCTTCGACAACGACATCGTAACCGTGCGCTCGAAAGACGGCGAATCGATTTTCGCCCGCAGCATTCTGCTGACACCACCCATACCGCAGTCATTGGCTCTCCTCGACAACGGACAGGTATCGCTCGATTCCGAACGTCGCACATTGCTCGAAACAATCGCATACGATCGGTGCATCGCGGTACTTGTGACAATCCCGGGCGAATCGAATATTCCACCGCCGGGAGGACTGTGGCTGGGAGATGAACCCATTCAATGGATCGCCGACAATCGCAAGAAGGGACTCTCATCGGCGGAAACGGCCATCACCATCCACGCCGGACCAGTGTTCAGCAATACGCATTGGGAGACCGATCCCAATGATGTCGCAAAGACTTTGCTCAACGCAGCGTCCAAATGGATCGGTCAGGAGTACACCGATGTACAGGTTCATCGCTGGCGCTACTCGCAGGCAATCACAAAACATCCCCGGCAGTTCGAATTGGTGGAATCGCCTGGATTGCTGGCGTTCGCCGGCGATGGATTTCGCGGCAACGAGATCGAGGGCGCCCACGTCTCCGGCATCGCCGCCGCCAATGCACTCGCCAAACACTTATAGCGATTGTCAGAATTCCGTTCCGATTGAGAAGAGGCGAGACCCCGCTTCATTGACACTCACTTTCGGGTGCCACGGGCCTTTAGCCCCGTGAACTGGGATCGTCCGAATGTGGAACCACGGGCCTGAAGGCCCGTGTTGAAAAACCCCCGAGAATCAGAGCCTTCGGGAGGGCGAGCCTCCCGGCGAGCCGCAACGGCATGTTCCACGCGGCGGCTCGGCGGGAGCCTCGCCCTCCCCAGTCTGAGGTGATGTTAGTCAGCAGGTTTTTCAACACCCCCCTGAAGGCCCGTGGCACCCCAATGGAAACGGAAAATACTTCTGACCATCGCTCTATAGAACCAATGTGCGGAGTGTGTCCCTGTTGAAACGGCGAATCAACCGGTCGTCAGTGATTGCCACGGATACACGAAACACAACGACATCGTGGTCGGCATTCCACCGCAGAACGTCGGCGAGACGAGTCAGATTCTGCTGGCCCAACGCCAGGATTCATTCCGGTGTTGCACTCTTCAACCGGCATGTGCGGTCAGGCCGCGGCAATGCGGTATTGATACAAACGCACCCCAGACGAATCGACATCTCGCACTCGCAGTGTTCAGTTCAACCACCAAATCGCCGCATTGAGCGTCGTCGCATACGTCACCCACAGCGCATACGGTATCATCAGCCAGGCCGCCCCGCGGTCGATCCGACCGAAAGCGATGGTCGTAAGAACAATTGCAGTCAGCAGTAGGATGATGTCGATCAACCCGGCCAATGGTAACTGCAGACCAAAGAAAAGAACCGACCAGAGAAAATTCAACGTGAGTTGGACGTAGAACAAACGTAGCGCCTGCGGCACGCGGTTGTCATCCTTCCGGTAACGCCACACGCGCCACGCCGCTACCGCCATCATCACATACAAGACCGTCCACACCGGGCCGAACACCCAGCCCGGCGGCGTCCACGGCGCTTTCTTCAGCGACGGATACCACGTCTGCACCGATGAACTGGTCGCCAACCCGGCGACAATCTCCACGGCAATTGTCAGCGCAAGAAAGCCCACCAGTCCGAGGAGGCCCTTGTTGCGATTCGATGTCGCTTCGATGGCGGAGTTTTGCATGGCAGAAGGTATTAATCATCGAATCTGTTCGGTAAACCAAAAAACCGATCGGGGCCTCCGCGCTCATTCGCTGTCTCAACGCCTCATTATGTAAGTGTGCTCCGTGGACAGGATGAACGGGGTAGGCCCCTGTTGGTCATCGTTACCGTGGCGCCGGCGATAGGGGTCACATCCTTGTGACCCCACACGTCCGACACCGCGTTCTACGATTGTGGTGGAATGAGCACCTTGTTGATCACGTGAACGACACCGTTCTTCGCCATCACATCGGTCTGGATGACATCGGCATCATTGACCATCACATCGCTGCCATTGACCGTGATCGAAACATCGGCTCCATTTACGGTTGTTGCCGAGGTCAGATTCACGACCTGGTCGGCGGTCACCTTACCGGCAACCACGTGGTACAGCAGGATCTTGGTCAGCTCATCCGGATTGTTGAGCAGGAAGTCGAGCGTCGCCGGATCCAGAGCCGCAAACGCTTCATTGGTCGGAGCGAACACGGTGAATGGACCGTCAACCGTCAACGTCTTCTGCAGACCCGCCACTTCCACCGCCGTCGCCAGCGTCGTCAAGCCAGCCTTCTGGGCCAGTGGAAAGATCGGCAGTTTGCCGTCAGGCCCCTGAGCCATAGCGGGCTTGGCCGCAGAGCTGTTTAATGCTGACGGTGGTATCAGCACCTTGTTGATCACGTGAACGACACCGTTCTTCGCCAGCACATCGGTCTGGATGACATCGGCATCATTGACCATCACATCGCTGCCATTGACCGTGATCGAAACATCGGCTCCATTTACGGTTGTTGCCGAGGTCAGATTCACGACCTGGTCGGCGGTCACCTTACCGGCAACCACGTGGTACAGCAGGATCTTGGTCAGCTCATCCGGATTGTTGAGCAGGAAGTCGAGCGTCGCCGGATCCAGAGCCGCAAACGCTTCATTGGTCGGAGCGAACACGGTGAATGGACCGTCAACCGTCAACGTCTTCTGCAGACCCGCCGCTTCCACCGCCGTCGCCAGCGTCGTCAACCCAGCCTTCTGGGCCAGTGGAAAGATCGGCAGTTTGCCTTCCGGTCCACGCGCCACACCGGGCTTCGCGGAGCCACTCACTGATGCATCAACCACCGGCAGGGCCGCCAACGAACCGTTACCGGCCAAACCGATGGCAAAGATCGTGTAATTGGTATTGTCCTGCAGCGTCTGACCATTAACAGTCAGTACCTGAGTACCGGACGCGGCGATCGAAACACCCAGATTGTAAGTACCACCATTGACCGACAGGTAGTCGGCTGCCTGACGGAAGGCCACGTTGTTGAACAGGGTCGGTCCGTTCAACACCGTTACATCCACCGCCGGCGCATCAGGCGATGTGTGCACAAAACGCACCTGGGCTGTGCCGGACTGCGGCGTGCGATCATCAACGAGAACGATCGGGGACAAATCGTTGGAATTCAGCAGGCCCGTCGCCGCAACCGTGTACGCCGTGTTCGCATTGAGCGTCACAGTGGCGTCAATCACGATCGGAGCACTCGCCCCGGCGGGAGTCACTTGAATGTTGACCGAACCGGCTTCCAAATCGAGGTAGTCGCTGACAGCCTGGAACGGCACATCCTGTAGCACGCGCGAACCATTGACCCGGACATCCACATTGGGAGCATCCGGTGACAAGTGCGCCACGCGCACCTGGGCCATGTTCGTCATGCTGATCGGGTTGTCGTCATCGTCGCTGCAGCCAACAAGGCCAATCGAGAAGACGAGCAGTGTGAGTAGCAGAATCTTTTTCATCGTACAATCCTCCTGTGATCGGGCCGGGAGCCGCAGGGTTGCCGGAAGAAGAGCGAGCTGTATAACAATGGCGATTCTCTCACCTTAGAATCCCCTACGGCACCGACACCGACCAATTCGCGTCATTGGTTTGTGGTTGTCTTGTGTGAGCACCGGGCCCTACTGGACCTCGGCGACGTTCTTGATGCGCAGCAATTGATAGATGGCGCTGATCCCGACTAAGGCGTAGACCAACCGCGCCACCGAACTCATCTCCCCAAAAACCGCGGCCACCAGATCGAACTTCAGGAACCCAACCAGTCCCCAGTTCAACCCGCCGATCACGATCAGGGCGATGGTGATAATCCCAAGTGCTTTCATCTCTCTTCCTCCTTCGGCTCTTTTCGCTCCGATCAATCCCGTTTGATTGATCTGAACTTATTTACGAGGAAAAGTCAATTGAGTTGAACGAAAATTTCGTAAAATTAAAGATGATGTGATTGCGGTGAAAAGATCTGATGCCTATTTTACTGAGATGCTAAGGAGACTGAAAAATGCTGTCTGACACGCTGGTAGAAGGGCTGAATCGGTACGAAATCGGCCCCAAGTTGCGCGCACTGCGTCTTAAGAAGAAAATCGGTCTGGTCGAATTGGGGGAGCACTCGGGCCTCTCTCCGGCCATGATCTCGAAGATCGAGCGTGGACTTCTGTATCCCACCCTGCCGACTCTACTGCGGCTGGCGATGGTCTTCAGTGTCGGTCTGGAGTTCTTCTTCACTTCAGAGACACCCAGGCCCGTCTTCGCCATCGTCCGCAAAGAGGACCGTATTCAATTCCCGGCCGACAGCAAGATCCGCAATGGTGTGGTGCCGTACCGATTTGAGAGTCTTGACTACGAAGCCGTTGAACGGGCACTGAGCGCCTACTTGGCCTACTTCGAGGAAATCCCGAATCCACCGGGGAAGCACAACTACCACGAGCACGAAGGCATCGAGTTCCTCTACCTCATCTCCGGACAGCTCACGATTTTCTATGATGAGGAACCGCGCGAGATCAACGCGGGCGACTCGGTGTACTTTGATTCAACTGTTCGTCATGCCTATATGCGGCGGGGGACCGACGACTGTAAGGGTTTGGTCATTACGGTCCCGTGACAACAAGGCCGGCATCGATGCGGTAAGCACTTGTGTGAAAAGATGCGTCGTATTGAATTGGCCCGGAGTCAATGCAAGAGCCGGCTATGTCACCCGACGCTTGGATCACCGCTTCCCACCTCAGCCGCATGTACCAGCGCGGCACCCATGAGGTCCGCGCCGTCGACGATGTCAGTCTCGATATCGCCCAAGGTGAGTTTCTCGCCGTTGTCGGTGCATCGGGCTCGGGCAAATCGACACTGCTCAATCTGCTCGCCGGACTCGACACACCGACGTCCGGCGAGATTCGCATCGGCTCCCAGACACTGACGGCGATTTCACGACGTGAGCTGGCCGAATTCCGCGCGCGGCGGGTTGGCATCATCTTTCAGTCGTTCAACCTGCTGCCGCACCAGACGGCCCTGCGCAATGTTGAGGCGGCGATGTTGTTCAATGGTGTGGCCAAGGTCGAGCGGCGCAAACGCGCCGAACAGATCCTCGACCGCCTCGGTATCGCCGACCGTGCCGACCATCGCCCGGCCGATCTCTCCGGCGGCGAGCAACAACGCGTCGCAATCGCACGCGCGCTGGTCAAGGAACCCGACATCATCTTTGCCGATGAACCCACCGGGAATCTCGATCACGACAACACCGAATCCATCGCCGCCCTGCTCACATCGCTCAACCGCGACGGGATGACCATCATCATGGTCACCCACGACCTGGACCTGGCGCGTCGCACGGCGCGACGGTCCATCCGCATGGTGTACGGCAAAATCGACGCCGAAGGCGAGCGGGAGACGGCATGACACTGCGCGATCTCATCGAGCAGGCGTTCGGCAATTTGCTGCGCATCAAACTGCGGGCCGTGCTGACCATCACCGGGGTGATGATCGCCATCGCGACCTTTGTCGCCATGCTCTCCTTCGGCGCCGGCAACCAGAAGTTCATTACCGACCAGTACACCGAATTCGGCTGGTTCACCACGATGCACGTCTACCAGCAGCGCGACAGCAAAGCCCCCGACACGGCGCAGCCGCGTCCGCTCGATCAATACGCACTCCAAGAAATCGCCAACGTTCCCGGTGTCCAACTGGCGTATCCGTACGACGCCTTAGAGGTACGCGTGTCGGTCCTTGACACAACGCTCACAGTTCGCGCGCAAGCGATTCCCACCGACGCGATGGAAACCGGATTAATGTCGAATGTGGAAGTGGGAACGGTTTTCCACTCCGACACAGCAACCGAAGTGATCGTCACCGACCGGCTGCTGGACGAACTCGAATTGGACACGGGCGACACGTTGGTCGGTCAGCAGATTGTAATCTCCACCGAAGCCGCCAGTTTCGACAGTGCCCTCATCAACATCGTGCACGATGGATCAGAGGCCTTCTGGGAACGGCTCAAAGCCATCCGGTTTGATTCACTATTCCACACCGATTACCGTCGGCGCATTTTGCAACAGGAGCTGAATGAAGGAGTGCGCCGGTTCATCGACGGATACCTTCACCGGCGTATCACACGCCATGACACATTGGTCATTTCGGGCATTGTCGATGCGTCACCGGGACGGCGTTCCGGACGCGCATCGTTGTATCTGCCACTTGGGATCGCACGACGACTGTCATCCAGTGGATTCGGCATCGGCACCGATCCCGCCAGCCTGTTGGCCATCATGCAGCGTGGCCAACTCTTTGCCGATCCGTCCAGCCAGGACGCTCGCACATTTACACAGGTCACACTCGACGTTGATCCCATGACCCCGTTTAAACAGATTAAAGACTCCGTCGAAACATTGGGCTTTCGCGTCTTCAGTTACGCCGAACAATTCGAGGAAATTCAACGCTTCTATTTCTATTTCAACTTGATGCTGGGCATGATCGGCGTGATCGCGCTGGTCACCGCCGCACTGGGTATTGTCAACACAATGGTGATGTCGATTGTTGAACGCCGCAAGGAGATCGGCATTTTGCGTTCACTCGGCGCCGATGAACGCGATGTGAGGTGGATGTTCCTCGTCGAATCGGGTGTAATTGGCGCCGTCGGATCGGCGCTCGGCATATTGTGCGGCTGGATCGCCACCCGCATCATTTCATTTGCGTTTCAACGCTTCCTCGAAAGCAAAGACATCCCCACCTTCGATCCCTTCACACTACCCATCTGGCTGATCCTGCTCGCCTTATCCTTCGGCATCCTCGTCAGCATCGCCGCCGGCCTCTACCCCGCTACCCGGGCCGCGCGCCTGGATCCGGTGGCGGCGTTGCGGAGTGAGTAGATATCCTATAGCAGTTGTCAGAATCGCTGTGTGATTCCAGCGTGCCGTCACGCGCCCTCGCGTGACGGCCATCTTCCTGACCGGCAAAGCGTCACCCGAGGGCGGGTGACACCACAGACACCACACAAAAAAGTGGCCCCGATGGGGCTTTATCCATCAGGGCTTGCGTAACGCACATTCAGATGGCCACGAGACGTTTGAATTGAAGTCTCTGCAAATCACGTATTGGCATCGCCAGCCCGCTTCAGCGGGCTTCATGCCCTTTGACACCCGGCTTCAGCCGGGTGTGGAGGACAGTGCACGAACTCCCCCGAACCGTTTCAACGGAACGTGGCCCTGATGAGTGCTTTTCTCATCAGGGCCACGCACAACTCACCAACAACTTGGAACAAGGCCGTTCACATCCACACAGACCCTAATTGGAAACGCCCCCCCTAAAAACGCGGGCCCGCCGGTTGGCACCGACGGGCCACGTCCCCCGCTGTAGACGGCCTCAGCGACCTCTACATACCGCCGCCGGCACACCATCGCACCGGCCGTGGTGGGACCGGCGAGGGACCTCTACTTCAGCAGAACCATCTGACACGACTGTATCTGCGATCAGAATTTCATTCGTCGGAACCAATGCGCCAAGTGATCCTGCCCCAATACAATTCGTCATCCGATTGACCTGCGATGCTCTGATTTGATTCGTTACAATACTCGACGACGATGATGTCTCTGATCCCAGCGTTGTCTTGGACAGTAGTGCATTCAGACGCATTTCGATACCTCATCCATATTGTGCTTGGTATTAGAGCGATTGTCATAATTCCGTTCCGATTGATAAGAGGCGAGACCCCGCTTCATTGACACTCACTTTCGGGTGCCACGGGCCTTTAGGCCCGTGAACTGGGATCGTCCGAATGTGGAACCACGGGCCTGAAGGGGCGTGGCACCCCAATGGAAACGGAAAATACTTCTGACAATTGCTATAGCCACCAGTGTAACGACGATTGGCATGCGACTTGTCACATTTATTCCAACGACTGCGAGGTTCTTTTGATGTATCTGTAGTCGCATCGCTTTGTCTCAAACGTAGTGAGCAGGTGGTACACCTGCTCACTTGATGTTTCAGCCACTGCAGGACACTTCAAAAACCGTGCCAGGTTAGCCTATCAGGACCGCGCCCTATCTCGTTTTTGGGAAACGAGATAGGTTTCTGCATGTCTGGAGGTGTGATCGTCTCCCTCACAGCGGGGATAAAATAGCGTGGTGAGGCACTACGATTTGGCAGATCTGTAGATTGTCAATCCCTAAACGAATCTGCATCAAGATCGTGCAGCTTGAGCTTCTTCTGTAGTGTCGTCCGATCAATCCCGAGCAGATTGGCCGCAGCGGCGATATTGCCACATGTGCCGGACAAGGCTTCGATGATGAGAATGCGCTCGAGCTTCTTGAGGCGCTGGGGAAGTGATTGTGATTCGGAGTGTGCTGGAGTATTCGTACGGAGGCTCTGCTCGACATCATCAGCCAGAATGATGTCTGAATCAGTCAATACCATGAGTCGCTCAACCTGGTCCTGCAGTTGCCTCACATTGCCGGGCCAGTTGTGATGCAAGAGGGCATTGATGGCGCTCTGGTCGAAGATCTTTGGGGAAAGGCTCTTCGTACTTGTGCAGTCCATGACGAACTTGTCAACGAGACGAGGAATGTCTTCAATCCTATCGCGCAGCGAGGGAAGCGTAATTGTGATCCCCTTCAGCCGATACAGAAGATCCTCGCGGAAGCGCTGCTGCCTGGTCAACTCCTCCAAGTCCCGATGCGTGGCGCAGATCAACCGAACGTCGGTTGTGTAAGTCTGTGGCTGGCCGACCTTTGTGTATTCTCCCGTCTCCAGCACACGCAACAGCTTGGCCTGCGATGTCATGTCCAGATCACCGATCTCATCGAGAAATACTGTTCCGCCGTTGGCGTACTCAAAGAGCCCAATGCGGTCACCGGTCGCCGAGGTGAACGACCCTTTGGCATGACCGAACAGCTCTGACTCGATCAAATCGGGATTCTTGTGGTTGCAGTTGAGAATGCCAAGCCGTTTGTCGCGGCGCCGGCTTTGCAGGTGAATAGCCTTGGCCACCAGCTCCTTGCCGGTACCGGTCTCACCGAGGATCATCACCTTGGTATCGGTGGGCGCGACCTTTCGGATCGTCTCGAACACGTCGCGCATCGCCCGGGAGCGGCCGATAATACCAAATTCACTCTCGGCCAGTTCAAACAGGCGCTCGTTGTAAGTCTGGATATCGAATGCTTCAACAGCATTTCGAACAGATCTTAGAAGACGCGGAAGTGACTCGCCCTTCTCAATATAATCGAACGGCTTCTCTTCCTTGTCAATCGTTGCCTCCGCATACTCGCCCGGATATCCCGTGTGGAAAATGACCCGTGTTTGTGGCCGGAGTTCCCGAATCTTGCGGGCCGCAACCAGTCCATCCATCGGAGCCATCTTGATATCCATGACCACTGCGGCCAGATCTCCATGTTCTTCCGCGACCGTAACGGCCTTCTCACCCGAATCGGCCAGCACGATGGAGTAGTCACCTGCCAGGAGATCTTCCAGCATTTCCAGAACATGAGGATCGTCATCGACGACAAGAACTTTGGCTTGGAGCTGGGCGGACATGGCAGATGCTCGACGGATGCTACCTCTTCTGTTCGTTCACTGGCCAGGCAACGAATGTAAGATCGACTCTCGTCCAGTAATCGGGCTCGCTGTTGATGGCGATGGTGCCATCGTACATTTCGACAATCTTCTTGACCATCGTTAGTCCGAGACCGGTACCCGAGCTCGGCTTGGTGGAGTAAAACGTGTCGAAGACACGCGACAGATCCTGATGCGCGATACCGACGCCGTTGTCCTGAATCGTCACACGAACTGCATCACTGCCAGCGTCGACTGTGATCAGTATATGCGGATCCGGGCGCCCTGTCAATGCATCCAAGCTGTTGAGCAACAGGTTGTTAAAGCACAGATACAACTGCTGCTTGTTGGCCCTGATTGGTCTGATTTTCCTTAGATTCTTCTCGATCGTGACGCCTTGGTCACTAATACGTGTCCTGTCTGCCTCCAGAACTTCTTCGATTACCTCGTCAAGATCGACCGGCTCCGGCTGCTTGGACGCCTCCAGCTTCGTGTAGGTGGATATCAGGCGGGTCAGTTTGAGAGCCCGACTGACTGCTTGTTGAGCCCGCCTGGTGTACTCCTCTGGTGTCAGGGGTGCTCGCGCCTCTGAATCTGCAGCTCGTTCCAATCGCGCGAGTGCCCCCTCGGCCGGAAGTAGTGCGTTACGGATCTCGTGAGCGAAGCCGCCGGCGATGTCCTTCGCCTGTGTGTACTTCTCTTGCGCGATGATTGCCTCTTGGGCGTCCTGAAGTTGCCGGTGCACCTCCTCCAGCTCGTTCTTTTGTTCTCTAATGAGCACGAGGTTCTTGCGGGTCTTGCGGCGATAGTGATTCACCAATATCAGCGCTACCACAGCCGCAGACAAAACACTCAGAACATAGGTCTGATACTCCCAGAAGGCGATTCTCGCGAGATCAAACACGTCACGTCGTTGAATTGCGACATGATAGTACACATTGCAATTCGTCAACATGAATTGACGGACATTCCCGGCATGATCAACCACCATCGGCTGATATTCCGTCGCTGGTTCGTTGTACTGAGCCAACTTCTTGAATTGCGCTGAATAGACCTCTGTCCCGTTCCACGTGTGGAACACGTGTCCCGGGTCATCATATCCTTCGAGCGGAATGCGGCCCAGATGGCACTGCAAACTCGGCGCATAGCCGCGAGCCAGTACACTCAAATTTGAGTCAAAGACCAATACGTCACCAGCGCGAGACAATGCATGCAGGTCCAAGTATCCATCTTTGTCGTAGTCAAAAAGCCACAAGACATCTTGAAGATCACTTTCAAGCGGAACGGTGCGGACAGAAGTCAAATTAGCAGTAATCAAGCTAAGCCAATGTCCCGATGTATCGTGTCGATCACGGAGCTCTCCACTGTCCAGCGGCAGAGAGTGCGACAGATAGAAACCACCGTCCTGAGCAGTTCCGAGAACAGGAGTCGCCAGAGAACTTGAGATCTCCTGATTGTGGAGTATCACACCCTGGTCGTCCACTACGGTGACGTAACCGTATTCATCATTGAAATTGACGTCGGAGACTTTGTTCTGGGGCCCATAGGAGATGAAGATGACCGCGGGCTCAGCCGTATCTCCACACACGAAAAGGTTGCCAGGCCTCACAGAGGAAGCAACCGGTAGTGACCATTCAATGTCGAGAGTCTCGATCTCAATGCAGTACAGAACACGTGGCCCTGGATCACGAGCGGAAAAGACCTGGAAGAACGCTTCTTCTCGACCATCGAAATCGTAATCGTTCTGGGCAATGAAAGGGATGCCTGGCCGCCATTCGCCATCACCAGTTCCGTCTGTACCGGATGCGAGATACCGAATCGCAGTTGTATCCGACAATCCTGTTTTCAGCACAAATGCCGAATCGTGACGGTAGCAACCGACAATCGCCACCAGGTCACCTTGTTCCCAATCACCGGATACGCAGAAGTCGCAAGCGGTGTAATAAAACGGAGCTTCACGGAAGCGATCACCACTCGCTCTGTCCTCGAAATGAACACCGGCTGGTTGATCCTGATTGATCGCTGGATTTGCGACCATCACTATCCAGGCAGTCTGCTGGCTGTCCTTGTAGACGCCTGGCACCTTAACCGGATGAAGGACGGGACGCTTCGTTGTCTCCCAATCTGTGCCAGCGATCTTGCGAACCTCAAAAGGGAGGTATGTCGAGGATCGGGTGTCATCGATGTCGATAGTCGCTACTCGACGAGCGTCAACTTCACCGTACTGAAGCACGATCGCCAACACAACGAGAGTTAGATTTAGAAGGTATCGCGCTGTCCGCATAATCTTGCGAGTGTGATACAATGACCTGAGATCCGTTCAAGCTTTGCAACTTGCTCAAATGAGACACTGTACGTATACCAAATATAAACGAATGCTACCAGGAACGCATGGCCTTCGGCATAGATTCGGTCAATTTCCCTGTATTGAGTGAGCCGCTGCTTATTGGGACAACGTCTTACGACGCCCCCAGAAACGCCGCCGGGTCCACCGGCTGGTCATCCCGGCGAACGCCTGCTAGACAACGGCAAACCCAACATGCTCGTCATTGGTGCATGCATGAGGCGACTGCTGGTCCTCGCCCGCGCCGTACTCATCCACCAACGACCATTTCAACCCAATTATCTGAACACCACACCTTGACAATGAACACGGTATCTACGTTGGCAATCCCTCCAGAATTACCGCGTTCGACCGAGTGCCATCAATACGCAGGTCTTTGATCTCGCGATACTCGGCGGAATTGTACCAGCGTTTCACCTGGTCCTTGTCGGCGAATTCAATCATCACCGGAAACTTGGGGCACCAGTCGCCTTCGACCTGTTCGTACTGGCCGCCTAAGACGACGTAGCGTCCGTTGTACTGTTCTACTGACGCGACCACTTTTGAACGGTACTCTTCCATTTTGTTTTCGTCGGTAATTTCGAGAATGTCGACGAAGAAGTAGGCTGGCATGGGTTCACCTCCGTATGAATCTCTTCTCTCACAATTCTTCCTGGGTGGCCCGGACTTTGGACCGGGTCTCAAAATACGCCTCTAAGAAAGTACCTTTTCGATGCCATGGGAATTGTTTCTGTGAAACCCGGACCAAGGGGTGTGTTGAAAAACGTGCGTCATTGCAGATGACGTGCTTTTGTAGGGGCGTATTGAATACGCCCTCTGCGCGTAACCCATACGCGGGCAGGGCGTATGCCATACGCCCCGGGTATTGTTCTTGTCGATGCATGGCATTGCTGGAAATTCAGGATTTTTCAACACGCCCATTTGCCGGGTGTCTCCAAAACGGATCTAAGTCTCCGCAATCTTCTTAACGATTTTCTGCACCGTATTCCAGTTCCGTGATGTGGCTGGTGTGTCAAATTCCTTCTCGACAAAAAGATTTGGCACGCCGTAGCGGCCTTTGCCAACCGGGTAGCTGACCAGGAACACGTCGCTGCCACTGATCTTGATGATTTTGAGGCCATCTTTCTCGGCTGTGAGCGGGAGCTTGGGACGTTTCTTTGGTTTGTCCTTCAGGAAGGCGACATAGAGTTTCAGATCCTGTTTGGTGTCGACGTTTTTGAACGGATCGGCTGTGATCATGCGTTGCAGGTCTTTGTGTGTCCGATACATCACGTCGACGTCTTTGCCCATAAGCTTATTCAGTCTGGCCTGGATGCTCTTGACCAGTTTTGCCTGTCCGGTGGCAGAGTCGGGGGCATCGAAGATGACATTGCCGCTTTGGATGTAGGTTTGGACGTTCGTTGCGCCGGCGGCGTCGAATGCTTTCTTCAAGTCAGCCATTTTGACGAGGGCACGTCCGCCGACGTTGATGGCGCGGAGGAAGGCGAGGTGGGTCATGGTAGTTAGATTTCTATATAGAGTCGGATTGTCATCCCCGTCCGCAGCGTCGGACAGACCTATTATCGTTTAGTGCAAAAAGACAAAATAGATTCCCGCTTTCACGGGAATGACAGCAAGTTACTTTCAGTCACCACTGCGCGGCCATTGTAGGGTGGGTGCTCTGCACCCACCAAAATCGCGCTACCCCATCCGCTCCGCGACATACTCGGCAATATCCCGCACCTTGACGTCATCACTCCGGTCCAGATCGGCGGTGGCGTCGCGGATCATGATCTGGCAGAAGGGACAGGCGACGGCGACGTCATCGGCGCCGGTGTTGAGCAGCTCTTCCGTGCGGTCGCGGTTGATGCGTGTTCCCTTCGTTTCTTCGGCGAAGATCATCGCGCCGCCGGCACCGCAGCAGAATGATTGGTCGCCGGTGCGTTCGGGCTCTTTCGGGGCCGTGCCGCCGTGGGCGGTGGCGACGACCTTACGCGGATTCTCGATGTCACCGTCCTGACCATACCGTGAGAGGTAACACGGATCATGATAGACCGGGACGTTGCCATCGCCGTCCGTGTCGATATTGATCTTCCCGGCGGCGACCAATTCGGTGATTAGTCGCGAGTGATGAATGATCTCAACATCCTGATGCAGCCCGAAGTCCTTGTATTCCGACAGTGTGCGCACACAGTGCGGACAGGTGGCGACGATCTTCTTCACCCCCGCCGAATTCAACAGTTCGACGTTAGCCGTCGCAAGTTCAGTAAACAGGTATTCATTGCCGGCGCGACGGGCCGCATCGCCGGTGCACTGTTCATCGGGAAGGACGCCATACGAAACGCCGCCCTGATCGAGGATCTTCTTGAACGCGAGTGAGGACTTGCGATATTGAATGTCGAACCGCGCGAGACAGCCCATCCAGTACAAGTATTCGTGACCGTCGAATTTGGGATATTCGTTTTCCTCGATAAACTCGTGCGCCTGCGGTGTGGGATAGGCCCACGGGTTTTGCAGGCGTTCGAGATTGGTGAAAAAGGTATTGAACGTGTGCGGGACGGCGCCCTCGGCGGTTTGTCCACGGCGTGCTTCCATGATCGGCACGACCTGATCGATACCGACCGGGCACTGATAGGTACACGCGCCGCATGATGTACACTGCCAGAGGATTTCCTCAGCAATCGTATCGCCGACAATGTTCTGTTCGGGATCTTTGAGGAACCCGTCGCGCAGATCGAGCATCAGTTGTTTGGGATCGAGCAGCTTGCCGGTGACACGGGCGGGGCAGTGATCATAGCAGCGGCCGCACTCGACACAGGTGAACGCACCCAGCGCTGTATGCGCAGCGAGATCGGACAGCTTGAAGGCACCGAATTCTTCTCTTTCGAAATCGAGCGGGCGAATCGTCGCCAGCTCGAAGTCTTTCAGGAATGTCGTTATCGGTGACAGGATCAGGTGCAAGTGCTTCGAGCGCGGGATCAATGCCAGAAAGGCCAAGATGGTCAGCGCGTGAAGCCACCAATTGATCTGTGCGGCGGTCGACGATGGCTCGGTGAAGACATACAGTTCAAGCAGATAGGTCACCATCAGGATTTCGATGAACAGCGCGACCACACCCGACTCGGCTTTCACCTCTCCCAGGGCCGCCGGTTTTGAGATATAACGGCGCAAGGCGAGCCCGGTGATACCGATGATGACCAGCACGGCGAAGACGGCGACAATCGTCGTGATGATCGCGTGAACGCTACCGTGACCAAGAAACGTGCCGCCGTAGCCGCGGACAAAGTGGTCAATAGTGACCGGAATGAACGCGATGAACCCCCAAAAGACGAGCGCGTGCATCAGGCCGGCAAACGGCCGCTGTTTAATGATCTTACTTTGGAATATGACTTCGGAGATGAACCGTCCGATGCGGCGGGGGACATCGTCGAGCGTGAATCCTTTCGACGTGCGATGGATGCGTTGCAAACGCACCCAGATCGGTTGGACAAACAGAAACAGGCCGATGAGTATTGCGAGTGTCAGGATGATGTGGTTAAGGCTCATATCAGTCAACTCCCGTGGTTCTGTTTGCGCCCACCTGCTGTCCTACAACGCATACAGGCTGTCCCACGTGGCCAGCCCCGGATGCGGCGTCAGTGTCGGTGACTGTTTATCGTGATACAATCCCACATCCTTGAATGATGGCGGAAAGTCGAGATGATCCATGTCTTCGAGGAAGAAGTAGTTCAGCGCGATACCTTTGTAACGCTGGAGCAGACGCGAGAGTGTCTGCAACATGTCACGTTGCATCAGCGGCTGAACGCCGCATTCGGAGATCATCAACTGCGACTGGGTGATATCGTCGAGACCGTACTGATCGAATCGGTACCAGGTCGAATCGACCGATGAGCGGTCGAGTTGGATGTTGGGATATGTTGAGAGCGCATAGAAGTCGGCAAACCGGGCCCAATTGGTTGATAAACTGTCGAGCAGCGGATGCCGTGCTTGTGTATCCCATCCCACCTTGTAGAATTCCCACTGGATCGTGGGCGCCATCGGCAACATTGGATGTTCGGTCTTGATCGCTTCGTACACATCTTGCGCCAGGGCGATCAGATTCAGGAAATCGCCGGGCTGGTTGACGGCGTACATGTTGATCTCGATCACCGGTGAGAAGTAATCGGGGTCGAACTGTGCAACCAGGTACGAAACGAAACGGACATAGTGCTCGGTGACGGCGGGTGTGGCGAAGGTCGCGCCCGGCGGGGTGGCGCGCAGGCCGGCGTAGGTGCTGACGATGCCGTCGCGGTCGATATTCAGCGGGCTCAACGCGAGGTAGACCAGCCGTTCAGGATCGCGTTTGAAAATGCCGGTCTGATTGCGCAGCCCCTCGACCGTCTGGTTCAGATTGTCCTGCATTGCCATCAGCAGGCTGTCGCCCCCCGGATCACAATTGCCGAGGTCGGGACAGCGGGCCAGCAGCGGCCACGGCACGTTCCCGTCCCAATGCACCGTTACCAGATCGGCGCGCGTGCGGAAGTTCATCACATACTGCTGCGGCAGCGCCGACTGAAATACGGTCGGGTAGAGCGCGAAGCCCATGTGGTAATTGCGCGCGTGGGCTCCGGGACTGGTGGAACCGTCATCGGAGCACGACCACAGGGCCGCCGCGGTCCACCCGATTAGAACGATCCGGAGTGTGTGTCTCACTCGTTGATCAGCAGGAATCCTACTGTAATGATCGCCTGATACTCGGCGACTTTGTTGTCTTTGATGCCGCCGCGCATTTCTTTCACTTCAAACCAGGCCATGCCCTTCAACGTCTTGGCGGCTTCGTTAATCGCACTGTTGATGGCATCTTCGTAGTCTTTGGTCGAGGTGCCGACCAGGGTGATTGTCTTGTACACTTTTCCCATGCTGTAAACCCTCCTGTGTGGCCTTCAAGGTAGTGAAGCGGCGGTGGGTAGACAAGGGGGGTGCGGGCACGGTGCCGGCATTGCGTAGCGATAGACAGGCCCTGCGATTTGGGCAGAACTTTGCCGGATCACCGTACCCGTCACGCGGGCGCCTGCACAGCTGCTTGCACGGAGCGGAGTCGAAGTGTGCGCCCCTACGTTTAGCTCCCTCTCCCCTTCGACTTCGTTAAGGGCAAGCCCGCGCTGTTCAGCGGGGAGAGGGTTGGGGTGAGAAGTATATCTTTCGGGTTGGATCGGGAATCGGAGGGGAATTATGCAAGTCACTCTATGAGGAGCGATTGTCAGAATTGTTTTCCGATTGACCGGGCGATGTAGCACGGGCGCCTCGCCCGTACGGCATGGCCCGTTCGACCATGCTCACGGCAAGCGGGACGGCCATGCTACGGTCTCGTGAGTCGGACAGTTCTTCTGACAATCGCGATAATGGCAGGGTCGGGCGCAAGAAGCGGATCCCTTCCGCCTCCGGCGGACTCGGGATGACAAAATGTTTTTGGGCGTACTTCGAAGCGGTGCTTGTCGCCGCTGCCGCAGTGCTACAGATAGTTCAACACGAGATCGAAATCGGGTTCCGGAGCGATGGGGACCGCGCCTTCGGCGACGGCGCGCTGGGCCACCGAGCTGGTGTCGGCGGCGACGAGGAAAATCGGGATGGCGATGTTGCGGGCGCGACGAATCGCTTCCATTGAACCGCGGGTGCCCTCATGGACACGGACGACCACCACCGCATCGGCCAAGCCAACGATGATTCGATTACGCAGGACGAGACGCTGCTTGGTGAGCGGCGTCTTGGGCGGATGTTCGGAGATCAGGGCGCCGTTCTCGGTGATCTTCTCAGCGAGTTGACGGTGCTCGGGTGGGTAGATATTGGCAAAGCCGCTGCCTAAGACAGCGTAGGTTTTGCCATCGGACGCCAGCGCGCCGGTATGACCGCCGCCATCAATGCCGCGCGCCAGGCCCGAGACCACCACCGCACCGCGCTCAACCAGTCCCTTACCCCACGCGACCGCATCGGCAATGCCCTCGTTGTCGGCCTTGTGTGTGCCGACAACCGCAATCGCCGGCTGCTCCAGATCGGGCAACTCGCCGCGATGGTACAGGATGGTTGGGGGATCGGCGAGACGACGGAGCCGTTCGGGATAGTGCGCATCGAGAATGCTGACCACTTTGGTGCCCTCGTCGATAATGTGATCGAGTTCGGCGTTGATCTCATCATACTTCATGCGTGCTTCGGCAAACCGCCCGGTGGACGCACTGTCGAGTTTGCCAGCACGCGCGATCTCATCGATGTTCGCTTCCCAGATTCCCTCCGGATCGCGGAAATGGAGGAGAAGTGCGGCCATCGTCTTGGGACCGAGACGGACCGCAGACGTCAGAGCGTAGAGTATGGTCAAATCGTGTGCTGTCGGCATAATCAATCAAACCAGGTGAACCGCACCACCGTTGCGCCTTTTCGTTTCAGTTGCTGCGCCAGCGACCGCAGGGTATGCCCGGTGTGACGCGCCCAGTCGACCAACAATACAGAGGCACCGTTCAGTTGTGTATCAGTTTCGCGAGAAAATGTGAACAGGCTCAAGCCGGGGACCAACAAGTACCGGGCGATATCGGGATGTTCGGCGAATGGCGCCACCGCCGTGAACAGGTTGGGCACGAACGGAATAGCGAGACGCTCGGCCAGACGTTGGGTAACCCAGGGTAGCACATATTGGCTGCGATATACCGGCGGTGGCGGCAGTATCGTGACACAATTGAAGCCGACATTCAGACGTTCATGCACAAAGCGCGCCGCGACATCGGCCAGCCGCCAGCCGCAGTCGAATTCGCCGTTGTGCGCGAAGCGGTAACCCTGCGCACCGAGTGTCGTACGACGGTGATGCCAGACCGACATGTGTTCATGCGCCAGCACCCACGCCGGTCCGGTTTCATCGGAAACGTCGTACCCCGGCGGGACCGGCAGGCTTGCGCAGTCGTCGGGCGGCGGCCAGTGGTCGGGATGCGGGGCGACGCCAAGAATGTGGCGATTTAAGAACCGTTCGAGTTCGGGCGCCACGCGGCCGATGACGGTTACAGCCATTAGTGCAACACCTCGGCCGTGAACACCTCGATAATCGTGTCGGGTTCCTGCCAGGCGTCGGGCGGCAAGCCCGCCTTCAGGCAGGTCTGTTCGAGAAATGTCTCGCGATCCCAGTCGGCTTCGATCGGGACCTGCGGCAATAGCACGCCCGCCTGATAGCCACGTGTAACCAATAATCCGTGACGTCCGACTAAGACATGATCGGGGCTCGTCACGCGTTCCAACGGTGAGAGCACGGTGATTTCGATGATGATGTCATCGACTTCGCGAGCGTCAACCGGGATAAAACGGTCATCGCGCACCGCCGCCGATTCGGCCATCTCCCAGACGGCATCGACGAGCGGCTTGTACGGGCGCACATACCCGATGCATCCACGCAATTGCCCGCGTCTCTTCAGCGTTACAAACACACCGCGCTTTTCACGCAGTTTGTCGGTGGGCGCGTCGGGGCACGACCTGTTGGCCCCTTTGACCGCGTGCTCCAATGATCGACGTGCGGTGCGCAGCAGAAATGAGCGTTCACTGTCGTTGAGTTCGTGGTCGGTCGACAGGTTCGGAGACCGTGCGGTCGCCTTTGCTTCGATCGATTCCTTCTTGCGTCCCGTGTATTTGGGCGCGCTCGGTGTGTCGGTCGAACTGTAGAAGACCGCCGAGAGATAGCCGACAATGTACCCCGATTTTTCTCCGGTGACATCGCCGGAGTTGCGCATCGTGATCACTTGCGATGAATCGGCGCCCATAATCTGCGTGGCAATCATCGCCGCGGTAATCGGCCCGCCGCCGCACGCTTCGAAACCACGGTCGCGGAAACGGTCGTAGAGTCTGTTCGGATCATACGCTTTGACCGCCGCCCCGGCGACTTCATCGAGCTGTTTGGTTTCGGCGTAGCTGTGCCCGTGGGCCAGATCCGATGATGCGACGACCAGTGTCTTGCCGAACTTCGCGTAGCGTCCGATCAACTCACCCAGCTTTTTAGCCGTCTGGAATTCCTGATCGCCCATGACGATTGGGACAAGCGCGAATGAGCCGAGGACAACTTGCAGAAACGGCAGATGCACCTCAAGCGAATGCTCCCAGCCGCCGCCCGAGGCGTCGTGGCCGATGTCGGAGAGTGAGACGGACTTGTCGACCGACGTCAGCTTCTCGCAGAAATCCAGATCGAGCGGGATGTCGCCCAGTGGTGTCCGATACGCGCCACCGGAGTACACTGACACACCGGGAAAGAACACTTGGTGTGAGGGGGAAATCACGATGACGGTATCGTACGAGAGCCCCTCAAGCTGCTTGTACGCATCGGCAGCGATTTGCCCGGAATAGGCATAGCCTGCATGCGGGCAGACCACACCGGCAATGGTGCCACCCAATTCGACACGTTTGGCATTGCGGAAGAACCCGGCGATCTCCTTGGCCAGATCGACCGGGTTATCGGTATAGAAGCCACCGTTCTGCGCAAAGTGCGGCTCGCGGATTTTCTTCGGGTTGGATACGGTACGCATAGGTTATCTCCGTGCTGTTGTGCCAATGTATGTACGTGGGGGTGTTGGATTCAAGGGGGCGGGTCGTGATGATTCTGAATGGAAACGTCATGCATAAGGATTCACCCTCACCCTGGCCCTCTCCCTCCAGGGAGAGGGAACCAAGACTGACAGGCCGGTATCAATCCATTAAAAGACTGAGACTCCAAGAATTGTGCTCCCTCTCCCCATCGGGGAGAGGGTTGGGGTGAGGGGGCGGTTGGAGCAGGTGATCAGTCGAGCAGTTGAGTCACCCTCCGTTGTAGCCAGCGGAGCTTCTGAAAAGGGTATGACTCGTACGCTGTCATCCCCGCGCAAGCGGGGATCCATTTTAGCGCCCAAGTCCAACCAAAAATTGGATTCCTCCGCCGCGGCGCACGGGAATGACAGATTGACGAGGGGGGGTGACCGGGGAACGCCAGAACGGGAAAGAACGGCGACAGAAGTCACCCCTACGGAAACAGCAGAAACGCCACCGTCACCAGCAGCGCGTACGCCGTGAAGATCACGATGCCGTAGCCCATGATATCTTTGAAATCGAGCTTGGCGACCGACAATAGCGGGATTGCCCAGAAGGGCTGGATGATGTCGGTGGCCATGTCGCCCCAGGCATAGGCGACGACTGTTTTGGCGGGGGTGACACCGAGCGATTTGGCCGCTTCGAGGATGTACGGCGCTTCGATCGCCCATTTCGACCCGCCCGATGGAACGAAGTAGTTCACGATGCCGGAGTACCAGTAGACGATGGCCGGGAAGGTGTCACGACTGGCCATCGTCGTGAGTGCGTTGGACAGCACTTCGGTGAGCCCCGATGATTTGATGATACCGTACATGCCGGCATAGAACGGAAACTGCAACACAATTCCGAAAATCAGATTGCCGCCTTCGCCCGCCGCTTTGAGAAATGACGCCGTAGTGCGATGAAGCAAAAGTCCCAAAAACAACACCGTAAAGTTGAACGCGTTCAGTGTGAGCCCGCCGCTGCTGATGACGAAGTACCACACGACCCAGATCACTCCCATTGCACCGAGAATGGCATTCATCAGATAGGAGTGTTCGAAGCGTTCCGATGGCGACGGGTGCGAGGGTGGCGGCGGTGCATGAAAGTCTTCGAAGCCTTCGAGGATTTTGGGATCGACGGTGACGGTGCGTTCCGGGCGCGGGTGCAGCATCGGCGTGAAGATGCCCAAGAAGACGAACACAATGCCGACGAGAATCAGATTGAACGGTGCGAAGATCGTTTCCCCCATCGGGATGATGCCGATTTGCGATTCGAGGAAGTGCCCCGGTGTGGCGACCAGCAGCGGCGCCGACGCGGAGAGCCCGGCGTGCCAGGTGCAGCCCATGCCCAGATACGCGCACGCGACGAGCAACCGGTAATCGACGTCGCGGCGTTGTGCGGCGATGAAGCGCACCATCAATGCCGAACCGACCATCGACAATCCCCAGTGAAACCACGACAACAACAGCGAGATCATCGTCATCGTGAGGATCGCCGACTTCGGTCCCTTGGGGATACGCGCGATCGCGCTGAGCACGCGTCGCAGCGGCGGCGAGACGGCGACAATGTAGCCGGTGAAGATAATCAGGCACATCTGCATGCCAAATGACAGCAGCGCCCAGAAGCCGTCGCCCCAGTAGGTCACACAGTCGAGCGGGCCGGCGGACGTGAGTGTCAACGCGGTCGCAAACACGATCAGTGTCAGCAGGCAGGCGATGATAAACGAGTTCGGTACCCAGCGGACCGACCAGGCGGTGAGTGCGGCGGCGATGCGTTCGATCAGGCGCATAAGGATAAGATTAGTATTGATTTCAATTGTGCAATGGGAATGTGGGGGAATAGCGAGGCATCTGAGCGGTAATTGGGATGAATCATTTAATATTCTGGGAGGTGGCATGCGGACATCGATCGGCATTCTCTTGCTCGTAGTCATTGGTCTGGCCGCGCCGGCGAATGCGATAGGACCGTATGAAGCCAATCCACTGCTTTGGATGCGAGAGTCATCGCCGACAGCACGTTCTTTTGGTATGGCGTTCAGCGATGTGGCGTCGATCCATGACGTTCCCAGTCCGCTCGGCCCGGGAAGCGTCGGACTGTGGGCGTTGAACTCGAACATCTATCGAATGCACGCCTGGGATGATCAGTCAGATCGGTATCGTGATGAGATACGATATCAGATTTCGAATACGATGTTTGCCGTCGGTGTTAGCGCTGCCGACCTTGGTATCGGGAGTCCTGTCCCCGCGGCACTTGGCCTTTTGCGTCGACGCGGACAGAGCAGCACCGTCTTCTATCCCGGCGAGGTTCACGGTTGGACATGGGACACCGAAGGCTCAGACTGGGTGATTGCGCTCGGTGCCCAACTGGGTGCTGAGATCGGTCTCGGGTTGCGTCTCAACTATTTGGACGAGCCGACGGAGGATGGTTATCGTCAGTCTGTGCGCGATTGGTACGCTGCATATAGCGTGCGGTTGAGCGTTCAACACATCATGGATCTGCTCAAGCTCGATCCGCGTCCACTGGACTTTGGGGCTTGGGAAGTCGATCCAATAATGTCGTATGCCAGCGACCACCTGAGCAAGGGTGAGCAGACCGGCTACGCATACGGATTTAACATGACCATGGAGTCACTCCCCGTGCTGTCGGCGGAGCACATCATCAACCCGACAGCCGACAACGAAAGCCGTGGCTGGGAGGTGTGTGTACTGGGGACATATGCGTTCCGCAGAGGGAAGCGGCTGTGGCCGTTCACAGAGTATTTCAGTTTTGAGCAAGTGTATCCAATACCCGATTGGGCGACTGAAGGGCATGCCATTTACACCTCAGGGCTTCAGCAATGGCTGCATCACTGGATTGGGCCGGGCGAATCATCGGTACTCGGTTGGATGCTCCGGAATGTTCACGTCCGCTACGAATGGGCGGACTTTCGGAATCCCGTTGATCCTCCCGAGGGGATACGCTGGTACTTCAATCAACTCGGTGTCCGTGAATGGTCGTTCGAGATTTCGGGCCTGCGTGAGTTGTGGGATAACATCTCACGGTGATTCTAGGGAATACACATCCCCCGCAATTGTATTCTCAGTAAAGCAGGACAAGTCGCGGGGGTGTGGTATGAACTGGAGAGCGGGTATCATACTGGCGGCCGTGGTGGCACTGAGTGCAAGCCAAGCCGTCGCACAGGACCTTCGCCTCACCATTCCCAGTGTGTGGATCGACGGTAACCCGACGGCGCGCTCGTTCGGGATGGGCTTTACGTCGATTGCTACAGACGATCGTGTACCATCGCTGCGCAATCCCGGCAGCATCGGCACCTGGGCGATGTCGGGGACGGCGTATTCGATGCACAATTGGGAACGGGGCGGACCCGGCGGAGGTGTCAGCTACGATCTGGAAAACTCCGTCTACGGAGTCAGTGCCAGCTATTTGCCGACGAACATGGATCGTCCCCCACGGCTCTCTATGGGGTTTTTGTACAGTTCCGGGCGGTACCGGGTCGGACCCAGTGCGGAAATCGACATATTCGACGACCGCTATTTGGTCACGCGTACGCGGTCGATCGACACTTATGGCGCCGGATTGGGGCTTAATGTTGGTATTGATTTTGGTCTCGGCTTCACTGTCGATGATGTTGATACGCGCTACGAGTACGACAAATCGGATGACGATTTCATTGTGCGAGAGTATCCATCGACTGATCGGATTGCTACGATGGGCTACCTCGTGCGAATGCGGACGCTGCACACACTCCACGAGTGGGGATTCATTGATCGCATGCCGACGTTTGGTGATATCGAGTTCGACATAACCGCCGCCTACGGAAGCAGTACGAAGCACCACCGAGACAAAGACGGGTACTCCTTTGGTTTTGTCTCCACATACCGTGATCTTCAATTGCTCACTGTGGAGTATGCGCGGGATCGCGATGGTTCGCAGCGAGGCGAAGGCTGGGAGGTCGATCTGTTGGGTGTTGTGGCCATGCGGCTGGGGAATGGACGGACGCGGCCACCGTATGGCACATTCTTTGACAGTGACAGGAACACTGTTATCACGCCCGACTGGTCGACTCAAGGCTACGCGGTCGACATCGGCAATGCCCAGCGTTGGGCGCGGCATCTGCTCGGCTTTAAAACATCGGATGCGCTGACATGGATTTTGAACCGTCTCGATGCACGGTATGAAACAGCATCGTTTCAGAATCCCGACATCGCGCCGCCCGGTTTGGGGCAGGTTTCGGTGCGGGAGTGGCGTCTGGGGTTAACCGGAGTGACGCGGTTCTGATTTGAAAAATCATCACGTCCCACTCCGCAGGGCGGTGTATAAGCAGTATATTCAATTCGGCAGCGGATTGGAGACTGCATGCGCATCGTCAGAATTCTCGCCGGGGTCGCACTACTCTGCGCCGCCACCCCCTCGACTGTTTTTGCCGATAATGTCCCCGTCCCCATAACCTGGATGGGCGGACTGTCACCGACCGCACGTTTTTGGGCAATGGGCCATTCGGGGACGGCGTCGACCATATCATCGCTGCCGCCATTACACAATGGCGGCGCGGTGGGCATCTGGGCGTTCAACACGGTCGGAATCAGCCAAACACACAATTGGGAGTCTCTCCGGGACGGGGCAGATGAGACGCATGGTTACCACAACGACATTCAGGCTGTGTCACTGCATCTGCCCGAAGAGTTAAGGCGCGTGATGCCGCTCTTCGCAGTTGGATTTGTGAATCGTCAGGGCTCGTTGGTCGGCGATGAGTACTCGGATTGGACGATCGGCATCGGTTTGGACATTGGGTTGGAACTGGGGGCTGGATATACCGAGAGTGATAACGGACGGTATTTCGATTCTGGTCTCAGGTTTGCGCGCTCTAATGGAGGCGCAGCGATTCGCGCCCGGCTCATGCATATGCTGGAGCGCTACGAAATTGTCGATGAACCGCCGAGTCTATTTGGAATTGTGGCGTCGCCGAGTGTGACGTATGGGGCATTTCACTACATTGAATCAGAAGCCACCGGTTGGTCGTATCGTGTGGATGTGTTTTGGCAATCCCTGCCTGCGCTGAGTGTTGAGCATGTTGTTGATAATTACGAGGGCATATCGCGGTATGGATGCAGTGTAGCCAAACATCGTCGCGTCGGTTGGGAAGTGCTGCTGGCAGGCTCTTTCGCTTACCGTTGGGGTGACCGTCAGGAAGATTATGCGTACTATTGCGAGCCGGCCGGAGATTGGGGAACGTCGGGGTTCGCCATCGATGCCGGGAATTTCCAGAGATGGGTGCGGCAGGTGCTCGATATTCACACATCCAGTTTTCTAACGACCGTTTTGAACCACATCGATCTGCGGTACGAGACGGCCCAGTTTCGCCATCCCGACACCGCACCGAATGGTTTAGGTGGGTGGTCGGTGAAGGAGTGGACGGTGGGGTTGAGCAATATCCAGCGTCTGTGGAGCAATGAACCATAACTGGCTCTGCTTGAGCCGATTTCGCGTGGTACCTACTTTTAATTCGGCAGCGGATTGGAGATTGCATGCGCAAGACGGCCATTCTCGCAGGGTTGCTCCTGCTCTTCCTGGCAAAGTCCTCTTTCGCCCAGTCCGTCACTCAATGGATGACCGAAACATCCCCCACCGCACGCGTATGGGGAATGGGACACGCCGGTGGGGCATCGACCTCCTCGATGCCGGCGTTGTACAGCCCGGGGACAGTCGGACTGTGGGCGTTTAACGGCATGCACATGTCGTACACACACAACTCCCGTTCACTGCGTCATGCGTTCTCCTCTGATCCCGGATTCTCCAATGATATTCAGGCGCTGGCGTTGCCCATGCCGATCGATAACAACCTGTCACTTCCTCGTTTAGAGCGGTTGTCAGAATAGATTTCCGATTGCCAAGGTAACATTCGCTGTCATTCCCGCGAAAGCGGGAATCCATTGTCTTCGTAAACAAGCAATTACGACACTGTCTCGGTCCGCCACGGCCGACGGGGATGACAGAGTATAGAAATCCAAACGGAAAATAATTCTGACAATCACTCTAAAGTGTGAGAGTTTTACGGGCCTGAGAGTTCGACTCCGCTCACCACAAGTGGCCTGTGGAGCGCAAACCTTCTATCAACCAATCGCCTCAACCCATAGAAGGGGGTGAAACGCTCACCACCGGGCATGATGGAGGATATCCATCATGCCCGGAACTGCATTGGTCCTTTCAGGCGGGGGCGCCAAGGGCGCGTTTCAAGTTGGTGCCGAACAGTATGCGCGCGACGCCTGCGGACACCGTTGGGATGTCATCGCCGGTGTGTCAGTCGGTGCGTTGAATGCTGCGATGATCGGCGCCGGACGGCACCAGCGCCTGCATGACATCTGGCAACAGATCACCAACGATCAGGTATACACCGGCAAATGGAATGTCTGGACCGCCCTGAAGCTGCTCTTGGGCCATCGGCGCGGTGTGTATGACAACACCCCGCTGCGGCGTCTGGTGCACGATGAGCTGTATGAGGCGGTGTACTCCGCCAATGTTCGGGTTGGTGCTGTGTCGTTGTTGACAGGTGAATATGCGGTTTTCAGCCCTGAACATCCGGACTTCATTCGCGCGGTGATCGCGTCGGCCACAATGCCGATTGTGTGGCCGCCGCTCGATGTGTCGCCCGAATGGCCACAGATGGTTGACGGCGGTTTACGGAATATCAGTCCGCTGGCTGATGTCTTGGATTTCAATCCCGATGACGTCGTAATCATCAACTGCAGTCCACGACAACCATCGCCGCTCGATGAGCCGCCACGCAACATTATTGACATCGCTCGTCGTGCGCTGCTCGACATTGCCCTTAATGAAATCTTCGTGACCGATCTGCGCGAGTTCTTGCGGATCAACAATCTGGTTGGACAGGCGGAACAAGTGGGAGTGATTCTGCGGAAACGTGATGGGCGGCCGTATCGGTATTATCGGTGTCATGTCATTGAACCGGCAGAGCCATTGGGCGACACGCTGGATTTCTCGTCACATTCGATTAAGCGATCAACGGCGGCGGGATGGGAGATGGCGAAGACCGTGTTGGGTTAGTATTAGACCGTCGAGCCCCAGCTCGGCGTGAGTAGTGGGAAACCGTTGAAACGGTTTTGGGGATAATGGTGTCTTCGGCACCTGGCTGAAGCCAGGTGTTAAACTGCGGGAAGTCCGCTGAAGCGGACTCTGTGTTCAGGTACGCTCTTTCCATCGGGTGGTACAACACCGAGCAATCTCAACAACTCCAACGTGGTTATGCAGGCCCTGATGGATAAAGCCCCATCAGGGCCACGAATTCGATTCCTCGACATGCGATTGACCAAAGCGTTGCGGCATGAATACGCGCGGTTGTTTGAGACGTGCGTGATTCGCGTGGAGCGTCTGGATGACGTAGCGTGTGTGGCGGCAGCGATTGTACGCAATCGTAAGCGGTATGAACTCGTGTCGAAACCATTGGGTGTGCCGTGGTATGTAACCGGGATCATCCACAGCCTGGAAGCGTCGCTGCGATTCGATCGTCACCTGCACAACGGCGACCCATTGACTAATCGGACACAGAATCACCCGGCGGGCCGTCCGGAAGAGTTTCGCCCACCGTTTGTGTGGGAGCACAGCGCGTTCGATGCGTTGGTGTATGCGCGACTGTACGAGTGGACCGACTGGTTGGTGCCGGGGACGTTGTACCGATTGGAGATGTACAATGGCTTCGGGTATCGGGTGCATCATCCCGAGGTGTTGTCGCCGTACCTGTGGAGTTTCTCGAATCATTACACGTGTGGAAAATACATTGTCGATGGGCGCTTCTCGGAGGTGGCGGTGTCGGAACAGTGCGGCGGGGCGGTGCTGTTGAAACGGTTGATTGATATTGGTGTGGCGGATCGAGTGAGTGGTAAACCGTCGAAACGGTTTGGTGGGTGTTGAGAGTCGCTATCACCTGGCTGGAGAGTGTGTTGAAAAAATCTGAGACACCATCATCTTGTAAATCGACAAGACTACCTCCAAACGGCGCTCTGAGTACGCCCTCTCTCGGTTGCGGTGACGCACAGGGGGCGTATGCAATACACCCCTACAGTGCAACCCAAGAGCGACCGATCACCCTTTCCGCACATCCTGCGGCACGACAAACCACTCACTCTCCACACCGGTCAGATGATTCGTCGGGCCGTGGCCCTTGCCCAGGGAGACGCTTTCCTTGATGGCGCGGGTGATGTACCCCTTTGCCTGTCCGATCGCTTCCAACGGAGGAACACCTTTGGCCAGCGACGCCGCGATCGCCGAGGAAAACGTGCAGCCGGTACCGTGCGTGTTTTGGGTATCGATAAACGGCGCCGGCAGCGTGTGCACGAACTGGCCGTCGTACACGACGTCGATCGCCTGTGATTCGTCGGTCATGTGTCCGCCCTTCACCACCACCCATTGGCAACCCAACTCGGCCAACTCCTTCGCCGCGATCTTCATGTCTTCCAATGTCCACAGCTTGCGGTCCAGCAGCGTTTCCGCTTCGTGCTTGTTGGGCGTGATGACAAACGCCTTCGGCAGCAGCTTCTCTGTGATTGTCGTGCGCGCTTCTTCGTTCAGTAATGCATCGCCGCTCTTGGCAACCATCACCGGATCGACCACGACATTCGGCAGTTGGTGCTCGTCAATCGCCGCCGCCACCGCCTCGACAATCGCCGGATTCGACAGCATGCCGATCTTCACGGCATCGGTACCGATATCGGATACACAACTCTTGATCTGTTCGACAATCAGATCAACCGGCAGATCATGCACTTGTTGCACACCGACCGTGTTTTCTGCCACCACCGATGTAATCGCCGACATGCCATACACGCCGAACGCCATAAATGTTTTCAAATCCGCCTGAATGCCGGCGCCCCCGCTGCAATCCGACCCGGCAATCGTGAGTGCTCTATTCATGATCCATCCTTTGTTGCGTCAAACTCGTGTCATTGCCATTTCGGGTGTCGGGTGCCCCGGACCTTAAGGTGTGTTGAACAAGTCCAGGAACTGATCACATCACGCATCGAGAAAACGATCATCTGTAGGGGCGTACTGAGTACGCCCCGTTCCCATACCGATTACGCACAGAGGGCGTATTCAATACGCCCCTACTGCATGTGCTCAGCATTGAATCACCATTTTCAACACACCCCAAGGTCCGGGCCACCCACATGCGTTGTGCGTGGGAATATTACGATTTCCTCACACCACTCGAAAATGATCCCATCCTTTTGGATCAAGCGCATGACGTGTTCCCTGCGGGTCAATCAGTGTGCGTCCATCACTCGCCGCGACGACACGCCCGATTTGCCGCAACGCAAAACCCGTCTCCTGCGCCAGGCGCTCCATCGCTTCTGCATCTGTGCTACGAACGGTAAACAGCAGTTCGTAGTCCTCGCCGCCATAAAGGGTATATTCCCGCAGATCACGCTCGGCGTTGCGTGCAATCTTGAACAACACCGCGTCAAACGGGATTTGTGCCTCGTCGATTTCCACACCGACCTGACTGCTGTCGCAAATGTGGCCGATATCAGCCGCCAACCCGTCGCTGACATCAATCATCGACGTGGCCAGGCCTGACCCGGCAATGGTTTGTCCTTCACGCACGCGTGCGCGGGGCTCCAGATGCGCACGCACCACTTCGGCATACTCATCCGCACACGACGGCCCATACCGCAACAGCACATCGAGCCCGGCTGTCGACGACCCCAGCGCTCCGGTCACATACACCATATCGCCGACCTGCGCACCGGACCGGGTCAGCATCTGCGCCGGATCGACAATCCCCCACATGAACACATCGACGACCAACCGTTCGCTCGAACGCGCCAGATTGCCGCCGACCAGATATGCCCCAACCTCGCGCACTTCATCGTTCATGCCGGCAAACATCTTATCGAAGTGCGCGGCGGGCAGCGATGATGGCATCGCCAACGATGTCAACGCATACGACGGCGCCGCCCCCATTGACGCAATATCACTCAGATTGACCGCCATGCTGCGGCGGCCGAGTTGATACGGCGTGATGGTCTCCCATTGAAAATGAACATCTTCGACTTGAATATCGCAGGTGGCAACCATGGCGCGATGGTCGTCGAGCCGTATGACCGCCGTGTCATCGCCGATGCCTAACAGCATGTCCGGCGACGTCTCGGTCCCGCAAATCATCCGAATGCGATCGATCAAACCAAACTCGCCGATCTCGGCGACTGTCGGATCGCGTTCGCTCACCGCGCCACACTCTCCCTCGCCTGCGCAATCCGCTCTGTGAACTCGCGCGTCGTGGCCGCAATGTCATCGGCCGCTACGATAGCCGATATTACCGCCACACCATCGGCCCCTGCGCGAATCACATCGGCAGCATTGTCGAGCGTAATCCCACCAATCGCAATAACAGGGCATTGCACCCTCTCACACACCTGTTTCAATCCGTCCAACCCCGTGGGATCGACCGTATCGGGTTTCGTTTTGCGCGCTTCGAAGATCGGACCAAAGCCGATGTAATCGGCGCCCTGCGCTTCGGCATGTATCGCTTCGTCCAGATTGCGCGCCGATAGCCCCAGAATGCGATCCGGCCCGATGAGCCGCCGTGCCGCTTCCGCCGGCAGATCATCGACACCGACATGCACACCATCGGCAGCGACCGCCATCCCGATATCGACACGATCATTCATGACAAATGCACGCCCGGCGTCGGTGGTCAATTCACGAATGCGTCCCGCTGTGTCATACAGACGCCGTCCCCACGTGGTCTTGTCGCGCAACTGCACCACATCGGCCCCGCCCGCTATCACCGCCTGGGCAATCTCGACATGTGTCCGGCTGCGCGACAACGATTCATCGGTGATCGCATACAACCCCCAGCGTCGTGGATCGGGTTGCGTCGTCATGTCACCACCCCCGAGGTATCCGGAATCGGATCGGGCCACAGTTCTTTGCGCCAGCTCATATCAAAGAACATCAGTTCAAACCGCGTGCTGTTTTCGTACCGACGCATCCATCGCTGGAACCGATCCTCCGGCGCACCCGCGCCCAATTCATCCAGACGATCCTGAATCCAGTTCGTCACTTCAACCATTTCCGGTGCCGTATACGTCTCGATCCAATCCCGGTAATGCTTGTGATCGGGCAGCCCCTGTTCTTTCAGATGCGCCGCAATTTCACAATACCCCGCAGCACACGGCAACAGCACCGCCAGCACATCACTGAAATCGCCTTCATAACAGGCCCGCAGCAGAAAACTGGTGTACGATGTCGTGATTAATCCCGGAACAGTCTGCTGCAACTGCTCCGCCGAAATCCCATAATCGGCACAGGTGCGGCGATGCAATTCCATTTCCGAATGCAGCGTACTCTCTACCAGTGCCGAAAGCGTTTGCATGTCCTTGAGCGTTTCGCCCTTCGCCGCCGCGATGGCCAGCACGCGCCCGAAATCGATCAGGTACGCATAATCCTGCTTCAGATAAAATTCAAACCGATCCTGCGACAGCGACCCATCACCGATCCCCTGCACAAACGGATGCGCCAACACCGCCGCCCAAATCGGCTCGGCGGATTTCCGCATTCTTTGAACAATCGATTCATTCATACGATTTTATCCATTCGATAATATCGGTAGGGGCGTGTTGAACACGCCCGCAACCGTCACAATGTCAGCCGAATGGGGGGCTCAAACCGTAGGGCGGATGTGTCGACGGTCATGCCGCACACGCCCGCGACACACACTCACGACCCCGCCGCCTCACTCATTGCCTTGCCATACGCCGCCCAAAATGGATCCACCTGCGGATGCACCAGGTCATGTGCGACGCCATTCTCATAATACTTCCGTCCTTCCGAAGGGTCGACCACTTCGCCGACTTGCGTTGCGGCAATACCCTTATCGTTCAGGCGTTTCACCACGTCGGACGCTTTATTCGGCCGGCAGGTAATAATCAGAGTGCCTTCACTGATCGCCGTGAACGGATCGATTTCGTACATCTCACACACTTTCTGCACCGGCTCCTGCACCACGATCTCACCCTTCTCGATTCTCATTCCAACTTGCGAGGCTTGCGCCACTTCCGACAGTCCACCCCACACACCACATTCGGTGGCATCGTGCATCGCCGTGACGCCGTCATCGCGCACACCGACTTGCACTGCAGTCATGGCATCATCGACCGTCGTCATCTGCCAGAACACCTCTTCGGCGTCTTTGGCCAGCTTCTCGCCGTATGCGTCGGCCACCTGCTTGGGAAAGGTGACGGCAAACAAACCGGTCGCTTCAATGGCGGCGCCCTTGGTGATAATCACCCGGTCGCCCGGCTTCGCCATTGTTGGCGTCACATATTTGTCCTCCGGGCCGATACAAATCACCGTCGCACCGCCGACCATCGGGTAATCGCATCCCTGGTACCGACCGGTGTGTCCGGTCACCACCGCCATGCCGATCTTGTCGCATTCGCGATGCATCGTCTGCCACATCGTTTCCAATTCGTCGCGGGTGATGCTCATCGGCAGATTCAAATCGATGGTAATATAATTCGGCGCCAGCCCCGACGTGCACGCGTCGGAGGCGAGAATGTGGATCGCAAACCACGCCGACCGTTCCCAACCGTACGGCGGCACGATAAACACCGGATCGGTGGTCGACACCATCACTTGTCCGTGGCCGATATCGACCACACCGACGTCGACGCCGTTCTGCGGCCCGACCACCACCTCCGGTCGGTTCCGTCCGAGATGCGGCAGTATCACCTCGTTGAATACCGATTCGGAGACCTTACCGATATCAGGAAGTTGTGCCTTCTGTGCCGTTGCCTGTTCCATCGTTGACTCCTTTCACGGGACCTCATCCCAAAAGCAACGGACCGCTCCACCACTGCGGAACGGCCCTTCAAAACGTGCTGTGTATCTCAAAAACCCGTTCCCTACGCTGGCGTGATCCAGATCAGGTTCTAGGGGTGTTGTCTCAGCCCCCGCCTGTGGCGTTAGGGGCACCCCCCGGGGTTGTCCCGGCTGCTTATCGTCTACTACGTCATCATCATCTCCTCAACCTGGTCTGATTATACGCATCGACGTTGGCCAATTCCAGTCTCTCGCCCCCCATCCCACCCCTTGAATCTGTCAGGAGAATACCGGTAGATTGTCAGTTCGGGTGAATCCACATGCTGATGAGACTTCGTATCCACGCAGTGGTGGCACTGATACGGCCCGTCCGGAGTACCGGGTGACTGATTCCGACGCCGCAGCCGATGCGGTCCTGCTCGAGCTGATTCGCGACCGCGATGAGGCCGCCTTGGGCATGCTGTACGACCGTCATTCTCGATTGCTGTACAGCCTGATCCGTCGGATCGTGGGTGATGTCACTGACGCCGAAGAGGTTACGCAGGATGCCTTTGTGCGCATCTGGGACCAGGCCGCCACCTTCGACCGCTCGCGCGGAACCCCCCTCGGCTGGATGGTCGCCATCGCCCGGCGCCTCGCCATCGATAAAACCCGCTCCTGTGGCTATTCGGCTCGCAGCAAGGAAGTGGAATTGCAAAATGGACACGATAATCCCGGACACAACGCCTCCACCCCGCAGGAGGACGCGGTGATCGAGCAGGAGCAAAGCCAGGCAGTCGGCAATGCCTTATCGGTACTGAACAAAGACCATCGGGATGTCATCGACTTGGCTTATTTTGAAGGACTGTCGCACAGCGGTATCGCCGAACGGCTCCAGATTCCGCTGGGTACAGTCAAAACCCGGATTCGCAATGCCATGTCGGCCTTGCGCGACCACATGCAGGGTCACCGGGAGTCGGACTCATGACCCACAACGACGCCTACCAACTGCTCGAATCGTATGTGCTCGGCACACTCACGACCGGGGAGCATCGCGATGTCGAGGTGCATCTCGCCACCAACTGCCCGGAGTGCGCGCAACGGCTGAAGGAACTCGACGATGTCTGCGCCAACCTCGCCAGGGATGTGCCGCAACACGATCCCCCGGCACACATGAAATCCAATGTGATGTCGTCGATTGAGGCGCGCAGCAAATCCGGTACATCATCCCGGCCGGCCACGCGCATCAACCTGACTTGGTTGGTCACCGGAGCCGCCGTCGCGGCCGCCGTGATCATGTTCTTCCAATATCAAAACGCTGCACGTGAAGCCGACAATCTGCGCCGCGAACTGGTTGAAACGCAGGATGTGACCAACCTGCTGAGCATGCCGGGAATGTCCTTCGCCGACCTCGAAGGTGTCGGTCCCAATGAACAGGCGTTCGGCAAAGTGGTGGTTGATCCGATGCGCGGTGAAGCCGTGGTCTTCATGTATGCGCTCCCCGAAAACCCCGAAGGCATGGAGTATCAACTCTGGGTCATGCGCGACGGTCAGCCGACCAGTGTCGGCACTTTCACCGTCAACGAGGATGGCAGCGCGATGATCATGCTCGATGAAATCGAAGAAGAGGAAATGCCCGAATTCCTCGTCACAATCGAACCCGCCGGCGGCCAACCCGCCCCCACGGGGATGATGTATCTGACGTCACCGGGGATCGGGACAGAATGACTCAATTACAAATTCACTCTTGTTTTGGCATTGGGGTCCCCGTGAGTCCCTCATGTGGAAACTGACGAAGAGTAGCGACAGCGGCAGTAATCGACTTCAACTATCATTGCCGCACTGCTATTCCCTGCGGTCGTAAGAGATGGGTATTGGCGGATATAGCCCAAATGCATTTAGATCGTACACGTACAATGAGTGCAGCCACACCGAGCCTTCTGGCTCGGCCTCTGGCTGGAGAGGAATTGCCCCCATCTCAGCAATGAGATGGGGGCCTTCATTTTAGGACAAATCCATACGGGTCGTGTTTTGATGCCTGCAGTTTCAGTACTGGCTTCAGAGCCTTGTATATCTCATTGATTCCCCAATGTCGCTGTGTATTCGTTGCGTCGTGTCGGACCCTACACAGCCAGCAGATGACGTCGACGAGTTGAATAAGGTAGGAGTCGTGTGAATCCCTAAAGAAAGGATCCTCGATAATGCTCAGTACGGGTGAGTTCAGGGATTGACCTTGGTGAATTCTGCTGGGAATCGGATTGAAGGCCATCATCTTACGGGATACCTTGCGATACGTGTAATCGTGACCACCATCTGCAACGACGACGCCTCTTTCTGACCGCCTGGAAAGGTCGTTTT
Source organism: uncultured Ignavibacteria bacterium (assembly GCA_964440935.1). Classification (GTDB taxonomy): domain Bacteria; phylum Zixibacteria; class MSB-5A5; order WJJR01; family WJJR01; genus WJJR01. Next base: position 27,338 of record CAYTTY010000014.1, on the reverse strand, counting down.
CGAATCGCTGGATCAGACGACTCCAAGCTCTTTCAAGCGAATTTGGGCGTGGAAGCGATGTAACAAATATCTCTATTTCTGGTGAATTCCTCGCGAAGAGAGCCACGGTGCGAAAGAACTGTCTTCGCTTTGCATGATCGAATCCCAGCTTTCGGTCAAATACTATACCAGAATTCCTCCAAATATCTCGAGCATGCCATTCATCTCTCAACTTAATCCCGAATTGAATTGCAATTTGTTTTCTGAAAGCCAAGAGACGATCGAAAAACTGTCGCCAGCTCGACTCCGAAATCGAGATTCCGACCATCGTAACTCGATTATTGGATTCTGACTCGTCAACGTACAATAATCTCATCGTTCCCTCATACACGATGTTGAGTAGTAACTTAGTTACGCAAGGAATATCCGAAATTGCAACTGCGGATAATCGATCAAAGACCTCTCATAGGTCATGTGGCGTTTCTGTTTGTTGGCATCCCAAGGTGGATACGCCGTAAAGTAATAGACACCGACGAGTTCTTGGTCCCGCGAAAGCAGTGACTGACCGAGCTTGGAGAGGTCTAACCACTTGGTTTTGAGCAATTCTGCATCACCGATCATAGCGTGATACAGATTGAATCCATCGATGAAGAAAGCTACCCGAGTCATTGCCATATAAAAAAGTCCCCGGGGCACGAAGCCCCGGGGGGCCAGACGGCCGCAGCCATCTGGGGCGTATATCTTGCAATCCACTTTTTAATACGGCCCCTCGCCGACACTTCATAGAAGTTAAGGGGGCTTGGCGATCATTTTCTGCACGGACAGCTCTTCCACACGGGCCTCCCCAAGACAATGTCGTCTGCGTATGTTCGCAATTCTTGGGGTCTGCCAAGACACTCGAAAGAGATCCACGACTCATTTTTGTGCACACTTACATGATCGGCATCCAATTCCCGTGCCTCCTTCAGTTCCAAAATTCTCAAGCCACAATTAAACTTGTTATTCCACAACAATTTCCACGGCCCGGCACGCCCCTTGCCATTGCGTATGTACGGCCGCCGGTGACGCGACCGGACAACAGACGGAGAAGGCTGGTTCAATACACTTTGATGGAGACAGAGAAATGAAGTCGTCAACTCGGAGATGGGGAATCGGATTTATCGGCCTTGCAGTACTCCTGATGATCGCCACATCGGCCGACGCACGCATCCGGCATCGCGACTTGCGCGATCCCGGACGCGACAACACCCAACGCGGCTTTCAACTCTACGCCGGCTTCGGCGGACAGGGCTACGAAATCAAAGACCGTGACTACGACTTTCTGCGCGAGTTGGACTCCGACGGCATGTTCTTTCTTGGTGCGGCAATCGGCTTGGATCGCGACCTGGCATTATACCTCGAAGGCGGCGCATCAGAACACTTGACGCCGATCGGACCGGTCGATTTCGGTCATGTCCAACTTGGATTGAAGTACGCGTTCAAGACCGGATATCGCAATCCCTGGCAGCCCTACGGCAAAGCATCGGTCGGGGCAATCGCCCTCAACGAACGTTACACCGATCGCTATTCGCCCTATTACGATGACGACGACAACGGCTACGTCGGCCCGTCGTTCGGATTAGGCTTCGGCATCGACCGTTTCATCAGCCGACGCGCTGCGATCTTTGGCGAAGTGGGATTTCTCTTCGGCCGGTTCGATCATCGGGTAATCGACGGCCGCGAGTACGATCTCTACGACGATGTCGGCGTCTCGTCCGGACGCCTTCAGTTCGGGCTTCGATTGCGTTTGTAAATCTTGTTCGCGCCCATAGTGGCAGGGCCAGTCAGGCGGCGTCCCAACCGGCGTGGGGGCGCCGCCGCCCTATGTCGTAGAACGGGCCGCCCCGCTCGTCCCAAAGTGCCGTCACGCGTTTTTGCGTGACGGTCATCAATTCCCTGACCAGGCATCACTTCATTGCTATAACAGCACAAAGCCCGCTTCAAGCCGGCGTCATGTACTTTGACACTCGGCTTCAGCCGGGTGGATAAACATGTTAAATTAGCCTATTGAAAACCGTTTATGGTCATCAACGGTTTTCGTCAAATCTCACACCACTATCGCGCGTCCGTGGACTGAGCACTTGCCGCCACGGTACCACTCAACGCCTGCTTCATCATTCGCGCCAACGACGCGACATCCACCGGCTTCTGAATCAAGCCGGAGGCCCCTGCAGCCAGTGCTGATGCCACGCGCTCGGTACCCGCATATCCCGACACGATCACGGCCCGTTGACGCGGATTGTAACGCCGGATCTGACGAAACGTTTCAGCGCCGTCGATGCCATTCATTTGCATATCGAGCAGCAGAAGGTCGTAAGCACCGTGTCGCGCCATCTCCACCGCCGCTTCGCCGCTGTCCACCGTGGTAACATCGTAATCCAATTCGTGCAACATCCGTTCAACAATCCGCAATTGCATCAAATCATCGTCGACAACCAGCACGCGCTCACCATGTCCCCGGGGAACTCTGTCCGAGTGGGCGGATGACTCGGCAGCGTCTTCAGAGACCGGCAGGTAGATACTGAAGGTGGTGCCAACACCCGGCGTTGATGTCACATCGACATACCCTTCATGATCCTCGATCACCGAGTAGACGACCGCTAATCCGAGACCCGAACCACGCCCCTTGTCGGCCTTGCGCGTGGTGAAAAACGGGTCAAACACGCGATCAATAATTTCGCTCGGAATCCCGTGTCCGCTGTCGGCAATATCGATGCGCACATACTTGCCCGCCGGTACGGTTCGTCCGCGAAGATGTTTTCCATCGAGACGGCATTCCGACGTGCGCACAGTGAGTGTCCCGCCGCGTGGCATCGCATCGCACGAGTTCACGATGATGTTCGACAACGCCCGGATCAACTGGGCACCGCCACCCAGCACCGGCGCCAGACAGCCCTTCAGTTCTCTTATAACGTTGACGTGCTCCGGTATCGTGGTTGCACGCAATGTCCGCCCAATCAGTTGATTGATATCCAAGGCCTGTATGTTGTAGTGGCCACGGCGTCCTAAGGTCAGCAATTCCTGGTTGATTTCGGCAATGCGTTTGGCCGCCTCTTCCATGTCGCGCAACATGTCCTCATTTGCCGACATGTCATTGATGCGCGACCGTATCAGGTTCGGATACGCCACCAAGGGTCCCAGCAAGTTATTGAAATCATGCGCAATCTGGCCGGCGAGTTGGCCTGCCGTTTCGAGCCGTTTGGCGCGCATCAGCAACTCGTCGGCGTGCTTCTCTTCGCGCAGATCGTGAAGCAGTACCGCAATACACAGCGGTTCGTCATCGTTTTGCCTCACCAGGAAGACATTCTGGCGCACCGGAATCGCCTCGCCGGTATCCTGATGTTTGAGTGCTACCTCCCCGACCCATTGGCCTGTCCGCTTCGCTTCGACCAAATGCGCCTCGGGGTGGTCCCCGCCGCGATGGTCACAATACCACTCCACCATGCTGCGCCGCGAAATATCGGACTGGCGCGGGATGCCCAGCAGAGCCCGCGCCGCCGGATTCATGTACAGCGTCCGCCCGTCCAGCGAGCACATGATCACACCGTCGCCGCTGTTCTCCACGAGGGAGACAAACTTCTGACGTTCGATCTCGGCGCGCTTGCGCTCGCTGATGTCGCAAATGAATCCCTCGAGTGCAATGACCGACCCATCGCTATCGTAGATGGCGATCCCCTGTTCCCAAACCCATTTGACGGTTCCCTTACGGTCAGCGATGCGATAAACGATCCGAAACGGCGTCTGGCTGTCGACGCTCGCCTGCACCTCCCGCCACACCATGTCGCGGTCCTCGGGAACGATGAGTGCGGCATAGCTGACCACCCGGTTGCCGATTAACTCATCAGCCGCATACCCGGTTAGATCCCGACATCCGTCGCTGACAAATTCAATCGTCCAATTGCGATCATTGCCGCAGCGATAGGCCATGCCGGGCAGATTGCTCATCAGTGCCGACAATTGTCGGCGCGATTCGTGCAGTCGTTGTTCAATGGATTGTCGGTGTATCACCGTCGCGATGATATCGGCCAGTACAATCAGTGGTGCGATCTGGGCATCGGTCAGCTCCATTGTCTGCCGTCGCCACATGATGGCCACCTTGCCAATGACCCGTCCCTCATTCCGAATACCAACCCACGCAGACGACTGTGCACGGCGGACGAATTCGGGAACCTCGCATTGGTCGGTCGGGGGCAGTTTAGTCACGTCGGGAACCACGAGGTACCGGTTGATCGTCACCTGACGAAGCACCCAGTCAATCGTCTCAGCGGGGATGATGTCCGGAACGTCGAGGGATCCGATCTCGGGATCGTCCCACCGGTGAAGAACCTGGTATAATCGCCCGTCGGGCGATGCCAATGCGATGTCCACGTGGTCGGCTCCGAGATATACGCCGATTCGTTCCAGCGCGGAATTGAGCACCGAGCCGATATCCGTCCATTGCGTTCCCGCAAACAGGCGCGAAATCTCGAGCGCGACCGTCTCCGCCTCCATTCGCTGATGCAGCGCCTGCTCGGCACGAAAACGGTCCGTCACATCGAGGGCGATACCGATGCAGCCGACAATCTCTCCGGCGTCGTTGCGGAGCGGTTCGACGTGCACGTCGTATGAATTGCCCACCCACTCGACCTCAAACGACACACTCTCGCCGGTGAGAACTCGCCGATGAGCAGCCAAAACAACATACGCCGGATCATCGATCTGGAAGAATTTCTGCAGAGTCACTCCCACCACTTGACCCGGCTTCAGGCCAAGCTGCGCCAATCCTGCTCCAAACGATGACGTGAAACGCAACTCACGGTCGGTCGTCCACAGCACCGCCGGAAGCTGTTCAACGATCATGCGCAATTGATCGACATTCAGCATTGCCGTCCTGTCGGCCGGCATCGGGGATGAGCTCATATCCGTCATTGGTGACTCGCTGACAAATGATCCACGGGCACCGCACCGACTGACTGATTCAGGATTCGGATAGGTGCTCTTTATTTATGTCGGTCAGTGCGGGAATCCGTGAATGGGTATCTGTTGGTTATAGCGATTGCCAGAATTGTCCTCCGATTGAGCGGGCGATGGAGCACGGGCGCCTCGTTTACACTGAGTAAGCCGAAGTGCCCGTGCAGCATGGCCCGTTCGACCATGCTCACAGCAAGCGGGACGGCCATGCGACGGTCCCTTCATACGTGGCGTCACCCGCCCTCGGGTGACGCCTTGTCGGTACGGGAGATAGCCGTCACGCGCGGGCGCATGACGGGCACGCTGGAATCGGACAGTTCTTCTGACAATCGCATTAGTCGCTCAGCTCAATTGAGCACATCCTTTCGACTTTCTCACCGCGCCCCTGCCAGGCACAGCGACCAGCGCCCCCTGCCCGGTAAACCACTGCCAAACAATCAACTAGACTCTTTGAGGGACACGTGAAATCGCACCCCATCCGGCCCAGATCGTAAAACACCGCAGCCCGAACGGCGTATAATCAGATCGGATGATGGTGCACGGTGATATATTGAATCGCACCGCACTACAGTCGGACCACGGGGTCCGGGAGGAAAGGCTCGATGAATCGCTTGAAGACACTGATGCTGCTGACCATGCTGACCGTGCTGTTCATCTTTGCCGGTCAGATAATCGGTGGCCAACGGGGAATGGTGATCGCTTTCGGATTTGCCATCCTCATGAACGCATTTTCCTATTGGTTCTCCGACAAAGTCGTTCTCCGCATGTACCGGGCGAAGAAGGTGACCGAGGCGGAGGCGCCCAATCTGGTGCGGCAGGTCCGCACCCAGGCGCAACAGGCCGGTTTGCCAATGCCGAGGGTCTACATCATCCCAACATCGTCACCCAACGCCTTCGCCACGGGCCGCAATCCCAAGAATGCCGTCGTGGCGTTCACGGAGGGGATTTTGGACTTGCTGTCTTCGGATGAGCTTGATGGCGTCATTGCGCATGAGCTGGCACATGTCAAAAACCGGGATATTCTGATTCAGTCGGTCGCCGCCACTGTGGCCGGTGCAATCTCGATGCTGGCCAATATGGCCTACTGGGGTGCGATGTTTGGCGGGTACGGCGGACGCGACCGCAACGGCGGCGGTAGTCTCATCGGGTTACTCGTCATGGCCATCGTCGCCCCGATTGCCGCGATGTTCATCCAGATGGCGATCTCCCGCGCTCGTGAGTTTGCCGCCGATGCCACCGGCGCCAAAATCAGCGGGCACCCGCTCTCTCTGGCCAGTGCACTGCGCAAGCTCCACAATGGCGTCCAGCGGCAGCCGCTGAATGCCAACCGGGCCACCGCCCACATGTTTATCATGAATCCGCTGACACGCCAGTCGTTTGCCAAGCTGTTTGCCACCCACCCGCCGGTCGAGGAACGTATCGCGCGCCTTGAGAACCTCGCCTATTCTCGCTAAATTGTGGTATACTGCCGAAGGTGTTTTGGGCACGCTTGGATGATTGAACTCGTGGACGATAACGAACCTCCATCTAGTCGATTACGACACATTTGGGCTGCCTCCCGTTGTGAGATGTGCCGCCGTGGTGACATGTACGCCGGAGGTCCGGCGTGCTGACCAGTATCATCTTTGAAATCCTCCTGATCGGCGCCCTCATTTTGCTCAATGGCTTCTTCGCCGGCGCCGAGGCGGCGCTGATCGCCGTGCGGCGAACCCGGGTCAATGAACTCGCCGTCAAACGGGGCCGTGCAGGACAAGTCCTGAAAAAGCTCAAAGACGCGCCTGACCGCTTCCTGGCGACCGTCCAGGTTGGCGTCACGCTGGTGGGAACGCTCGCCTCGGTCGTCTCCGGTGCAACCATCGTCCGCGTCCTTGCACCGACTATTGCTGAGATCCCCATCCCGGGCATCCGGGATTGGTCGCAAGGCATTGCCATCGCAATCGTGGTCGCCGCGATCGCTTTTGCATCGTTGGTCGTCGGCGAACTGGTTCCGAAATACTTCGCGTTGGCGCGTCCCGACCGCTTCGCCCTCGCGGTCGCCCGCCCGATCAATGTCATCGCCAAGATCGGACACCCGTTGGTCATCTTGTTGACCACGGTTTCCCGCGGACTCACGCGGCTGCTCGGTGTAAAGACCAGTGACGACGAACTGTCGGTCTCAGATCAGGAGATCCGGCACCTGGTCCTCGAAGGACGGCTGCACGGGTCGATTGATCCGACCGAGCATGATCTGATTCACCAGGCCCTCGACTTCTCCGATACGCTCGCCCGTCAAGTCATGACGCCACGCCCCGATATTGCCGCCATCGACATCACCGATAATTTTACTAAGGTCATGCAGTTGATCCGTCAGGAAGGCTACTCGCGCTACCCGGTGTTTGAAGAGTCCATCGATCAAATCAGAGGAATTCTCTACACGAAAGATATCATTCATCTGCTGTTGGAAAACTCCCCGGTGGTTCTCCACGATATCATTCGCCAGCCGATGTTTGTCCCCGATTCGATGCCGATCGCACAGGTGCTGAACCGTTTCCAGGCAGAGCATGTGCACCTCGCCATTGTCCTCGACGAATTCGGCGGCACCGCCGGCCTCTTGACGCTTGAAGACATTCTCGAAGAAATCGTTGGGGAAATTCAAGACGAGTACGACATGGAGTCCGAAGGATTTCGGCTGATGCCCGATGGGTCCGCCCTCGTTGTCGGCGGCTTCTCGGTCGTCGACTTCAACGAACAATTTGAAGCCGAACTTCCGACCGATCGCGCTGATACCATCGGTGGGCTGGTCGGCGCAGTGCTCGATCGTCTACCAAAACCGGGTGATCACGTCGACATCGATGGGATCCGTCTCGAAGTCGCCTCGCGAGAGAAACGCCGGACCCGTCTGCTCCGTGCACGGCGCGTCGAATCGGTCGGCGCAACGGCCAACGGCAGCGAATCGTCATCCACCTAAAGAGCCACATGACGGTCACTCCGGACATCGTCTGCGCGGCCTGTCAAGGCCACACGCTTGAGCACATCTCCGATATCCCTCTATACGTCGAGCACGGCAACGTCCACGACACCGTTGTCAAATGTACCTCCTGCGGCACCTACATGCGCCTGGCCAACTACGCCGATGATACCGTACGCACGCATTTCAACGTGGCCAGCTATACATCCGAGAAACAGGAAGAGAAGTTCCGTCACGCCCGTCTCGGATTCTTCGAACATCTGATCAATCTGGCCCTGTCACATCTGGGCAAACCGCCGGAGCAGACAACAGTCCTCGACATCGGCCCGGCGTATGGGCACTACGTGGAACTGTTTGCCAAACGCGGCGCCGCTGTGACCGTCGTGGAACTGGTCGACCGCTTGCGCAATCGCCTGGCCGAACGCGGCTATCCTGCGTACACGCGCATCGACGACATCCCGGCCGGCCAGACGTTCGACATCGTCTCGGCCATTGACAGTTTCTACTACATCCAAGAACCGGCCCCGATGCTTGAAAAGATGCGGCAACGCATCGCGCCCGGCGGCCGGCTGATCATGCGCGTCACCAACCGCCCACCGACCTTCAACCTCATGCGGCTACTCGGCCAGTCCATTTCGGCCGACCGTTTCGGCGACGCGAAATTCAACTACAGTTTTGCCGGCATCACCCGCTTGTTGGAGCGCACCGGATTTGCGATCGAAGAAACCTATTTGCGCGAGCCAGGGAAGAACCACCCATCGAAGGTAACGGCAATGTATTACCAGGTATCGCTTCTCGCCAGCACTCTAACGGGCCGCAAACTGTCCCCCGGACTTACCATTATCGCGCGGCCAGAGAAATAGCAAACCCGTCCTGCTCTCAAGCGTTGGTCCGCTGACGGCCACCCTACGGACCACACCCGTCGCAGCGGTTCTCGCAATCCTCCCGACGCTCCACCTGCAATGTCGTATGGCCGATCCCAAAACGCCGGCGCAGTTCATCCCGAATGGCAAAGACGATGGTCTCATGTGTCTCAGTGGAGAGAACCACGTGGACCGTGAGCGCTGTCTCGGTTGTGCTCATGGCCCATATATGCAGGTCATGGAAACTGGCGATGTCCGAATGGCTATCGAGATACCGTCGCACATCGTCGATATCAACCTGCCTGGGAACAGCATCCAGCGCCAAATCCACCGAATCCCGCAGGAGTCCCCATGTGCCGTAGAGAATCACAACGACGATCACAAAGCTGACCACCGGATCGACCCAGTGGGCATTCGCGTAATAGATGATCACACCCGCGACGACGACACCAAGCGAGACCGCGGCGTCGGCTGCCATGTGCAAAAACGCCCCTTGGATGTTGAGATCGTGTTTCTGCCCACGCATGAACATCAGCGCCGTGATCGAATTGACCACCACACCGACAGCCGCCACAAAGATTACGGTCGTTCCCGCGACCGGCGCCGGACGGTACAGCTTCTCCACAGCGTCCCAAACGATGAATCCCACCGCCACCAGGATGAGCAGACCGTTGAGAATCGATGCCAGGATTGTTGTCCGACGGAGCCCGTAGGTGTACCGGCCAGACGGCTTTTTGGTGGAAACCCAGATCGCCGCCCACGCAAACACCAAACTAAGAACATCGCTGGCATTGTGACCGGCATCGGCCAGCAATGCCGAAGAGTTCGCCGCCAGTCCGTAGACCACCTCAATGACCACAAAGGCTACATTGAGAGCAATCCCAATGGCGAATGCCCTGTCCCATCGCGGGGATGAGTCACCGTGTGTATGCGTACTGCTCACGGTCTCCACCCCGGTTGGCGAGCGCCTGGCATCGCGATCTCCTATATGGCGTCGTCGCCGGTCTCACTGGTCCGAATGCGGACTGCGTGTGCAACGTCCCAAACAAAGATCTTGCCATCGCCGTGCGCGCCGGTATGCGCATGCCGTTGAATCGTCTCCACAATAGTCTCAACCATCGGGTCGCTGCAGACAATGTCGATTCGAGTCTTACGGACAAAATCTGCGACATCATCGGTGATGATATCCTCGGACCCCCGGGCGCGCGTTCTGCCGAATCCGCGCACGTCGGTGACCGTCATCCCGGTCGAACCGTCCAGTCCATGCAGCGCCAGCGTGACATCGCCCAGTTTGTGCGGTTTGATGAACGCAGCGATCGCTTTCATGTGCCTACTCCTTACGTTGTTCCTGCACCACCACGGCCTCCGGATACTTGGCAAACCAGCGGTAGATCGACGGAATCACCAGCAGCGTCAGAATGGTCGAGGTGATCAGTCCACCGACCACAACAATCGCCAGCGGCCGCTGCACTTCGCTGCCGACGCCGCTTGAGAAGATCAGCGGTGTCAGACCGAGACCCGTTGTCATCGCCGTCATCAGCACCGCGCGCAACCGCAACGATGCACCCGCGACCGAGGCATCGTCGTACGACTGTCCATCGCGCACCAACTGATTCAAGTACGTCACCAATACCATGCCGTTCTCCAAGGCAATGCCGAACAGGGCAATGAACCCCACCGATGCCGGGACCGATAGGTTTTCGCCGGTCAGCCACAACCCAACGACACCGCCGACCAATGCCAATGGAATGTTGAGGAGAATCAACAGAGAGTTCTTCAGCGAGTTGAAACTGGAATACAACATCAAAAACACCAGCAGCAGCGTCGCCGGAATGACCACGGCAAAGCGCTTGTTCGCTTCCTGCTGGAGACGGAACTGCCCGCCCCACGTGACGAGGTAGCCCGGCGGCAGGTCCACCTGCTCCTCGATCGCGGCCTGTGCCTCTTCAACGAAGGAGCCGATATCGCGTTCGACCACGTTACACTGCACCGTGATGAACCGCTGGTTGTTCTCACGCGTGATCTGACGCGGCCCGATGATCTCCCGCATCACGACCAACTGGCTCAAGGGCACCCACGCACCCGACGGCGCCTTCACCAGAATATCGCCGATCTGATCGGGAGTACTGCGATGTTCGGCGTGATACCGCACGAGAATGTCGTAGCGCCGGATTCCTTCGAACAGTTGTCCGGCCGTGGCGCCGCCCACCGCGGCGCGAATGGTGGTCTGCACATCCTCGACGTTGATGCCATACCGCGCAATCGCCTCCCGGTCCACGCGGATCAGCAGTTGGGGCGTCCCGGTAATCTGATCGACCTGCACGTCGGCAGCGCCTCGGACGCCTCCGACCACTTCGGCGATGCGGTCGGCGCGCTGTTTGAGAATCTCCAAATCGTCACCGAACAGCTTGATCGCCAACTCGGCCTTAATCCCTTCCAGCAGTTCATCAACCGTCATCTCGATCGGCTGTGTGAAGTTCATTTGCACGCCCGGAATCTCGCCCAACTCCTCGCGGATGTAGACCTGCAGGTTCTCCTGCGATGTGGCGTGTGTCCACTGCTCCTCGTCGGCCAATTGGATGTACATCTCGGCGCTGTTCACCGGATCAGTGTGAGCCCCCACCTCGCCGCGCCCAATCCGGGTCACCACGCCGGTGATCTCGTCGATCGCCATCAATCGCCGCTCCACAATCTGCGCCGTCCGCGCCGACTCGGTCAGTGCAATCGATGGCGCCATCGTCAGCCGTAGAACAATCGTTCCCTCCTGCAGCGCCGGTGTGAATTCAGAACCCAGCAGTGGAAAGATCGCTCCGCCGACCGCCAGCAGTACGATGGCCACCAGCACCGCCAGCCAACGGCGCGCAACGAAGAAGCGGATCACGGGACGGTAAGGGATCAACAGCCACTTGAGCAGACCGTGCTCCCCGGCGCCCCGCCCCGTCGCGCCACCGCGTGAACGCCGCATCAGCAGCGACGACAGCACGGGTGCCAGAAAAATGGCGAACAGCAACGACCCGATCATTGCGAAGGCCACGGTGTAGGCCAGCGGTCGAAACGTTTTCCCCTCAACCCCCTGCAGCGTGAACAATGGGATGAACACGACAATAATGATAGAAATCGCGAAGATGATCGGGCGCCCGACGTCCCCGCAAGCGCGCGCAATCACATGGAGTTTGGCTTCCGCTGGATCCGCCTCGCGCAGCTTGCGCTCGATGTTCTCGACAATGACGATCGTGCCATCTACCAATATTCCGATGGCGATGGCCAGCCCCCCCAGGGACATCAGGTTGGCCGAAAGATCGATGCGGCGCATGAGTATAGCGGCAAACAAGACCGAAAACGGAATGGCCACTGCCACTACAACACTCGGACGAATACCGCCCATAAACAACAAGAGCACCAGCGCAACGAGGAAGATGCCCATCAGCAGTGCATTCGTCACGGTCGCCACTGCTGCTTCCACCAGGCTCTTCTGTTCGTAGTAGGGAACGATCCGGATGCCATCCGGAAGGATCTTGTTGATCTCCGCCAGTTTCTGTTCGACACGTCCGATCACGGTCGACGAATTGGTTCCGTACAGCTTCACCACCTGGCCGGAGACGACCTCCTCGACGCCATTGCGTGTCTGCAACCCGCGCCGGATCGCCCCGCCGATCTTGATCGTCGCGACCTGCCCGAGAAAGATCGGTGTCCCCTTCTCCGTCTTGACAACGATCTTCTCGATGTCCTCGAGCGTGGTGACCAGACCGATCGAGCGGACGATGAACTCCTCCGCATTACGCTCCAGAAACTGCGCGCCCACGTTGAGATTGTTGGCAACGATCGTCTCGGTGAGCTCCTGAAGTGAGATATCGTACTTCAGAAGCTGCTCCGGATGGAGAATGACGTGAAACTGTTTCTCGTATCCGCCGATTCCGAGAACCTCTGTGACCCCGGGAACGGTCTGCAGATTGAACTTTACGACCCAGTCCTGGATACTGCGTAACTCTTCGAGACTGTATGTGCCGGTGGTGTCTTCCAGGTAGTAGAACAGGATCAGCCCCATGCCGGTCGAGATCGGTCCCATCTCCGGCTCGCCGAATCCCTCCGGTATTTGCTCTCGCGCTTCCTGAAGTCGTTCGCCCACCAGCCGGCGGGTGAAGTAGATGTCCATGTCGTCTTCGAAGTAAATATTGACGACCGACAGTCCAAAGTTCGACACCGAGCGGATATTGGTGACACCCGGTAAACCGTTCATCGCGGTCTCGACCGGATAGGTCACGTATTTCTCGATTTCTTCGGGCGCCAATCCCTCGGTCACCGTGAACACCTGCACCAGATTCGGTGACACATCGGGGAACGCGTCAATCGGCAGGCGGTTGTAGCTGTAGTATCCCCCCACCAGAACGAGAACCCCGAGAACGCATATCAGCAACCGATTGCGGAGCGCAAAATCGGTCAGTTTGGTAAACATAGAACAACCTCCCAATTAGTGCGCGTGGCCGCTGCCGAATGAACCCTTCTGCATTTCGGCCTTGATGGTGAATCCGCCGCGGGCCGCGTATACTTGCCCCGGCTGGAGTCCATTGATGATTTCAACATTGGAGTGATTGCTGCGGCCGAGTTTGACCGACTGCGCGTGGAATCCCTCCGGGCTCCACACAAACACCACCTCGGAATCCTCCATATGGAAAATCGCCGTTTTCGGCACAACGACGTCAGCCGCGTACGCTCCGGTCGCGATGCGTCCCTCCACCAACAGCCCGGGACGCCAGTGACCCGATGGATTCGCGAGGACCACCCGGGCCGTCGCCGTGCGGGTGTGCTCGTCCACGACCGGCGCCACGTACGAAACGGTACCGTGTTCGTACCCGACACCATGGTCGGCCGTAATCGCCGCCTCCTGCCCGACGGACACGTCGGCCAGATGCATCTGATACAATCTGAGATTGATCCACACGGTGTCGAGATCGGCGATGATGTAGGCCGGAATATCTCCCTGATGGACTTCGCCGACATTGATCTTCTTGTCAATCACGGTGCCGTCCATCAGCGCGGTCACATTGTAGGGGGTCAATCCCTCGTTACTCTCGACAACCGCCAGAACGTCTCCGGTGTGGACCCGATCGCCGATCCGCTTGTGCACCTCTTTCACCACGCCAATGAAGCGCGGCACGATGTGGGCGATGCGGTCGCCATTGACCGCCACTTCACCCGGCACCACGATTTCATTCCGGATAACCCCGGGCCCGGCGGTGTCCATCACCACGCCAAAGTCCTGCATATCCACCGGCGACAATTGCACAAACTCCGAGGCATGCTCGTCGTGGACACCCGCCGGTTCACCCGCGTGCTCGGCAGGATTCTCCGACGCATGGTCGTGATCGCCATCATGCTCGTGCGGGTCCTGTGCGAATACCAACACCGAGACGCACAGCACAAGTGTGAGTATGGGGATCATCAATAATCGCTTGCTCATATCGTTACAACTCCTCATCGACTCGCAGTGTGATTCCCGTGACGCGTTCGAGTGCAATGATCTGCCGATGGATATCCAGCAACAGATCGGCGTGTTCAAAGCGAAGCTCGTTGAGCGAACGTTCCGCTTCGAGCAATTGGGTGTAGGGGACACGGCCGGCTTCGTACGCCGATTGCAACGTCTCGTACGCGTCGGCGGCGGTGGGCAACAAAGCCGAGTCAAGCGTATGGTGCCGTTGTATCAGTTGCCGCAACGTGATCGTGCCGCTGGCGATGGCCGCACCGCTCTCCTGGCGTGCACGCGCCATCTCGAAGTCCAGAGACCGCTGTTGCGCAGCCAGGCCTTGGCGTTCTCCCTGATTGCGATGGAAGATCGGAAGCGGCAAACCCACACCGAGGACAAATGAGTTGGCCTTCGCCGCCTGCGCTCGTTTGATTCCGCCGCTTACCGTGATCGACGGGCGCGCCTGCACGGTGGCGAGCGATTGCTCGGCCTGCACGCGCGCCGACTCCGTACGCAACTGCATCACGCCCCGCGTCGAATCGATTGGGTTGTGAACGTCGGCGAGGCGCTCCACCAGACGAGCGAACTCCGGCTCCTCCTTTGCCGACACCGTGACCGGCGTGTCATCTGCCGGTTGCTCCCACAGTGAAACCAATAAGGCCCGCGCTCCCAACACATCTTGCCGCGCCTGCTCCATCACCAATTCCGACCGCTGCTGTTCCAGTCGTGCCAGCAGGAACTCGGATTGCAGTGCGGCGCCCTTGCCGATGCGGAAGTTGATATTGTCAACGATGTCATTGGCCAGAGTCACCGACGTCTCAGCCAGTGCGAGAAGCTTCTGGGCATGGGCCAATCGGTAAAACCGCTCCTTGGCATCAACATAGAGATCGAAGGCGGCCACCCGCGTCGCCAGTTCCGTCGCATCGATCGCGCTCTGCGCCACCTGCTTTCGTGCGCCACGCTGGCCGAACAGCTCGAGTTCCTGGGACAACAGCAGAAGCATCTCCGACTCCGACACGCCGGGTGCCTCCCAACTGAATTCTTCCAATTCGGCTTCCAATTCGGGATTGGGCCACAGCGACGCCTGGGTCAACCCAGCACGCGATGCGCGTTCTCTAAACACAAGTGATTGAAGCGTTGGATTGTGCCGTGCAACGAGACCCAGCACATCAGCGAACGACAGCGGTGTACCGCCGCCCGGTGACGGAGCGTCCGTGCTGTCAAACGGCGCATCCCAACGATCCGAGGCAGTCCCGTCGGCCATCGGAACACCCACGGCCAACACAACAAACAACAGGACAAGACAGACTTTTCCTCTCATGGACATCTCACGAAAAGGGTTAATACAGATGTGTGCTCATGCCCAACGCTGGACACGGCCACAGACTATGGAACTGAAGGAATCGGAGCGGAGATCAGCAGCGCAGAACGGTCGAGCGCTGATGGTGGCTCATATTGGTACGGACCGGTGTGTCCGGGAGGACTGAACGTGTTGCCACATTCAGTGAGTGATCGCCGGCCACCGGCATCGGGACGGGCAGATCCAAGTGTGCCGCCTGATGATCACGTGCGTCATCGGACAGGCGGTTGGAGCGAAGGCTCAGTACGAGTGGAACATCGGTACAATCGGAACACGACTCATGGTGGTCGTGGTCGTTCTCAGTCACTTCGTTCTTGCAGACAGCATCGGAGTCGCCGCAGCACGGCTGGCAGATCGACTCAATTTCGACATGATCACCGCTGCCTAGACACAGGACACTCCCGGAGCTGGCCAGCACCAGCCCCAGGACCAAAATTAGCCGTAGCGGCCAGAAGGTGACATGTTGAAATGATGTGCGCATTGAGACCTTAATTAACAAAGACCGTTTGAGTAGTCAATCGCTTCTCCCATTAAACTTCTCTCGACCGGGATCGTTCCAAGTTGAATGGCATGCGCTGCCGAACTCGTCGTACGTACTTCTCTACCAATACGTTCGGCCTGCGGTGATTCCTCATCATTGCGAAAAAACGTCCCGCCGGACCATCGTCGGCGGGACGTAAGCACATATAGGCGAATCAGTTACACATCCAAATTCCGCACATACTTCGCGTTCTGCTCGATGAACTCCCGCCGCGGCTCGACTTTGTCGCCCATCAGCATCGTGAAGATGTGATCGGCCTCGGCCGCATCTTCCAGCGAGACTTGCAGCAGCGTGCGTGTCTCCGGGTTCATTGTGGTCGTCCAAAGCTGCTCGGGGTTCATTTCACCAAGACCTTTGTAACGCTGCAATAACACTCCGGTCCCTTTACCGCCGCCGATCTCCTGCACGAGCCGGTCTTTCTCCTCATCGGTGAACGCGTACCCTTCCTTGTTGCCCCTCTTCACCCGGAACAACGGCGGCTGGGCGATATACACATTGCCGCGCTCGACGAGATCCTTCATGTGACGGAAGAAAAACGTAAGCAGCAGCGTCCGAATGTGCGAGCCGTCGATATCGGCATCGGTCATGATAATCACCTTGGCGTAGCGCACCTTCTCTGCATCAAAGTCGTCGCTACCAAACCCAGTGCCCAGTGCCGTGATCATCGCGCGCACCTCGGTGTTGCTGAGGATCTTGTCCACTCGCGCCTTTTCGACATTGAGAATTTTGCCTTTGAGCGGCAAAATCGCCTGGAACCGGCGGTCGCGTCCCTGCTTGGCGTTGCCGCCCGCCGAATCACCCTCGACGATGAAGATCTCGCAGGATTCCGGATCGGTCATCGAACAGTCGGCCAACTTGCCGGGCAGACCGCCCGAATCGAGCGCCGACTTGCGTCGCGTCAATTCACGCGCCTTGCGCGCCGCCTCGCGCGACCGTCCCGCCGAAATCACCTTCTCGATGATCCGTTTGGCCACCGACGGATTCTCTTCGAGAAAATCCCAAAGCCCCTCACCAACAACCGATTCGACAATACCCTTCACTTCCGAGTTGCCCAGCTTGGTCTTGGTCTGTCCCTCGAACTGCGGATCGGGAACACGCACCGCCAGCACCGCCGTCAGGCCCTCGCGGCAATCCTCGCCGGTGATCTGGAAACCGACGTTCTTGAGCAGGTTGTTCTTCGAGGCGTAGTAGTTCAACGTGCGCGTCAACGCAGCCTTGAATCCAACGAGGTGCGTGCCGCCCTCAATCGTGTGGATGTTGTTAACGAAGCTGAAGATGTTCTCGACGTAGCTGTCGTTGTACTGAAGGGCGATTTCCACCTGCAATCCGTCGCGCTCGCGCTCCAACACGATCGGCTTGCGATGTAACGCCGTCTTGTTTTCGTTGAGGTATTCGACAAATTGCCCTAAACCCCCGTTGTACTTGAAGACGTGCTGCTTGTCGCTGGCCACGTCGGTGATTTCAATCTTGAGGCCTTTATTCAGAAAGGCCAGCTCACGCATTCGCGCGGTGAGCATGTCGAACGAGAACTTGGTTTTCTCGAAGATCTCCGCGTCGGGCTTGAAGCGTGTTGTGGTTCCGGTCTTTTGACGTTTGCCGATTTTCTTGACCGGGCCGGTCGGTTCTCCGCGCACATACGATTGCGAGTACGCCATTCCATCGCGCCACGCCTCAACCGTACACTCTTCGGAAAGCGCATTGACCACCGACACACCAACCCCGTGCAGACCACCCGACACCTTATAGGTCTGGTGATCGAACTTGCCACCGGCATGCAGCATGGTCATGACCACTTCGAGCGCCGGTTTCTTCTGTGTCGGATGCATGTCGACCGGGATGCCGCGTCCGTTGTCCGACACCTCGACTGAGCCGTCTTCCAGCAACTTCACCTTGATCGTATCGCAGAAGCCGGCCATCGCCTCATCGATCGAGTTGTCGACCACTTCATAGACAAGGTGATGCAGGCCACGCTGGCTCACGTCGCCGATATACATCGCCGGACGGCGCCGCACCGCTTCCAGACCCTTGAGGATCTGGATTGCCTTGGCGTCGTATGCTGGTGCTTGGGTTAGCTTTTCTTTCGTCTTTGTCACGTCGTCTTCCACGATTTCGGCCATTGCCGATTCCTCCACACCACCGTCGCCACGCGTGCGTGCCGACTCATGGTATCCTGTCTGCCAATCCGCCGGTAGCGGATAAGACTCATCAATCCCGAGGACGGCCTGGGATTGCGAGCACTGCCCCCTCTTTCATGCGGTAATGCTGGCCATCGGCTGACTCAGGGCCCGGTGAACAATATGTCCGAAACCACCTCGCCACCCAGACGACCGTTTAATATCTCAATTATGGCCTCACGGCGGTAGAGTAATTCCTGCCGCCATTCCGGCGAATCGACTGCCACGAACACCCGCCCGAACTCGTTGCGCGTCACCCGGCTATGCTGGGCGACCTCCGGCCCCATAATCTCCGGCCACAGGTGTTCAATCGAGGCTTCTTTAACCCGTTTGGCAACTCCGGACTGAGCCAATTGCCGGTTCAGAATACTGGCAATCAGTTCAGGTTTCGCCACTCTGTACTCCTGCTCCCCAGACGCTCCGAAATCACCATAACTAACTATTATACAATCAGATGTACGTTTCGACAAGGGCTTTTGTGGGATATTTCAAGCCCGCATTTTGCTGTACCGCAACCGCTTCAACGCCCCTCGCCAATCCACCCCCTCTCTCCAAAACGGGAATAGCTCGACCCGCTTATGGGTATTGTCAATAGCACGACGTCAAACTCCAGATATCACGGGGGGCCCATGCGACCATCACTGGCCCTGGTTTCGGCCATTCTGCTGTCCGTCACGTCCAGCACCTCCGGTGCGGCGACAACCTTCGAAGCGAGTCTCGCCGACCGGGCAGCGCTCCCGGATTCGGTGCGCGGCTACTACGGCGCAATTTGGGTGCTGCTGGGGCACTTCCCTGATGGCGACCATCTGCGTTCGGAGATCGGACGGTTCAGCGTCATCGAGGACCGCCACCACATCGACTCGGTGGTCCACATGTGGTTTCGCTCCCTCGACACAGAACCAACCGAACCGGGGAACACTTACTTGCAGGAGCTTTGGGACAAAGTGCGCTTTACAGATTCACGCGGGTTCTTGCACCAGAACGAACGCCATCCGGCGATGTTCTTCGATGATGCGGGGGATATGGTGCTGGTGAATGGATTGCCCCTGTTTCAATACATTATGAAAAGTGGCCCCCTTGAGTGCTTTGAAGGACTGCCGATCGAAATCGACGAGTATCACATCAGTTGGACTGGAGAAGAGTTCCTCTTCCAGGAGGATTGCACCGGACGCTGGAAGTTGATTGGGACCGACTTGGTACAATACAGCTTCAATAACCCGACTCCCTGGCACTGGCGAGCAGCAGCTCTTCGTAAATCTCGCCAATATGCTGTAGAGGGTTTGACTATTGTCGATGGAGATCCTGCGATTGACGAACGCTCTGCCAGCGCCCACGCCTTCGCCATTGTCGATGACTCCACCTGCTTGCGCCCGGGCCTGGCCGTCAATGTGGGAGTCCGTCTGGCCGACTTCCTCGATGAATCGGTCTCCCCGCCGCGATTCCACGTGCAGGGCGAAATCGCCGTTCGCGACTTCACCTCCGACGACATACTCCAAACCATACCGATCAACCATGAACTGCGCCTCTCATCAGAACCCGGCGCCAACGATCTTGCCTCCCTGCAGGAGATCATCTGGTTGAACGACGATGTCCTCACAAATCGGCAGACCGTCGTCGGTGTCGACTTGGTCAACCCCGAAGATCACCACTGGAAGCGCTCAATCGACATTTTGCCTCGCATGACAACCAAAAGAACGATCTTGAGCCATTCCTGGCTTGTCACAACACCACGTCCGGCATCCACCTATTTGGGTGGCTGGGTTCCCGCAATGGGAACGCCGGTCCTGGCCGGTGACTCCATCGCCATCCTCTGTCTGCTGCAAAGCACGACCGGACATGACACCACGACACGTGATGTCTACGCCGAGTTCTCCTTCTATCGGATTCGCAAGTCGGACCTTGCTGTTGAACTGGGACGACTCTATCGCTTGGGAGAGGAACACCTGGATCCGGATCGGGAGATTATCAACCCCCCGGAGGCCACTGTAATCAAACAGCTTACGGTCGCAGCGGACTGCCATTACCGCGCTGTCCACCTCGCGCTTCCCTCACTCCGTGAAGGCCACTACCGTATCGTGGGAGAACTCCGAACGGTTAATCCCGAAGACGAACTGATTCAAATAGTCGTCATTCCCCGCGTGGTTATCACCAGCAGTCGGGCCCAACAATAACGATCGACACGATCATGCGATACGGTCCGACGCGCACATGCCCCCGTATCGCCAGTCTATCAATATGTGTCTGCGATGCCGAGTCTTACTCCGCCAACCGCAACGGCATAATCAAACAGAGGTAATCGTCTTTCTGATCCTCTTTGGCCGAGTGAACAACCCCTGCCGACACCGAGGTCGCCAATTCGAACGTTACATCCCCATCCTCATAGTTCTTCAGCATGTCGAGGATGTAATTGGCATTGTATCCGACTTCGAGATCATCGCCTTTGTACTGGCATGGCAATGATTCCTTGGCCTCACCACCGATATCCTGATTCGCCGCCGACAGCTCGAGTTTGTCGTTCGACAAATAGAAGCGCACCTGATGTGTCAACGAATTCGACAACACGGCTACACGGCGCACCCCGGCCATTAATGTCGCCGCATCCACCGTGAGTTGCTTGTCATTCGACGCCGGAATCACCTGCTGATAGTTGGGATACGGTCCTTCAATCAAACGGGAGGTCACGACGGTATCGCCGACATGAAACATGATGTTCTTTTCGCCCAGCGTGACACCGACATCGGTCTCCTCTTCACCTAAGATCTTGATAACCAGCGACAACGCCTTGGGTGGAATAATCACACCACCTTCGTGTCCCGCCAAACGGTTCTCAGAAACCTGTACACGTGCCAGCCGATGACCATCGGTGGCTACCATGCTCATCCCCTCACCGTTTGACTGCCACAAGATACCATTCAGGGCCGGACGCGTCGGATCCACCGACGCCGCATACGCCGTCCGCCGCACCATGGACTTCAATTGATCACCGGGAATCAGATTCTCACCCGTTTCCGGTACGGATGGCAATTTGGGAAACTCTTCTGCCGGCATACCGCTGATCTTATAAACACCGCGCCCGGTCTTGATCTCCATCCGGTTGCCCGTCACATTGACAGCCACGTCTTCATCGGGCAATTCACGCACCATCTCGGCAAATGTGCGCGCCGGAATCGTCGTCGTTCCCGCCTTCGTAACCTTCGCCGGTATCTTGCACAACACCGATAGATCGAGATCGGTGGCCGCCAACTCCAAATGTTCACTGTCGGCCGTGATTAGGATATTGCCAAGAATCGGAAGCGTTGTCCGAGTTGAGACAACCGACAATACCGTCTGTAGCTTCTCTGCCAAAGCATCTCGATTGACCGTAAATTTCATTGTAATCCTTGCTCCGTGACCATGGGGCTATCGGTTTCACACGTCTTCTTGTTGTGAATATCCTTTAATACATAAAAGATAATACATAATGATAATCCTGTGGACAGTGCGCAGAAGGCGATCACAAAACGTGTAACACGTACCTGTCGTGTCTCTTGCGTTGCCGGAGATGTTCACCGTGCCGTGTTAAGAACAACAACGGTTCTCTCCGATCTCCACAGGACCTACATGATATCCGGAGCTTTCCACGAGAATCAATCGAAATCTCCAGAGTCTCCACACGGTACTCCCCCGGCTACAGGCGGTTATCAACGCTGTTCCCACAGAGCGTGGCCTGTGCCTGCTCGACCAATGAGCGCAAATGGGCGTCGTGACCAATCGAATCCCGGATGGTATTGACGGCATGGATCACCGTGGAGTGGTCTTTGCCTCCAAACTCGGCGCCGACCGCCTTCAACGACAGGTTCGTCAGTGTACGGGCCAGGTACATGCAGGTGTGTCGCGCCAGGGCCACCGATTGCGTCCGCCTTTTTGACAAAATCGCTTCCTTTGGAACACTGTAGAGATCCGATACCACCGCAATAATCCGCGGGACCGTGATCGGCCGTGACCGAAGGGTCAACGAATCCCGAAGTAAGTCCTGTGCCGTCTCCAGCGTGATCTCCTTTCCTTCCAGGGCGGACGCTGCCAACAGCCGGTTCAGCGCTCCTTCGAGTTCACGGATATTACCGTTGCTGGCACGCGCGATGTAGCCCAGGACCTCGTCGCTAAGCGTCGTGTTCTCCTGTTCTAGCTTCTTGCGGAGAATTGCCATCCGAGTCTCAAAGTCAGGCTGGTGGATGTCGACCGGCAGTCCCCATTGGAAGCGCGACAACAGACGCTCCTCCAAGCCACGAATCTCCTTCGGCGCGCGGTCACCGGTGAGCACAATCTGTTTGCGTTGCTGATGCAGCGCGTTAAACGTGTGAAAGAACTGCTCCTGGGTTGACTCCTTGCCGGCCAGAAACTGGATGTCATCGATTAACAGCACGTCGACACTGCGATAGCGATCCGTGAATTCCGCCGTCGTTCCGTTGCTGAGTGCACGGATGAAATGATTCGTGAAATCCTCGGATGTGACATACAACACCTTGGCATCGGCGCGATGTGATACCCGCGCGTTGCCAATCGCTTGGGCCAGATGCGTTTTACCCAATCCAACGGTGCCGTAAATGAACAGTGGATTGTGACGTTCTTCCCCCGGCTGCTTTGATGCCGCGACCGCGGCGGCATGCGCTAATTGGTTCGATTGCCCGACCACAAAGTTGTTGAACGTGTAGCGGCAGTTCAGCGAGGCGCCGGCACGCCGGTCGGCCACGGGACGAGGCGGCGGAATCGAACGGGCTCTCTCGGCCGGGATCGGAGCGATGGCCGGTGCACCCTTGCGTGCGACGTGTCCCGATCCGCCGTTGTCAGGGGTGTGCTCATTGGATGGTTTTATCTGGTGAATCTCAAAACGGTGCGACCAGTCACGGCCTGTGATCGCTTTCAATGCATCGTCGATTGTCTTCGAATAATGTTCGCGCATCCAGTTGGCTACAAAGTTGTTTGGTACTCCAATCACGGCGGCATTACCATCAACAGCGACCAAACGTGTCGGCTTGAACCAGGTAAAGCAGACTTCTTTGCCCAGTTGTTCTTGCAGATACTCGAGACAGGGGTTCCAAATACTCTCGTTTAGATTTTCCATGGCGACAAAACGGCCCTCCCCACCGCGATGATGAGGCAAGCATCCACCCCCTTTTCGCGGCTCAAATGAGTTGACTACGCCAGTGGGTTTTCAAAACTGGAGCAAGTGAAACGGCGCTCCCGGTGACTATCCACACCGCTATTCACATGGATGTCCACAGCCAACGACGATTCAATGCCCCACAACGACAAGACTTTAGCGCACTATTTCAACGGTTTCCACTTTTGGCATAACAGATTCAGTTTCAACAACTTCAACTGATAAGAGAGTGGCTGAAAAGGGGGTTGAGAGTCAAGGGTTTTCCCCCAAAAGAGATTCAGATCAACCCTTCCCTTTCATGTGTAACAGCTTGTGAACTTAACAATCTGCTTGAAGCTACGTTCTGTGAAGCCTCTGTAAACCCGCGTTGAGCAAGAAACCATTAGGTGACGTTTAATCCGTTGGTATACTGTTGCTTAAGAATTTCCGCCATCACATCTAAGGACCCCGTGTAACTGACCGTAAATCAACCCATTACCGACGCGGCAATTTTGAATGGAACTGATTGGGTCGATCATGACTCACTTGTCAATAATCGTTTGATCAAACGCAGCTTATGTTGAAAACTGATCCTGATGTAAGCGAAATTGGACGTCTCATGATCCGTCGATGCGCATGATTGACAATAGTCGACCACTCTAGAAAGCGATTGTATGCCAACCCGTGAGCTGAATACGCATGCGTCGGCGATTGATCGACGACTGTGGTGGGATGCCGGTCCTCGTCCGAGCGCTACGATTCGTCTCGTTCGGTCTCTCGTCAACATCGTTGAGGGTTCGTTCACCGATCAGATCTGGGTGCGCGCCGGGTACATGACCTACCTGTCGCTGTTTCACTTGGTGCCGCTCGGTGCGTTGGCGCTCGCCCTGGCCGGTCAACTGGGATGGCGGGATAATCTGGTCGAATGGATTTCGGTACGTCTCTCGCCAACCGCTCCCGACTTGGCCGCCAATCTCGTCGCCGCAATGCAACGTCTTGACCTCTATACGGTCGGCGTCATTGGGTTGGGTGCGGTTCTCATTGCCAGCGTGTTCGCCATTATCGAATTGGAAGAGTATCTCTTCAGGGTCTGGCATGCGCCCGGAGCGCGCGAATGGTGGAAGCGTCTCGTGTTCTATCCCCTCGCCATTGTTTTCGGCCCCGCCGTCCTCGCTGTGATCCTGGCATTGAGTACCATTGCCGAAGCACGCACCACACAGTGGATCACCTTATTGAGCGAATGGGGGTCGTTCAGTGAGTGGCTGTACCAGTTGCTTCTCAATGTGCCGGTGTTGTTTCGACTGGTCCCCTATCTGATAACCTGGCTCGGCTTCACGTTGTTCTACTATGTGATAACCTCTGCGCCAATTCGTTTCCAGTCGGCCGCGGTTGGCGGGATCACCGCCGGTGTGATCTGGCAACTCGCCCAACAGGCCTACATCAGTTTTCAATTCGGATTTTCGACCTACCGCGAGATCTGGGGATATCTCGCACAAATTCCATTACTCATCCTCTGGGTCTATCTGTCGTGGATCATCTTCTACATCGGTGCCGAAGTTGTTTTCGCGTGGCAATATCGCAAGGCCTTCCTGCCAAAATGGCCGGGGCTCCTGTCACGGTCTGTTGCTCTTGAAGAGGATGTGGTTACCAAACTGCACACGGCGATTAGCACGTCAAAGACGCCGGAATGTGGCACACCCGAACTGTCAACCCAACTTCAGATTCCCTGGCCTCTGGTGGAGTTTGTTGCACGACGGATGACCGCCAGTGGCCTGCTCACTCAACGTCGCACCGCCGCCGGCTTCTGCTACGCCCCCGCACCGAGCATGAAGTCTATGTCGCCCAACGACGTCTTGAGTGCTTACCGCCAACTCCGCGAACCTCCGAAGACCATAGAAGAAGAGCCTAAATCGCCACCATCGGAGACACAGGACAGAAATTCCGAGAATGACATCTGACTCCTTGGGAGCGCCGAGCCTTGGCGTCGTGTCCCGCAAGTCCGTTAAGTAAGTCAACGCGGCTGATCCCGAACGTGGCGTCACCCGCCCTCGGGTGACGCCTTGTCGGTTGGGGGGGGATAGCCGTCACGCGAGGGCGCGTAACCGCACTGCGGTCGTGAATAATTTCATCAACCTACTTCCGAGACACGACATTAGCCCGGATCCTGCACCAGAGTTGACCATTTCGTTAGATGCGGCGCACGAGATTCCCCACAATTTACTGTGGTCCAAACGGTTGATTGATCGGAGTTGTAGTGTGTCCTCGCGTCGCATCCGAGAATTCGGGGGACAAAGTGTAACCGCCCAAGGCGAGCTTTTCCGATACGCAAGTTATAGTGGGTTAACATGTTACCGGAGATTGTCCGTGGGGCTTGTGAAATATCCGGGTTAGAGCGGTTGTC
Organism: uncultured Ignavibacteria bacterium; assembly: GCA_964440935.1. Classification (GTDB taxonomy): domain Bacteria; phylum Zixibacteria; class MSB-5A5; order WJJR01; family WJJR01; genus WJJR01. The sequence continues at coordinate 1,504 of CAYTTY010000014.1, read as the reverse complement.
ATTATAAATTTCCGATTGAGGAGAAGCGAGACACCCTGATCCAAACAGAAAGGATTTATGGCAATTGCTATATCAGAAATCTACCGCCTACCCCAGCTCCAGCATCCGCTCCAACGCTTTTCTGGCATCACGAGCGATATCGTCGGGGACAAAGATCTCGTTCTTTTCACCGAGATCCTCGAGGCACTCGGCCAGATCGCCGAGCGTGGTGCGGAACATGTTGACACATAACGGGCAGTTCTGCCCGGAGAGTTCGAAGATTGTCTTGTCGGGGTATTCGTCGGCCATGCGAGCAGTCAGATTAATCTCAGTGCCGATCGCGATAATCGATCCCGGCGGCTGCTCATCGACATACTGGGTAATAAACGCCGTTGATCCAACCGCATCGGCCTTGTCGACCACCTCTTCTTTGCATTCCGGATGCACGACCACTTTCACGCCGGGGTATTGCTCGCGCACCTGATCGACATGGGCCGCCGTGAAGTTGGTGTGCACGTGGCAGTATCCCTTCCAAAGGAGGACTTTCGCTCTCTCGAACGGTTCCGGATCCTCCGGTGGATTCAGCGGATCGAAAATCACGCGTTCATTGCGCGGAATGCCTAAGCGATTGGCGGTGTTCGTTCCGAGATGTTCATCGGGGAAGAAAAACAGCTTCTCGCCACGTTCGAATGCCCATTGGAACGCCTTTTCCGCATTTGATGACGTGCAGACCACGCCGCCGTTGGCGCCGCAAAACGCCTTCAGTGACGCGGCCGAGTTCATGTACGAGACCGGAATGATCTTCGACGTGTCGGCAAACTCGGACAGCCAGTCCCAGGCATCGTCAACCTGGTCATCATTGACCATATCCGCCATCGGGCAGCCGGCGCGCAGATTGGGGAGATAGACACGCTGATCGGGGCGGCACAAAATCCGGGCCGATTCGGCCATGAAATGGACGCCGCAGAAGACGATATGCTCGGCGTCATCCTGCTGCGCCGCCATCTTGGACAGGTAGTAGGAATCCCCAACAAAGTCGCCGAACGGCACAACCTCTTTGCGCTGATAATGATGTGCCAGAATCACCAGCTTTTTGCCCCACTGCTCCTTCAATTCCCGGATCCGCCCTCTCAGGGCGACTTCCTCCGGAGTAGCCGGACGGGCACAACTGGCAACGGTTGTCTCTTCTAATGTGGCAACATCATTCGTCATTGGAGTTCTCCACAGTCCTTTCTCTACCAGCTCCGGTCCTCTTGCAATATACCCCCGAAAACATCCCTCTGATTGACATATTCGGTCCGGATTATTGCCCCAATCTTGTAGCATGGGCATCTTGCCCATGCGTCCTTTGAGGAATCCAGCAGTCTACATGCATGGGCAGGATGCCCATGCTACGTTTGCGCGAGTTCCGACCCGCCGATCCATCTCCAATTCAGGAGTCCCGCCTTTTGGGGGTTATTGAAGACGTACTCTATAGCAATTGTCATAAATCCTTTCCGTTTGGATCAGGGTGCCACGGGCCTTG